>JBILCN010000010.1:0-36625 GCA_044353095.1 Candidatus Nanopelagicus sp.
ACCAACACTGGCTGTGGCATTAGCAGCATTGTTTGGCATTCTGCTTGCAGTTGCCATAAAAAAACGTAAACAACTTTAATTAACTTTGTAAAAGTTGAAATTTTAAGGTTGATATGAATTCAGCGACATGGTGGATTTGGTCTGTGGCGCTGGCCGTAGCAGCTCTTCGGGGTGGTGAAAATCTGATTGTGATTATCACCATCCTGATCTTTATATTTGTAGTTGCCAAACGAGGCACAGACACTTTGTGGGGTAACTCTTTTAAGTTTGCATTACGACTAGCCCTTTTCGCCGTTGTAGTTAGATTTATCTTTGCCGTAATAATCGGAACTTATCTACCAGGTAATGTTGTTTTCACGCTACCCCAACTGCAGATGCCAGAGTGGCTGGCTGGAGTGCGAATTGGTGGTGAGGTCACAGAACAACGATTGTTGTCTGTGCTCGATGAAAGTTTAACTTTTGCTTTAATCGTAATTGCTTTTGGCGCAGCTTCCTCACTTTCATCACCAATTCAAATAATAAAAATGATGTCTAGTCGACTGTATTTATTTGGTGTAACTCTCATAATTGCAGTTTCAGTTCTACCGCAGATTCTTGCTTCCTATCAACGAATTAAAATGGCCCGAAAGTTCCGTGGCGAAGAAAAAATAAGTTTGAGAAATTTCAACAAAGTTCTTACCCCAGTTTTAGAGGAGAGCTTAGAAAGAGCCATAGATTTATCGGCGGCGATGGAGAGCAGAGGTTTTGGCTACAGCAAGAGGCCGACCTCATACCGAGTCGAGAGCTTCACCCTTTCAGATTACTTTGTGATTGCGCTGACTATTTACCTAGTGATCTTTTTGCCCACTCTAATTTCAACAGTTGGATTTCTGTTATTACTGCCGATATTTACTATTTTTGCTTGTGTACCTCTGTTTTTGACTAAACCTACAGTGGTGAATACATGATCTCATTTTCCAACGTCTCATTAGTGTATCCAAACTCCAGAAAGACAATCTTAGAGAATCTATCTTTTACCGTTAACGAAAGTGAGTTAATTTTAATAATCGGTTTCACTGGTGCGGGTAAAAGTAGCTTCATGAAATTGATTAACGGTCTGATACCGCATCACACATCAGGAATCTTAAGTGGGGAAATAATCGTTGCTGGACAATCAATAAACCAACTTAAACCCGGACAACTTTCAGGCATCATCGGGATAGTTGGTCAAAATCCACTCAATGGTTTTGTGACTGATCAGGTTGAAGATGAGATTGCATTCGGATTAGAAACAAATGGCATCGAACGTTCGATTATTCGACGCAGAGTTGAAGAAGTTATTGATCTATTAGGTTTGCAACCAATTCGAAAACGAAGCCTTTCCACTCTCTCTGGTGGTGAGCAGCAAAGAGTTGCTATCGCATCCGCTCTGGTAATGAATCCGAAAGTTTTAGTTCTTGATGAACCAACTAGTGCGTTAGATCCAGTAGCAGCTGAGGAGGTTCTAGCCATCATTAACAAATTAGTTCATGATCTTGGTCTGACAGTCATAATGGCCGAACATAAATTAGAGCGCGTTATACATTTTGTTGATCGGATTGTTTTAGTGCAAGGTGATGGCCAGGTTCAAATTGGTACGCCACAAGAAATAATGAGTATCTCTGATATCAACCCGCCAATCGTTAAGGTGGCTAAGCACTTAAATCTTGCACAGTTGCCGCTCTCGGTTCGTGAATTAAAAAGAGTGACCAGTAAATGGCAGTTTCCTATCAAAGCGTTGAAAAGCTCCCCGATTGAAAAAACTGCGCCATCTGTAGAAGTAAATGATCTTTCAGTTCAACTTTCAAATAAAACTGCACTAAACAAGGTAAATCTCCAATTTACTGCAGGTGAGATTGTTTCAGTAATGGGCAGAAATGGTGCTGGTAAAAGTACATTGCTAAGGACAATCGCTGGTGGATCAAATCAATTCACTGGAAAGGTACGAATTGCTGGTGGCGATGCCAGTAAATTAACCGGCAAAGACTTGGTAACTCTTGTTGGCTATGTACCGCAGGAACCGGCTGATCTATTCTTCGAAAGCAGTGTTAAAAATGAGTGCGAACACACCGATAAACAAAATGAATTAGAGCAGGGTTCTACAGAGAAAATTTTAATGTCTTTATCGCCATCAATTAATGTGAATACTCATCCCAGAGATTTATCAGAAGGCCAAAAGCTGGTTCTAGCCCTTGCACTCGTTCTGGTAACTAAACCCAAGATTTTGATACTGGATGAACCAACAAGAGGCCTTGATTACCGAGCAAAGGATCAATTAACGCAAATATTGAAAGAGGTATCCGCAAATTCAGTGACAGTTATTCTAGCAACGCATGATGTTGAACTAGTCGCTGAGTTGGCAACTCGAGTAGTTGTGATTGCAGATGGTGAAGTTATTTCAGATGGTCAAACTAGGGATGTATTGACCTCATCCCCTGCATTTGCCCCTCAAGTGAGCAAAGCTTTCTCATCTCAAAATTGGTTGACTGTGGCAGATGTAATTTTCGCCGATATCAAAAGGGTTGATTAGTTTGCTGAAGCGAAGTTCATTTTTATTGCTGCCACTTTCAATAATGGGATTACTGGCGTTTACGTGGCCATTGTTCATCCCAGAATCAGATATTTTTCTCTTTCAAAACGAGAATACTAAATGGTTAGCAGCAGCTGTATTGCCGATTGCCATTCTTTTATTTATATTTGAAATAAATTATGGTGGCTTAGATTCAAAATCTGTCGCACTGCTTGGTGTTTTTGCTGCGTTAATCTGTGCCTTGAGATTATTAGGAGCGGGTGCAATTGGAATTGAGCCGATCTGGTTTTTATTAATTCTAATTGGTCGAGTATTTGGCGCAAACTTTGGCTTTACCTTAGGTGTCACCTCTTTGTTTGCATCAGCATTAATTACTGGTGGAGTTGGTCCATGGCTCGCCTTTCAAATGCTGGCAGCTGGCTGGGTCGCAATGTTTGCTGGCTTGATCCCAAAGAGATTAACTGGCAAGTATGAGATATTAGTTATTAGTGTTTATGCAGTAATTGCAACCCAATTGTTTGGGTTATTGATGAATCTTCAATTATGGCCGTGGCTAATTGGTGCGGATTCGCAGCTTTCATTTGTTGCATCAGATTCAGTAGCGAATAATCTTCAAAGATTTCTTGTTTTTCACCTAGCCACTTCCCTATCGTGGGATATTCCCCGGGCGGCTTTTACGGTGATTTTGATTCTCTTAACTGGAAAACCAATTTTGATAACCCTGCGTAGGGCCAAGAAAAAATTGGAGATAGCGACTAATTTACCTTTGGTGAAACAAAAGGTGGTTTAACCACTTGCGCTTGACTTTGTTTACCTCTGATATCAATTATTACATTTGATCCAATTCCTTGTGAGGGATCAAGTAATGCAAGTGCGATGCCATGCTTTAAGGTGGGCGAGAATGTTCCACTTGTAATTTCGCCACAGTTAGTACCCTCTTTAGATTGCACAATCATTCCGGGTCTTGGAATTCCTCTATCTAGAACTTTTAGTCCACGCAGTATTCGAGCAGAACCAATCTTCTTTTCTGCAAGCAATGATGTAGAGCCTAAGAAATCACCTTTATTTAACGCTACCGCCCAACCTGAACTTGCTTGTAGCGGTGTGATTAAAGGGGATAATTCATGACCGTGCAACGAATAACCCATCTCCGTCCGCAAGGTATCTCTTGCTCCTAGCCCACAAACTCGGCCTGCTGATTTAAACACTGCAGAACTTAAAATCTGCCAAAACTCCTGCGCAATCTCCCATTTGGGTAAAAACTCATAGCCAAATTCACCGGTGTATCCGGTACGACAAAGAATAATCTCACCAAGTTGGGGATATTGCGGCAAAGTAATATTTGTAAATGACATGTATTCAAGGTTGGTCTTGACTCCTAGAATCTCCATAACCTCAACGCTGCTAGGGCCTTGTAAAGCAAAAACTGCATATTTTTGATGTGCATTTGAGATCTTTAGATTCTGGGTATTTTGCTTTAAAACATTAAATACCTCAGTGCAGTTATCTGCATTAGGAATTAATAGAAAATCATCATGTGAACGACGATAAACAATTAGATCATCAATTACTCCGCCTTTTTCATTACAAAGTAGATTGTATTGAGCTTGTCCATCAGATAATTTTTTTAAATCATTAGTAAATTGTGAATTTAGAAAATCTAGTGCCGAATCTCCATGCACCTCGATCTTGCCAAGATGAGAAACATCAAATAACCCAACCTTGTTGCGAACTGCTAAATGCTCTGCCAGAACTCCGCCTTTATCACCATTGATATCTTGGTAACTGCCATATTCAATCGGCATCTCCCAGCCACCGAAATCAGCCAATTTGGCACCATTTTTCACATGCCAAGCATGAATCGGAGTTTTCAGTAGTTCAACTGGTGGCAAATTTTCCATGTCCCAAATCTATCCCTTAAGGTATGGCTCCTGCGCAACAAACGCGATTAACATATCGATTTATGTCACCAAAGCTGGAAGGGTTTCACTAAATGGTCAAGATTAAATTAACTACCAAAGTGGAAAGTGAAGTACTGGTGGTGGGAATTGGCCTTAGAAACAAGAAGTTACACATTGAACCAGGATCAGCTCAGATTGATACCAACTCCTTAGTAAGCACGCTAACCGCTATGGGAGTTACTGGTGCAGCCGATGAGGTTTTTAAACTGCCAAGTAAAACTACTAAGTTAATTGTTTTCACTGGGTTAGGAAATCTAGATGAAGTTATTTCAAGTGAGACTCTACGTCGTGCCGCAGGCGCTGCCGCCCGTCATTTAGCTGGCAACAAAGTTGCAACATTTGCACTGCCCCACAAATCTGTTTACGAGTTGGCCGCAATCGCAGAAGGTGCAGCACTTGGTGCATACTCCTTTACCGAGTTCTTAGGAAGTAAAAAAGAGGAACAAAAAGCTCCACTCTCACAAATAAGTGTTTTAAGTAAATTTTCCGATACGAGTCAAGCCAAAGATGCGGTTAAACGAGCCGAAGTAATTGCTGAACAAACTGCTTTAGTCAGAGATTTAATTAATACTCCACCATCTCACTTAACACCAGATTCATTCTGCTTACGCATTAAAAAAGAGGCTACGAAGTACGGAGTTAAAGTAGAAATTTTGAATGAGCTAGCGCTTAAAAAAGGTGGCTACGGCGGCATTATCGGAGTAGGACAGGGCTCAGCTAATCCACCAAGGTTGTTGCGCGTCTCCTACACGCCAAGTAAATTCTCAAAGAGATTCGCCTTTGTCGGTAAGGGAATCACCTTTGATACAGGTGGTTTAGCTCTTAAGCCTGCACAAGGTATGGAGGCAATGAAATCAGATATGTCTGGTGCGGCCGCTGTAATTGGTGCGATATTTGCAATTGCTCAGTTAAAAATTCCGGTCGCGATTGATAGTTGGGCACCCCTTGCTGAAAATATGGTTAGCGACACTGCAACTCGACCATCTGATGTAATCACAATTTACGGTGGAAAAACTGTTGAGGTCTTAAACCCAGATGCTGAAGGCAGATTAGTTCTTGCTGATGCGTTAATTAAAGCTGCTGAAGTTGGCAAAAAAGCAGGCGGCCTGGATGGAATTATTGATGTTGCAACGTTAACTGGCGCTCAAGTTGTTGCTCTAGGAACTCGCACTTCTGCGGTAATGACAAATAATGAATCATTTAGCGAACAGTTTTTATCAGCTGCAAATATTGCAGGTGAATCTTTTTGGCCAATGCCACTTCCAGTTGAATTACGAGCATCCCTTGATTCGCCAATTGCTGATTTAGCAAATATTGGTGATCGCAGCGGCGGCATGTTAGTTGCAGGATTGTTTTTAAAAGAATTCATTGATCCACAAACACCTTGGCTGCATTTAGATATTGCTGGACCTGCTTTCAACGATAAAACTGCACATGGCTATACGCCAGTTGGTGGTACAGGAATTGCCCTTCGTTCATTAGTCACGCTGGCTGAGTTGGCTGCATCACAGGCAGTAAAGCAATCATGATTACAGCCTTAGTAAGTATTAGTTTCGTGGCAAGATAGTCTCATGGCCGATTTTGATCTTGTAATTTTAGGCGGCGGTAGTGGTGGTTACGCATCAGCACTTCGTGCATCGCAACTTGGTTTATCTGTAGTTTTAATTGAGAAGGAAAAATTAGGCGGAACCTGTTTACACAAAGGTTGCATCCCTACCAAGGCTTTACTACATGCTGGTGAGATCGCCGACAGCACTCGACATGCTGGTGACTTTGGCGTTAAAGCTGATTTCCACTCAATGGATATGTCTGCGGTGAATGCCTACAAAGACGGTGTTGTTTCAAAGTTACATAAAGGATTGCAGGGCTTGGTTAAATCCCGAAATATTACCTATGTAGAGGCGTCCGGAAAATTAGTTTCTAAAAATACAGTTGAAGCAGGCGGTGTTAAATACACTGGAAAGAATGTAATCCTTGCGACTGGTTCTTACCCAAAGACATTGCCAGGTATTGAAATTGATGGCAAGCAAGTTGTTACAAGTGAAGAGGCGATGAAATTTGATTACGTGCCAAAATCTGTAATTGTTCTAGGTGGTGGCGTAATTGGATGCGAGTTCGCATCCGTTTGGAAATCTTTTGGTGCTGAAGTAACAATTATTGAGGGCCTACCTCACCTAGTCGCGTTAGAGGATGAATCCTCAAGTAAGCAGTTGGAACGAGCCTTTCGCAAACGCGGTATCAACTTTGAATTAGGTAGCAGATTTAAATCACTCCAGAAGGATAAGAAGAGTGTTACTGTGACTTTAGAAGATGGAAAGAGCTTCTCGGCCGAAGTTCTTTTGGTTGCGGTTGGCCGTGGTCCGGTTTCAGCAGGCTTAGGTTATGAAGAGGCAGGAATTAAGTTAGATCGTGGATATATTTTGGTAGATGAAAAATGTAGAACCAATGTCCCTGGAATTTGGGCGGTCGGTGATCTAATTCCTACATTACAACTAGCCCATGTTGGTTTTGCTGAGGGAATTATGATTGCTGAAGAGATCGCTGGTTTAAATCCTCGGGCTATTAATTATGATGGCGTACCTCGTGTTACATACTCCGAGCCAGAGGTTGCCTCAGTTGGCTTAACAACAGCACAAGCAAAAGCTAAGGGTCATGATGTAGTTGAATTAAATTATGATTTAGCAGGCAACGGCAAAGCGAATATTTTAAAAACTGCTGGTTCTGTGAAATTAGTGGCAGCGAAAAATGGTCCTGTCCTTGGAATTCATATGGTTGGCTCACGAGTCGGGGAATTACTAGCAGAGGCGCAACTTATTTATAATTGGGAAGCTGATGCAGCAGATGTTGCCCAACATATTCACGCTCATCCAACATTATCTGAAGCACTAGGTGAGGCTCACCTTGCTTTGGCTGGAAAACCGCTGCACGCCCATGGTTAGAATTACCAACGATTCGAGGGGGGTTAAGTTATGACATTTTCAGTAACCATGCCTGCCCTTGGCGAATCAGTTACCGAAGGCACAGTAACAAGATGGCTGAAAAAAGAAGGCGATCTAGTTGCAGTTGATGAGCCACTATTAGAAGTTTCAACGGACAAGGTAGATACAGAGATTCCATCTCCAGTTGCTGGAGTTCTACAAAAAATTGTCGTAGCAATTGATTCAACAGTTCCAGTTGGTGCTGAGTTAGCAATAATTAATGATGGTGCTGCAGTAAGCGCTGCGCCAGTCGCTTCCGCGCCAACTCCTGCTCCAACTCCAACTCCTGCCCCAGTAGTCGCAACACCGGCTCCAACTCCGCTACCGGTTGCACCTGTTGCCGCAGTGAATTCAACGCCAAGCAACTCTGGATCAACAATTGTTTCAATGCCAGCACTTGGTGAATCTGTAACTGAAGGAACTGTTACGCGTTGGCTAAAAAATGTTGGCGACTCAATCAATGCTGATGAGGCACTACTTGAAGTATCAACTGACAAAGTTGATACTGAAATTCCATCACCAGTTTCAGGTACAGTTTTAAGCATCGATGTAGCGGTTGATTCAACTGTCGCAGTTGGTGCTCGATTAGCTTCAATCGGAGTATCTGGCTCCACTGCAGCCCCGATCTCTACTCCAAAACCACCAGTTACAGCACCAGCAGCACCCATCATTCAAACTCCAGTGCCAACACCAGTTGTTACGGCTCCAGTAGCTGTAGCACCAGTTGCTACAAAGGTTGCTTCATCAAATGATGATTCCTATGTAACTCCAATAGTTCGAAAATTAGCTGCTGAATCTGGAGTAAATCTTGCGACTATTCAAGGTAGTGGAGTCGGTGGGCGAATCCGCAAAGAGGATGTTTTAGCCGCTTCTACTAGGTCAATTCCAACAACGCCAGCTGTAATTAATTCACCAATTACGCAAGCTAGCGCCCCTAAATCATCAGTTGTTGCTTCACCATTACGAGGTACAACAGTTGGAATGACTAGATTACGTAAAGTTATTGCTGATCGCATGGTTGAATCATTGAAGATCTCTGCGCAATTAACAACGGTTATCGAGGTTGATGTAACAAAAATTGATCGCTTGCGTAAAGCGGCAAAAGAAAGTTTTGAAGCGCGTGAAGGTGTGAAGTTAACCTATCTCCCATTTTTTGCCGTTGCAGTTTGTGAAGCGTTAAAGCAACATCCAGTTTTAAACTCCATTGTCGAGGGTGATCAAATTACTTATCACAGCGCTGAACATTTGGGCATTGCAGTTGATACCGATCGTGGCCTATTGGTTCCGGTTGTTAAAGATGCTGGTGATTTAAATATGGGCGGTATTGCCCGCAAGATTGTTGATGTAGCAGCCCGAACTAGAGACAATAAAATTACCCCAGATGAACTAGGTGGCGGCACGTTCACCATTACAAATACTGGTTCTCGTGGTGCTTTATTTGATACCCCGATCATTAATCAACCTCAGGTAGCAATTCTTGGATTAGGCGCCGTTGTAAAGCGAGCGATGGTTGTAAAAGGTGCAGATGGTGGCGAAACAATCGCTATTCGATCCATGGTCTATCTAGCACTCTCCTATGACCATAGAGTTGTAGATGGCGCGGATGCCGCAAGATTCCTAGTAACTTTGAAAGAACGCCTAGAAGAGGGTCGATTCGAGTCAGATTTAGGTTTGTAATTTGTCGAAGATTAATCAAGTTGCAGTCACTGGTTCATCAGGATTAATTGGCAGTGCCCTTGTTGGGCAATTACGTGCGGATGGCTTTGAAGTAAAGAAGATTGTTAGAAGGCCAGTTCGAAATAATGATGAAGTCTTTTGGAATCCAAACGTAGGCGAAATAGATCTTGCTGCGCTATCGCAAGTTGATGCAATCATTCATTTAGCTGGAGTCGGTGTTGGAGATAAGCGCTGGTCGGCAGCTTATAAATCTGAAATCTTAAATTCGCGCCTTCTTGGAACTACGACAATAGCCACAGCAGCCAAAACTTTAGGAATTAAAAAGTTTATTTCAGCAAGTGCAATTGGTTATTACGGTGAGACTGGAAACAGATCAGTTAGTGAAAGTGACCGAGGTGGCGAAGATTTTCTATCAGTAGTTTGTCGTGAATGGGAGGCGGCAGCTGATCTAGCAATTGATATTCCCACAATTAAGTTACGTACTGGCTTAGTTCTTGATCCTACTGGCGGTGCACTTGGCCGAATGATGCCAATTTTTAAATTTGGTCTCGGTGGCAAGTTGGGCAACGGCAAGCAATGGTGGTCTTGGATTACATTGCATGATGAGATACGAGCAATCATATTCCTGCTCAACTCAAAGATCACTGGACCAGTAAATTTAACTTCGCCCAACCCAGTTACTAACCAAGAGTTCACCGCAGCATTAGCCCGTGCTTTAAATAGACCTGCAATATTTCCAGCACCTGCCTTTGCGCTAAGGGCTGCCTTAGGTGGTTTCTCCTCTGAAATATTAGGATCAAAAAAGATTGTGCCTAAGGTATTAACAGATGCTGGTTTTGAGTTTGATTATCCTCATATCTCAGCAGCACTTACCGCATTAGTTGATTAATCTTTAGCGCAACAGCAGCGCCAGTTCTCATCGCACCCTCTTGAGATGGGGCGCTCATGTGATCACCAACTACAAAGAGTCCATCCTTTTTAAATAAATTCTCTTTCAGGGATTTACCTGGTCCATGAAAAGGTAGCGATTGCGTAATTGCATAATGGTGAATGTACTCAAATTTCTGAACTGGGATTCTCCATAATTTGCTTACCTCTTGGCGAAACTCTTCTTGCGTTAATGGCAGCAATGAAGTTACCGATATTAAATTTTTATCCTTTGGTGCGTAATTTTGGGAAACTTTTGAGATAGCAATTGTGTTTACTACTTTGGCTTGGGTAGAAATTTGTAAGCTGCTCATCAACTCGGTCTGCTTATCCACCGCAAAGTAGAAGGTGTAGCTGGCTGACATTTTGCACTCTTTGTTAACTCCCATCAAATTATTGGCACTTTGTCCATCGGTTGCAATCACGATAAATCTTGCTTCATATTTACCCTTATCAGTGATTACCGCGCCCTTATCAATCTTTATTACTTTCTCATTCAAATGTACATTCTTTAATGGTTTAGCTAGAGCTTTACTAAACTCACCTACGCCATTTGCTGGGACACCGGGCAATGATTTAACTAATGACCTAATAATCTCTTGAACAACATCGGCGGCAATTAACGCTGGGTCGGTCAAGAAAACACCTGATAGAAATGGTTTCAATACCTTCTCATACAGATTCGGAAATGCTGCGATGTGATCGCCAAAAGATTGAGAGTTTGATGGTTTGGAAAGTGCAAGAAAATTTAGAAATTTGAATTTCTCAGCAGTAGAACCAATTTGACGACTTAGGCTGCCTGGCGCGTAACCCACCATTAAATCTAGATCAACAAGATGAATTTTTCCAGATATAGATTCAAAATCTAGATCCTTGATCAATTGACTTCGCCTGATCTGCGGATACTTTGGATTTATAACTTGAAAGCCGCGATCTAAGATAAAACCATCTAATCGATCACTGCGTAAACGACCACCAACATCATCACTAGCCTCAATTAAAAGTACATTCTTCCCCGTACTCTCCATATCCCGGGCAGCTGTAATACCGGCAAGGCCCGCACCAATTACGATGCAATCAAAGTTCATCTACCTAAATGATTTTTCGCGTGCTTGATCGATTATTGTGGCAACACTCAATGCCTCTTTTATTGATACCGGCCATGGCCCGCCAGCTAATGCAGCTTTTACTAGATTATAAAATTCGGCATAATTTCCATCTTCACATAAATACTCATGCTTCTCATCACCGAGTTGTAAGTATGCACGGCTCTTAGCGCCTTGCTGCCATCGACCACCCTCTGGATACAACCCATTTTTTAACATCATTTCCTGTGGATCCAATTCAGTAATAACTAATGAACCTTTATCCCCACTTAATCTAATTCGCGGGCCAGGTGCGCCATTGATTGCGCTAGCAGATAGGTAAGAATCAACGCCGCTGTCATGTTTTAAAAGAAGTGAAATATCATCATCGGCTGCGCCTCGGATTGAGCGAACTGAGGATGCAATTAATGTTGCTGGTCCAAACCAATCTAATGCGGTTGAAATTAGGTGTGGCTGTAAATCTAAAAGATTTCCTCCACCATCAGCGGCTGTTGATTGCTCGCGCCATGAGTTGGCTGTTAACTCTGGACGAAATCTTTCAAATCTAGAATCCAATCTAAAAATATTGCCTAAAGTTCCCTCTTTGATTAACTTCTTAATTGTTAATGCATCACTATCAAATTTACGGTTAAAGTAAGTAGTAACCGGAATACCAAGTTCAGTTGAAAGGTCGGTGATCAACTTTGTTTCCGCTAGCGTTCGCCCCATTGGCTTATCTACAACTGTTGGCGTTCCAAATCGCAAACCAGCCATGGCTTGTTCAGCATGAGCACTATTAGCAGAGGCAACGACTAATAAATCTAAACCAAGATTTAACAGTTGATCTATCGTTGAAACAACCTTTATTTGTGGAAAATCTGTGATGGCATCTGCCTTACGTTCTGTGTTTGTGGTCAATGCACCAACTACATCAAAGCCTGCTCCCTTAAGCATTGGTGCATGAAAAAAACGCCCAGCTAAGCCATATCCTGCGATACCAACGCGGGGATTATTGCTCATGACTACTTACTATTTACTAGAGATTTTGATTCATGCTGCAATTTTGATGGCCACCAAATTTTTGGTCCGATATCGTGAACTAATGCCGGTACCAATAGTGAGCGAACAATGATCGTATCTAGTAGAACTCCAAAGGCAACAGCAAAGCCAAGTTGGGCCAGGAATACCAGCGGTAGAACACCAAGAACTGCAAATGTTGCAGCCAAAACAATTCCCGCCGATGTAATTACGCCACCAGTAACTGTTAAGCCCTTGATAACACCTTTTCGCGTACCAATCTTCATCGATTCTTCACGGACTCGAGTCATTAGGAAGATGTTGTAATCAATACCTAATGCAACCAAGAAAATGAATGCAAATAATGGGAATGATGCGTCCGCTCCTTTAAAGTTGAAGATATGCTCAAATACAAGTTGGCAAACTCCAAGGGTGGCCATGAATGAAAGCACGACCGTTAGTAAGAGAATGCCGGCTGCCAAAATGCTTCGCAGCAACAAACCCAGGATGATTCCAATAATCACCAGCACAATTGGAATGATCAATCGATTGTCATGGCGAGACGCCAAATCAGTGTCATATTGGACTGCTGTTCCGCCACCGACCAAAATATCTTCATCGACCGCTTTGACTGCGCTTCGAATCAATGGGATTGTATTTCTGGCTTCAACTGAGTCCGGCGCAACTTTTAAAGTAGCGTTCAATAAAACTTTGCCTTCAACCACTTTGATTGGCGGAATAGGTTGGCCAGGAATCTTTTGGCCGGCAACTATTGGTTCAACAAATGCAACATTGGAAACGCTCAGTAGGGCTGCAGTCGCAGCGGCAACATCATTTTCTTTTACAACTATCTCAACCGGAGATCCCTCACCACTTGGGAAATGCTCCCCTAGTTTTTCAAGTCCAATTACAGAATCAGTTCTAGATGTGAAAGCCTCAGTATTGGCCAAACCGTCAGCCTTTAATGTGAAACTAAAACCAGCAAAAATCAATAAGACAGTGGCGGTAGAAACCCAAACTCTCCTTGGATGCTTTTGTACAAGGGATCCGACTTTGGACCAAGTGCCACTTAATTTCTCATCGACATCATCAAAACGTGGAATTTTCGGCCAGAAAATCCATCTGCCAAAAACTACAAGCAGTGCTGGCAAGAATGTAAGCACTGTGATCATTGCTGAAACAATTCCTATTGCGCCAACTGGACCTAAGCCTCGATTACCTGAAAGCTGACTAAGTAAGAGAACTAATAATCCAGCAACAACTGTTGAACCAGAAGCCAGGATTGGTTCAAATACGCCTTTCAAAGCAATGCGCATAGCGTCAAAACGAGAAGCATGTAGATGTAACTCTTCCCGATATCTTGCGATTAAAAGGAGGGCGTAATCTGTCGCAGCACCTAGTACCAGCACCGAAAGAATTCCTTGCGATTGGCCATTTAAAACTAACCAATCCGCCTTTGCAGCAAAGTAAACAATTGTTCCTGCTAACGACAAGGCGGTAACTGCTGTAAGCAATGGAAGTATCCAGAGCAATGGCGAGCGATAAACAACAATTAAAATTATTGAAACAACGATTAGTGTTGTTAATAGCAAGGTAGTATCAATTGAACCAAAAGCACTGAATAGGTCGGCAAAAATTCCACCAAATCCAGTCACATGGGTTGTCAGACTCTTTGCTTCAAAGTTTTCTTTCAAATCCTCACGAATGAATTCGATAAGGATAGGCAAAGTTGGTTTCTCTTCAATATTCTCTTCGCCAATTTTGGAATCCAGGGCGATATTGGCAAGTGCTGCCTTGCCATCCTCTGATGGAATCGCTTGAATCGGAAATCCTGGAACTATGTAAGAACTAATTGGCTTGCCTGATTCTGGCAATATTTTCTCGCCCAATTTATCTAAATAATTTTGGATTTCAATTAACTTGGCTGGATTTTTCTTTGGATCAACATCACCTAGAAATACTAATAAGGTAGGGATTTGATCATTTGAGCTGTCATTGAATTTAACAGTTACCATGCTTGCCAAGGTTGATTCGGCGTTATCTGGCAAAAACGCAGCGTTATCATTTTCTTGAACCGTACTTAATTTTCCAAAGGTTGGTCCAGCTACCGAGGAGATTGCTAACCAACTAATTATCGCTACTACTGCTATCCAAAGGGCTTTACGGCCCTTAACTTTTTGAGTACCTGGCTTAATGGCTTTCTTCATTCTGAGTTGTAGCCTCTCAATGTTAGTTTTACTGACAGTTTTACCTAGGCGGAATCTACCAGTGCGAAGTTGGTTTGGCGGCGGTAACAGGTGTTTACTATTAGAAAAAGCCTTTGTTTAGCGAAAAAATGGATTGGCAATTAGGCTTGGCTTCATGGCCATATTCACAAAGAACCAGATTCAAGTAACTGATTTAGGTGTAGTTGATTATGAGTCCATATGGCAAATGCAAAAAGATTTCGCAGAGCTTGTAATCTCAGGTGAAAAAAGTAACACCTTGTTTTTGTTGCAACATCCATCTGTCTATACCGCAGGACGCAGAACATTAGATTCTGATCGGCCAACAAATAAAACTCCAGTAATTGATGTCGACCGAGGTGGCAAAATTACTTGGCATGGAATTGGTCAATTAGTTGGTTACCCAATAGTTAAATTAAGAAACCCAACTGATGTTGTCGGATTTGTTCGCGAAATAGAGAACGCATTAATTGCTGCATGTTCTGAAATCGGATTTAAAACTGAGCGTTTTTGTGAGCGTTCTGGTGTTTGGGTTCGAGATAAAGATGGAGATCGCAAGGTTGCAGCGATCGGTATTCGAGTAGCCAAGGGTGTAACTACTCACGGATTTGCGATAAATGTTAATCCAGATTTGAGTGCCTATGATCAGATAATTCCCTGTGGGATCACAGACGCATCCGTTACCTCCATATCAAAGGAAATGGGCGCCGCAATTAGTATTTCTGATGTGAAGCCAATTGTTGAAAAGCATATTTTGCTGGCATTAGAGAGAGTTTCATAATGAGTTTAGCGCCGGATGGTCGCAAATTACTGCGAATAGAAGCACGTAATGCTCAAACTCCTATCGAGCGAAAGCCGGAGTGGATTAAAACTAAAGCGGTTATGGGCCCTGAGTACACAAAGCTGCGATCACTTGTAAAGAGTGAAGGTTTGCATACAGTTTGTCAGGAAGCGGCATGTCCAAATATTTTTGAATGCTGGGAAGATCGTGAAGCCACCTTTTTAATTGGTGGAGAGCAATGCACTCGTCGTTGCGATTTTTGCAATATTGATACTGGAAAACCACAGCCCTTAGATCGAGACGAGCCAAGACGGGTTGCTGAGTCGGTCAGAAGTATGAATTTGAAGTACGCAACAATTACTGGAGTTGCTCGCGATGATCTAGATGATGAGGGTGCCTGGCTCTACGCTGAAACAATTTTGCAAGTGCATCAGTTAAATCCTGGCGTTGGCGTTGAAATGCTTGCACCTGATTTCAGTGGAAATACCGATTTATTAAATCAAGTTTTTGAAACTCGTCCGGAAGTTTTTGCTCACAATCTCGAGACGGTTCCACGAATTTTCAAAGAGATTAGACCAGCCTTTCGCTATGATCGCTCATTAAATGTAATTACCCAGGCCCGTGATTTTGGCTTAATTACTAAATCAAATTTAATTCTAGGTATGGGTGAAACACGTACAGAAGTTTCCCAGGCTCTGCAAGATCTACGGGATTCCGGATGTGATCTCATCACTATTACTCAGTATTTACGTCCAACCGCAAAACATCACCCAGTGGTTAGATGGGTAAAACCAAATGAGTTTGTAGAATTAGCTAAAGAAGCAGAAGAGATTGGATTTCTTGGAGTTATGAGCGGACCATTGGTGCGTTCTAGCTACCGGGCAGGTCGTTTGTATAACCAGGCAATGTCAGCTCGTTCCGTAAAGTAAAAAGGAGAATAAATGTTTGGTCGTAAGAAGAAAGAGGCAGCAGCTGCAACAGATAAAAATGCTGCCCCAAAAAAACAATCTCAGCTGGCGGTAGTTAAAGATGCCTTTAAATTAGTTAAAAAGGAATCACCATCTGGCATTGTAATTCCAATTCTCGCCTTCTTCCTGGTCTTTGCAATTGGTATCGCCATCGGTATTTCAATTGGACATCCAATTTACTTGGGATTTATCTCTTTCCCATTTGCATTTCTTGTTGCGTTTTTCTTGTTTACGCGTTTTGCTAACACCGCCGCCTTTGCTTCTATAGAAGGTCAGCTAGGTGCAGGCGCTAGCGTTTTAATGTCTATTCGTCGCGGATATGTAACTACACCAGCGGTCAATGTTTCGCGCAATCAAGATATGGTTCACCGAGTATCGGCTAAAGCTGGCATTATTTTAGTTGGAGAAGGATCTCAATCAGTTCGCATGCTGCTGCAGGAGGAGCGAAAAAAGATGGAGAGATTCTTATCTGGTGTGCCGGTTACTGAGGTAATTGTTGGAAATGATAAAGGCCAAGTGAGTTTAAAGAAACTTCAAAAACATTTGAAGAAATTACCAAAGAAGTTAAATACCGCTCAGCTACGAGAGGTCCGGGCTCGTCTAAAGTCTGTTGGCGGACTTAACATTCCGATGCCAAAGGGACCAATGCCAACAAACATCAAGATGCCTCGCAGGTAGCGCTTAAATTCTAATTGCTCGCGAGTTAGTAAGTAAGTTGTGATACGGCTCTGACTCTTTTGTAAATACTGCAGGCAAAACCAAGATGATCAAGGTTGTCCTGACAAATGTTCGCTTAAATCCAATTCGGCCAAAATTGTGTTTATCGATAATTTTAACCCCTACTAAAAACTGCCCCATCGAACTTTGCAGAAAATAGGTCACTAGTAAGACCTGAATATAAAAAACCAAAAGTGTTGAGAAGGAGTTTTGCGGAATTATGTTTGGCGTCAGCAAGGTGGCGGTAGACCAGGCGATCGCCCAATCGATTGATATGGCAATAAACCGCTTTCCCTGAGAGGCATCCTCAAAATCCAGGGGATCTTTGCCCTGATTGATGCCAAAGCTCATGAGGTGATTCTAGCCCAAGGCTGCATGAATCAAACCCAGATCGATTTTGGAAACATAGATGTAACACCAAGGTTATAGATTTTTCATCAAGACCAAGTAGATTTTGCCCCATCTGAATCGAAGCAATGATGCCTCAATTTCAGCAATAGATATTCAGTTACTGAATAGATACTCAGGAGATTAGATGTTTAAAGATTCAGCAGAAGTTTTTGCCTACATCAAGAAGAATGATGTAAAACTAGTTGATGTTCGCTTTATCGACCTACCAGGAATTCAGCATCACTTTAATGTGCCAGTTGAATCATTTGATGAATCAGTTTTCAAAGATGGTTTGATGTTTGATGGTTCATCAATTCGTGGATTTCAATCTATCCATGAATCAGATATGAAATTACTTCCAGTCCCATCCTCTGCATTTTTAGATCCATATCGCAAAGAAAAAACTTTAGTGATCTTATTCTCGGTACATAACCCAAGTGATAACTCACCTTACTCACGTGATCCTCGCGGCGTTGTAGCAAAAGCTGTTGAGTTTATGCGTTCAACTGGAATCGCTGACACTGCATTTTTTGCACCAGAGGCAGAATTTTATGTATTTGACCGAATTAGATTTTTAACTGGAATGAATCAAGCTTTCCATCACATCGAGTCCTATGAAGGTGCTTGGAACACAGGTATCGAAGAGGATGCGGATGGAACTCCAAACCGTGGTTACCGAACTCGAATCAAGGGTGGCTACTTCCCGGTTTCACCGACAGATCAATTTGCAGATTTGCGAGATGAAATGGTGATGAAGTTAGGTGAGGTTGGACTTCTAGTTGAACGCTCCCACCATGAAGTAGGAACCGCTGGACAGATGGAGATTAATTACCGATTCAGCGACATTCTTACAGCAGGAGATGAATTAATGAAGTTTAAATACATCATTAAAAACACTGCATGGGCCGCCGGAAAAACTGCAACCTTTATGCCAAAGCCATTGTTCGGTGATAACGGATCTGGCATGCACGTGCACCAATCACTTTGGAAGGATGGCAAGCCATTGTTCTGGGGCGATGGCTACGGAGATCTCTCTGACATGGCTCGGTGGTACATCGGTGGTTTGCTAAAACATGCGCCATCATTATTGGCTTTCACAAATCCAACTGTTAACTCATACAAGCGTCTAGTACCTGGATATGAAGCACCAGTTAACCTGGTTTACTCAGCACGAAATCGTTCTGCATGTATTCGTATTCCAATTACTGGATCTAATCCAAAGGCAAAGCGAATTGAATTCCGATGCCCAGATCCATCATCAAATCCATATCTAGCATTTGCGGCAATGTTGATGGCTGGCTTAGATGGAATTCAAAACAAAATCGAACCACCAAAGCCAGTAGATAAAGATCTCTATGAATTAGAGGGAGCAGAAGCTGCTGCAATTCCACAGGTACCTGGTTCATTAGATGTGGTTCTAGATAATCTAGAACGCGATCATGAATTCCTCACCAAGGGTGGTGTATTCACTAAGGATCTAATCGATACCTGGATTGATTTCAAACGCAAACAAGAGGTGGATTATGTACGTCTGCGTCCACACCCAGCAGAGTTTGAACTGTATTACGATTTATAAGCAGTAATTAAAAAACCCGCCATTTAATTTGGCGGGTTTTTTTCTTTAATGAGTCTTTAACTTTAAGCTCGAAGTGCCTTTGCTAAAGAGTTAAAATCTTCAACCAAAATATCAATCTCTCGCTGGCCATGAGCCAATGAAATTAGCCACTGCTCATCAAGGCCTGGTGGAGTAATAATCCCGCGATTAATTGACCACAACCAGGATAACTCTGCAACCTTGAAATCAGTGGCCTTGTAATCACGGTAATTGCGAACTGGGTTTGGCGACCAAGTAATACAACCTTTTACACCAAAACCCACGGTATGGGCTGGTAACTCATACTCACTAATTATTTGTGAGATTCGCTCTAGTGCCTGACGATTAAAACTTTCAGCAATTGCTAATGATTCAACTGTACAAATGCGATCTACGGCGCGAACGCCCGCCATTGCTAACGGATTACCATTAAAAGTACCGAAGTGCGCCATCTTTCCTGAGGCGACCGCATCCATGTACTGTTTTTTTCCGCCGAAGGCAGCAAGTGGAACTCCGCCACCAATTGATTTAGCTAAACAAATTAGATCAGGTTGAACACCTAAGCGTTGTGCAGCGCCTTGCGGACCAGCTGTTAAACCAGTTTTTACTTCGTCAAAAATTAAAATGATTCCATACTGATCACAAAGTGATCGAACCCCTTCAAGGTATCCCTCATCAGGTAAAACAATTCCGATATTTTCTAGGACTGGTTCCAAAATGAAGCAAGCGATGCGCTCGAAGTTTCGTTTAAACATTATTTCAAGAGCTTCTAGATTGTTGTAAGGAACCACAAAAATTTCACCGGGCACAGCAGACTCTGGGATGACTGGTGTCGGAGCATTTGCATCTCCAGCCTGATTCAGCGCTGGTTTGCTTGAAACCATTAGTGGGTCATATGAACCGTGATAACCACCTTCAACCTTAACAATTGCATTTTTCCCGGTGTAGGCACGGGCAGTTCGAACAGCGTACATAGTTGCTTCGGTACCGGAGTTGGTAAAGCGGATTTGATCGATTGCAAATCTCTTACATAGACGCTCTGCTGCATCTCGAGAAATTGGAGAGGGCGTAACAAATAATGTTCCGACAGTTAAACTTTCTTTGATCTCTGCTACAACCTCTGGATTTAAATGACCAGCCAACATTGCACCAAAACCCATTGATAGATCAAGCAGATCTCGCCCGTCAACATCCTTCATCCAAGCGCCTTTAGCTGAAACGATAGAAATTGGATATGGATCCCAATGCTGGAAACTTGATGGCACACCTAGTGGAATAACTTGATGAGCAAGCTCATTCTCAATTCCAGAACCAATAGTTGAATTTTTATAAGCGGCCCACTCTTGCGCTAGTAATTTTTGTAACTTACTTTGATCAAGTGGTTTTGCATCAATGGATGTAGTTCTAAATGCCTGAGGATGATGCGATTTTGTCTGCATGATAAGTAAGTGGTTTTCAAAAAGCTCCGATCGAGCCCTACTTTGAAATACACACTCCAAACGATTTAAAAATAACTTTTTAGTTATTTAAGATAAGGCAAATCTATCAGAGTATAAATTTTTGTCTAATTTAACGAAAAGTAAGCGTGTTTTAAGGGAATTTAATTACTTTTTTTACGTTTGTATGCGTAAAGTCCAAAAAATAAAATACTTGTTATAAACAAAGTTGGGTATAAGTAAGTGGGTAATTTACTTTTTTCTCCTGTTTGTACACCTTCGGCGGTTTGCGCTTGTTCGCCATACATGAAGGTGTACTCCCCCTCAACGGCATGGCCATCATTGGAAACAATTCGATAAAAAACTAGTACTGGGCCTTCCACGGTATTTGGATCTACAGAGACCCTAATTTGAGAGCCGGTAACTACCTCATCATCTCGACTAACTTGATCCCCGGCAGCATTGTTTACCGAGACAAAATTGGACTTTTCCTCCCCGATTGAGATCAATTCTTCGTTGAACTCCAGAGAGATTGATGTTGGCCACGTCGATATCTTTGAACCAACTGCGGGATCGCTGAGAATCAATGCGGCATGAGCATTAGCACCCGATGCCATGGCACTATTTAGCAACAGGGCCAGAGTGAAGATTATGGAAACTCTCTTTGATTTCATAAGTGGATTGTATTGTGGCTTTAATGATTATGTGTTGCAGATGCAAATGACTTGCATTAACCTTTTCTCATGCACATTCCAGATGGCTTCATTGATCTTCCTACCTCCTTGGCCTTCCTCGCAGTAAGTGCGGTTGGAGTTGGGGTTGCGCTCAAGGGTGCTAAATCTGAGTTGTCAGACAAGACTGCGCCTCTGGCTGGTTTGGCAACTGTATTTATATTTGCAGCCCAAATGATCAATTTTCCTGTAGCTGCTGGAACTAGCGGTCACCTACTTGGCGGAGCCCTTGCCGCGATATTGATTGGACCTTGGGCGGCAACTCTCTCAATTACCATTGTTTTGATTTTGCAATCTTTGCTTTTTGCCGATGGTGGCTTAACTGCAATTGGGTTAAATGTTTTCAATTTGTCTCTAGTTGGGGTCTGGGCAAGTTATGCGATCTTTTTGATTGTAAAGCGGGTATTGCCATCAAATAAGAAAGCAATCCCTGTTGCAGCATTTATTGCGGCATTGATTCAAGTTCCAATTGCCGCCTCCTCATTTGTATTTCAATACGCAATCGGCTCAGTTGCAACAATTCCGGTGTCAACGGTTTTCACAGCGATGTTTTCCACTCATGTTCTTATCGGAATTGGCGAAGGTTTAATCACTGCTTTAACAATCTCTGCAGTTTTAGCCACAAGAAGTGATCTTGTGTATGGCTACCGTGGCCAAAGCAAAAAATTGGAGATTAAAGTGGCCGCAGGAAGTGATTCTTAATGAAAGAGTTCATTAAAAACAGATTTCTACTTGGTGGAATCATGGTTTCAATATTTGTTGCTGGCTTTATTTCCTACTATGCATCCTCATCTCCAGATGGACTTGAGAAAGTAGCCGAGGATAAGGGCTTCCTAGATACTGCCAAGGATTCGGCAAACTCCGACTCCTTTTTGGCTGATTACGGAATTGCTGGAATCGACAATGAACGATTAAGCGTTGGTTTAAGTGGAATTATTGGCGTTATCGCTACATTATCTGTCTCGCTCTTAATCTTTAAGACATTAGCCAAAAAGAAGTAGATTTAAAAATTAATTTCTCACTAGCTTCTACACATCAAACTTCAACTGATTCGACACCCATTACGCCAATTGGTCAGGCCAAAAGTAAACATCAACACCACCATGGCCATGATGTCGGTGAACGGCTGTATATCCATCGTCATACCCCAATTCATTCACTACCGCCAGCATTAAAAATTGCCTCTCTAATCCTCTTTCTGTTTGTGGTTGTTGCAACCCCGATCACAAATTGGCTCTCTTATATTTTTTTCTTTACTTTGATCATTTCAGTTATTGTGATCGCAAAACTGCCAGTACTTACAGTCTTTAAAAGATCTTTAATTGAAATCCCCTTCATTTTGTTTGCAGTCTTGATGCCATTTTTCGGAACTGGGGAAAGCTTTGTTTTCTTGAACTTCACCATTTATGAAGAGGGTTTATTGGCGGCAGCAGCAATTATTGCCAAAGGTACGATCGGAGTATTGGGTGCAATCACTCTTTCAGCTACATCAACGGCGAAGGATATTTTGCAAGGCTTAGAAAAATTGAAACTGCCATCTTTAATGGTAAATATTGCTACCTTCTCTCTGCGATATATAAATGTTGTTAGCGATGAAATGGATCGAATGAAGGTAGCCCGTCAATCACGTGGGTTTGAAGCGCGTGGAATGAGAGATTGGAAAATTCTAGGATCAGCTGCTGCTGCATTATTTATTCGATCTTATGAGCGAGGCGAAAGAGTTCATCTGGCTATGTTGTCTCGTGGATTCTCTGGTCACTTACCTAAATTAGCTACTGAACCTATTTCTAACGCAGATTTGATAATGGCGCTCTCATTGCCAATCATCGCTTTAGTACTTTCCCTCCTAGATAGATTGGTAATTTAATGAGCACTGCATCACTAGAAATTAAAGATTTAGCATTTGCCTATCCTGATGGAAATCAAGCGCTATACGGTGTAAATATAAAGATTGAAAAAGGTGAACGGGTAGCTCTCCTTGGCCCTAATGGTGCTGGAAAGACAACGCTAATTCTGCATATCAATGGCATTCATCCAACAAATCATGGCCAAGTTTTTGTAGCCGGCAAACTAGTAGACAGTAATGATCCGCAAAGTTTGCGAGATGTTCGATCTAAGGTTGGAATTGTTTTTCAAGATCCAGATGATCAATTGTTCATGCCAACTGTGGGCGAAGATGTTGCTTTTGGCCCATACAACATGGGTTTGCGCGGTGTTGAACTCGAGAATGCAGTAACCCAAGCATTAACACTTGTAGGAATGCTTGAATTTAAAGATCGCCCGCCGCACCATTTGTCATTTGGTCAACGCAGAAGAGTTGCTGTGGCAACTGTATTAGCGATGAAGCCTGAGATTTTAATCTTGGATGAGCCATCCTCAAATCTTGATCCAGCAAGCAGGCGTGAATTAGCCGAGATTCTAAATTCGCTAGACATTACTTTATTGATGGTTACGCATGATCTGCCATATGCAGTTGAGCTTTGTCCGCGCGCCTTAATTTTAGCCGGTGGCATTATCACCGCCGATGGAAAAACTGCGGATCTGCTAAAAGATGAAAAATTATTGAAACAAAATAGATTAGAGCTTCCTAAAGGTTTTACTCTTTAAAAATTAATCTACAAACAAATCTTGAATAAATTCTTTCGTTCCTGGTACCACTGAGTACTTCTCTAAATCAGTAATTCCTTCACTGGCTAAGAGCTCATCATCGATGAAGAAGTTTCCGGTGCACTCCTTCGCTGAACGATTAAAGATAATGTAGGCGCTATCAGAGAGAATCTCAGGCTTTCGACAAAATTCAGTATCAACTCCTGGAATCATGGCAAGTGCTGCAGTATCAATTGCAGTTCTAGGCCACAAGGCATTAACGCCAATTCCATCTCGTTTTAACTCGTCGGCTAGGCCAAGAACACACATGCTCATTCCATACTTTGCCATTGTGTAAGCAAGATGCGGCTTAAACCATTTACCTTTCATGGACAAAGGTGGTGAGAGCATCAAGATATGAGGATTAAATCCATCCTGAGCGCTCTTCTTTAGATATGGAAGTGCGGCCTGGGATGTTAAAAAGGTGCCACGTGTATTTACGCCCATCATTAAATCAAATCGTTTTGCTGGTGTATTTTCAGTATTTGTTAAGTTAATCGCACTGGCATTATTAATAACAATATCTATGCCACCAAATGCTTCAGCTGTTTGATTTACTGCCGCAGTTATTGCATTTTCATCTCGAATATCACATTGAATTGCTAAAGCTTTACCACCAGCAGCTTCTATCTCTGCGGCTGCTGTAAAGATTGTCCCTGGCAACTTTGGATTTGGATCTGCTGTCTTTGCTGCAATTGCAATTGATGCGCCATCGGCTGCGGCGCGAAGTGCTATCGCCAACCCGATACCTCGGGATCCGCCAGTTATAAATATTCGTTTACCTTTGAGTGACATCTTTATCCTTTGCTCTTCTTGAGTAGAAAATTCATGAAAGCCTGTTGCGCCTCATCTGAGTCCATCGCCATTTTAAACAACTCACCCTCTGCACGCATAACTTGATTTAGTGCATCATGTGAACCGCTCTTTATAAGTGCTTTTGTATTTATTACCGCAGTTGGTGGTTGTTCAGCAAGCACTTGGGCAAACTTCATCGCTGCAGATAGTTGATCATCTGCGATTGAGTTTATTAATCCCATTTGCAATGCTTCTTCAGCTGAAAAACTTCTACCAGTCAAGAGAATCTCTGCCGCTTTTGCATGTCCTACTAATCGTGGAAATAGATAACTTGATCCGCCTTCGGCAACTAGGCCTAATGAGACAAAGGGCATTGAAAAAATAGTATTTGGATTGGCAGTAACAATATCGCAGTGCATCAACATGGTCGTTCCAATGCCAACAGCTCTGCCATGAACTGAAGCAATCAATGGTTTTGGAAAGTTATGGATCGCAAAAAGAAAGTTAAAGACTGGAGAACCTTCATCCATTTGCGGGTTATTGGCAAAATCATTTATATCGTTTCCGGCGGTAAAGCAATCCCCTTCTGATGAAATTACAACTGCGCGAATTGCAAAATCTGCTGAAGCTTCATTGATTTTTGTTCCCAGGCTTTGATACATCTCTTGGGTCAAAGCATTCTTTTTTTCCGGGCGATTTAACTTTAAGTGCAAAACTGAACCTATTTGCTCTGACAAAATATTGGACATGCGTAAATTCTAGATGAGAAAAGGGTATTTTAAGTACGCAAGAGAGAGTATGGTGAGGTAGCAGATAGCCCATTGGAGAGTGGAATTTGGAATTAAACATCCTAACCAGGGAGCTAACCCCCTTTGAGCAATTAGTTTGCGAGCACCTGTGCGAGGGAATGACCAACTCTGCAATTGCAACGCAGACCGCTCACTCTGAAAAAGTTGTTGAAAATACTGTTTCCAGAGTAGCCAGAGCATTCGCAATAAGATCAGATGGCAATTCAAATGTTCGTGTTTTATTAGCCTTGGCCTATAGATCTCATTTTGGAGATAAGGCTTTTGATAACTTCGGTATCACTTGCCAGCATATGAGTGTTGGCCCTGATGGTCGACAAATCTGCACACAACACAGTGACTAAGAATCCTAGATCACATTTGTATCAGGGCTACCACTCGCACTTTCACTTACCCGCTCTGACTTATTGGAGTACCAATAGCAATGAGAAGTAAAAGGCTTCTTGAAGTAATGTCTAGAGATTTTGGAGTGGAAAATGAAACGTCGAACCTTCGATCAAATCGTCAGCTTTGTCGGTTTAGGACTTTCTGTTTTGCTATTAATAGCAGCTGGATTGCTTAACTGGGGAGCCACATTTGCCAGCGATACAGTTAAGCTGCAGTTAGAACAACAAAGAATCACCATGCCAGCAGCTGATAGCGCAGGCTTTAAGGCGTTACCGGCCGAAGCGCAATCTGCATTAAAACCATTTGATGCGCTGCCACTAACAACTGGAAAGCAAGCACAGGCTTATGCTGATTTCTATATTGGTTCACACCTTAAGGGAATTGCCGGTGGCAAAGTTTATTCAGAGGTAAGCGGTGAGGCCTTAGCTGCATCTGCTGCATCTAGAGCCGCTCCAAATGATCTTGCACTTGCTGAAAAAGCCGGAGCACTCATGGGACAACGCACCACTTTATTTATGGGTGAAACATTGCGTGGTGTATTGCTAACTGCGTATGCGTTTTGGCAATTGGGAGAGATTGCGATGTATGCATCTTATGCCGCTGCAATTGGTGGTGTATTAATGCTAATCCTGGCACTAATGGGCTTCGCGCATATTCGCCGCGTAGAAGCTGACGCGACGATATAAAGCCCTCACTCTCCAAGAGGGAAACGCCCCTAGGGATTTAATTCTCTAGGGGCGTTTATCAATCACTAACTTAATTTGTTTTTTTATCTCTCGATTGATCCCTTAATGAACTCTTCAACCTTATTAAAGGCTTGCTCATCAGTGTATTGAACCGGCGGAGATTTCATAAAGTAGCTAGATGGTGAAAGAAGTGGGCCACCGATCTTGCGATCTAGTGCAATCTTTGCACAGCGAAGTGCATCAATAATTACGCCAGCTGAGTTTGGTGAATCCCAAACCTCAAGTTTGTACTCAAGATTTAACGGCACATCACCAAAAGCTCGACCTTCAAGGCGCACATATGCCCATTTACGATCATCTAACCAAGGAATGTAATCAGATGGTCCGATGTGAACATTCTTCGCACCAAGATCATAATCAAGTTGAGATGTAACAGATTGAGTCTTGGAGATCTTCTTAGACTCTAAACGATCACGCTCGAGCATATTTTTGAAATCCATGTTTCCACCAACATTTAATTGGTAGGTGCGATCTAAATGCACACCGCGATCTTGGAATAACTTCGCCATGATTCGGTGAGTAATTGTTGCGCCAACCTGAGATTTGATGTCATCGCCAACAATCGGAATTCCAGCCTTTGTAAATTTATCTGCCCACACTGGATCTGATGCGATAAATACTGGCAAGGCGTTAACAAAGGCGCAGCCGGCATCAATTGATGCTTGTGCATAGAACTTTGCTGCCTCTTCTGAACCCACTGGTAGGTAGCAGATTAAGACATCGATCTTTGCCGCTTTTAGCTCGGCAACAACATCTACTGGCTTCTCAGTTGATTCGGTGATCGTTTCTTTGTAATAACGACCCAAACCATCAAGAGTTACGCCACGTTTTACCTTAACACCAGTTTGCGCAACGGTAGCGAACTTAATTGTGTTGTTCTCACTCGCCCAGATTGCATCAGCTAAATCTAGGCCAACTTTCTTTGCATCAACATCAAAGGCTAGAACGAAGTTGATATTTTTGATGTGATAGCCGCCAAGTACTGGGTGCATCAAACCCGGAATCTCAGTATCGTTTGTGGCATCCTTATAATAAGTAATACCTTGTACTAATGAGTTAGCGCAGTTTCCTACTCCAACAATGGCTACTCTGATTTCACCCTTATCTTCTATGGTCACTTGCTCTTCCTTTCAGTTTTTAGCATCTCTTCCAACCAAGCGATCTCTCGCTCAGCTGACTCCAATGAGTGACGGCGCCACTCAACCAAATAGGTATCAATACCTTCTGGAATCTTTGTTAATTCACGGCGAATGATCTCCGCCTTTTCTAGTAAGCGTCGATGGCGACCTTCTAGAATTCTGACTCTGCTGCTCTTAGGGGTTGGTCCAAAAAAGGCGAACCGAACCTCGAAACCTTCATCCTCAAAATTTTCTGGTGTTGCACTCTCCATAAGTGAGGCAAACTTTGTTTCACCTTTTGCTGTTAACTCATAAACGATTCGCGAGCGCCGAGATAATCCACCTGACTCTTTAATAGTTTCAGCGATTAAATTTTGCTCAGACATTTTGCGAAGCTGCGGATAAAGAACTGAAAAACTAAGTACTCGAAATGGTCCATAGACTGCACTTAATCTTTTTCTTAACTCATAACCATGAAGAGCGCCTTGCGAAAGCAGGCCAAGCAGTGCGAATTCAAGTGACTCAGCACGAGATCGCATTTGTGGCCTCCAAGTAGATTGTTGAACTAATGGGTATCCATCAGATATATCGAATCGATACTATCGAATAGCAGGATAATAGGCAGAACCAAAGGGCCAAAGCAAGAATGCCCAGGGGTAGGATCAAGGCGTGTTCAACTCAGGCCTACTCCCCACACGCCTCTGGGAGTACCTAATAGCGACGATTTTGATCGTTTTGGCTCCTGGGCCATCGGTTCTCTTCATTATTGCCAGGGCCATTGCTTGGGGTCGGGCGAGCGCGCTCGCCACCGTTGCTGGAAACACCGCAGGCGTTTTCATGATCTCACTGCTGGTTGCATTCGGCCTTGGTCCATTGCTGCAACGATCAACCCTGTTTTACAACTCAATTCAATGGGCTGGTGGCGCTTATTTAATCTACCTTGGATTTGAAGCTATTAAAGCGAGCAAGGTTGTTGCCTCTGGGCTACAAAAAGGTGAAGGTGTTAAGCCAACCTTGTTAGCCTCTGCTAAAAATGGATTCTGGGTAGGAGCCTTAAACCCAAAAACAATAGTTTTCTTCGCAGCGATCTTGCCGGCATTTGTAGATCAGGAAAATAGTAATGTGACTGCGCAATTAGTTTTACTAGGTTTTATTTTCTGCGCCATTGCTTTAATTTCAGATGGCACTTATGGCCTGTTGGCTGGAACCGCTCGAGAGTGGTTTGCCAGTGATATAAAAAGGCTAATTCTGATGCGCCGATTCGGTGGCATTGTTATGGTCGCACTTGGTATTTTTACGATTGCTTCAATCTATCTTCTTTAGTGCCCAAGCAGTTTTTAATGCCCAAGCTGTTTTAATTCACTATTTGCGTGGCGCAACCAGTCAATGTCAGTGATAATCGGCAGAATTCGCAAATGGCCTCAACATCAGCAGTAGGAAAAGCGCGCGAATTTATTTCACCATCAGATCTAACCTTCTCTTGGGGTGGCTGTCATCGCTGTCTCTGGCTCAGCTACAACCACGGACTTCGTACACCTGGCTTTATGCCATTGGTTGGAGATCTAGCGACTATGCAGGAAAATTACTTTGCCGGTAAAAATACATCTGACATTGCACCAGTACTTCCAGCGGGCAAGGTTTTAGATCTAGGTGGCTGGGTTAAATCATCCTTAATTCCAGTAAATGGCGCACCTTCAAAGTATGCAATCCGCGGCAAGTACGATCTTTTGATTGAGTTTGCAGATGGCACATTTGGCATTATTGATTGCAAGTTTCAAGCAAAAGACTCTGATAAAACCGATCTTTATCAACCACAACTGGAGGCGTACGCCTTTGCGCTAGAAAATCCAGCAACTGGTGAGGCAAAGAAAGTTTCGCTAATGGGCTTACTTGTTTGGTCACTACTTGAACCAGCAGGTGATGTCACTAAGGGCTTTGGCTTAAAGTTAAAACACACTTGGCGACCAATTGAGCGAAATCCACAAGCGTTGCAGGAACGTTTAACAGATTTTATTACCGTAGTGGATGCAAAGATGCCGCCTGCAAAAGCGGTTTGCGATATGTGTAACTACCTACATTCAAGAAAAGAGTTTGTTGGCGCAGAGTAAGCGCTACTCAAAATCTCCGGCGTTCTCCGCTTTACTTTTCATAATTGCATCCTTCGCCTCTGATGCATACATATTCGGAACATAAACCTGACCCGAGATACCAGCAATTACATCCATTATTTTGTTTGTGGCCTCTCGAAGCACAGCTTGATCTGTTGAATCACCAGTGAAATACATAGGCTCTGCAAAAATCATCTCTACTCTTCGCAAATTTGGCACAACCTGTCCCGTAGGTTGAATCTCAGCGGTATTAAACATCGCAACAGGAACAACAGCTGCGCCAGATTCAATCGCCATTCGCGCTATTCCAGTTCTGCCTTTGTAAAGCCGGCCATCGGGAGATCTTGTGCCCTCTGGGTAAATACCAATACAGCTACCCTCATTTAAAACCCGCAATCCAGTGATCAAAGCAGCTTCACTTCGCTTACCGCCAGATCTATCAACCGGTACCTGGCCCAGTGCAATAAATGTTAATTTCTTAATAAAGCCTTTTAAGCCTGGTGATGTGAAGTACTCACTCTTTGCCAAAAAGGTAACTTTGCGAGGAACTACAAGTGGCATAAAAATAGAATCACTAAATGAAAGGTGATTGGATGCAATTATCACGGGGCCAGTTGTTGGAACATGTCGCAATCCACTTACCTTTGGTCTAAAGAGCAACATCAGCAAAGGTGCCAAAAATGATTTTAAGATTCGATAAGCCACGGGAGTAATTTAGGGCTTCTGGCAATCTATGCCACCATCTGAGCGTGAATACCATTCCAAACTCAGAGGGTTTGGTCCTTCCTGGCGCACAAGCCGGTGGCAAGATCGGAGTGCTGGTAATTCATGGTTTTACCGGATCACCGGTTTCGATTGCGCCTTGGGCGCATTACTTAAATCAACAAGGGTACACAGTTCATGCACCGCGCTTGCCTGGCCATGGAACAAGTTGGCAAGAAATGAATGAAACAACTTGGCCGGATTGGTATAAATGTGTAGAAGATTCCTACCTCGAATTAAAAAGTAAATGTGATCGAGTTTTTATCGCCGGCTTTTCAATGGGTGGTGCATTGGCATTAAAGCTTTGTCAGATAAGAGGTAGTGAAATTGAAGGGTTGCTTTTAGTGAATCCATCAATTTATGACAATAGATTTGTTATTAAGTTAACGCCTTTGATTAAATTCTTTGTGCCATCGATTAAAGGTCGACGAGTTACAGATGTTGCAATGCCAAACCCACCAAAACATAGCTATGGCCGGACTCCCCTAAAGGCGCTGGATTCCTTGCGGCAATTATGGCGATTGGTCCAGCGAGATCTATACCTTATTGATCTTCCGGTGATGATTGGTTATTCAGTCAATGATCATGTGGTGGATCCAATGAATTCAGAGACAATTATTGAAAGTATTTATTCATCTGATATCCGTGAAGTAATTTTCGAGAGATCCTTTCATAACGTGGCCCTTGATTATGATTCTGATTTACTAAATGAGCAGTCCCAAATATTCATCCACGAGGTGTTAAGTGGAGAGATAACCCGAGGAGATGATTACAGTCAGCGAGAATTAATTGATGCCGAGTTTGATTCAATTGTTTCAGGGCTTTCACTTGATCAAACGCCACCAACTACATATTTAGATGAGTTAGATCGAAGGGAAAGTGCAGCACATTTTTCACCCCCAAATCCAAAGTGGCCTGTTCTTGATCAAACGCAACGAACCGGAGTTGTTGCAATTGCCTCCGGGTTTGCTTATCTAATAATCAATCGCTTTACGCCAATAGACATTGCCGGGATTTGGCCGGCAGTTGTAGCTATTTGTTCAGGAATTGCAATCCTGATTTGGCGCACCGCTAGAAATAACGATGACTTTGATGATGGAGCTACTCTCTAACTAAATCTGCCGCTCCGATTAACCCAGCATCATTACCAAATTTGGCTGCAATAATTTTAGGTAGCGGGTGCTTATCGGCAAATGGCATATATTTTTCAGCAGCCGCAATAGCTGGCTTTAAAAATATGTCACCGGCATCAATTACTCCACCGCCGATAACGATTGCCTCTGGATCCAACAACATTGTGTAAGAGGCGATGGCAGAGCCAACCCAATCTGATTGTTTTGCAAAAGCGGACAAAGCCATTGCATTTCCAGCTTTCGCTGCTTTCGTTAAATCTTTGCCAGTAAATCCATTGAGTGTGCCATCGCCAAATTCAAGTAATGTTTTTGCATTTTCAGTATCTGCCTTGATTGCCTCATGCGCATAACGCATCAAAGCACTTCCTGATGCGTAAGTTTCAATGCAGCCAATTGCACCACAACCACATGTTTCACCATCTAATTTCACCATCATGTGCCCAAACTCAGCACCAATTCCATTTGCACCACGATATAACTTGCCATCAACAATTAATCCACCGCCCATTCCGGTGCCGATAATAAAAAACATAACTGGGTTAAATCCCTTGGCATTTCCAAATCTAAACTCAGCCCAGATTGCAGCATTGGCATCATTTTCAACAACTACTGGCAGATTAAATTCAGCTTGTAATGCATCAGCTAGTGCAACATTGTTCCAATTGGAGATATTTCCAGCGGCAACTACAGTTTTTCGGTCTGCTGAAACAATTCCAGCATTACTTACTCCAATTCCGGCAATCTTGTGATTTACCTGAAGTGCTTTTACTATCTCAATAACAACATTAATTAAATCTTGCCCACCGGATTTAGGAGTGTCTTTACGAAGGCTTTCCAAAATATTGCCGTTGGTATCAACGACTCCCCCAAGAACCTTGGTACCGCCAATATCAATACCAACGGTTAAGCCGCTTACCGCATTTGGTAAATTCAATTAATTTTCCAGTTTTTCCTTTAATTGTTTTAAGGTTAAATCAATTGTTGATTTTTCAGCTTTCTGACGCATCACCGCTGGAACTGGCATTGATAATCCAACAGTTAATTCATAGGTGACATCCGTGGTGTCATCACCATTATCTTTAATGATGTAAGCCCCACTCATCTCAGTTAGTAAGTCAGCATCTTCAAGGGAAAACTCGAGGCGACTTGGTGCCTTGCTCCAGTCGTAATTCAAAGTTGGCTTATCTTTTAAAGCTCCAGCATCTACAGATACCTGGACCTGCGTTGCCCGACCTTGATCATCTGTTGTTATTACATTTACAGATTTAATGGTGGTTGACCATCTTGGGTAGGCAGAGAGATTAGAGAGAACTTCCTGAATCTCACTAGCGCTTGCTTGAATAGTTACGGTTGAGGTTGATATATCAGACATGCGGAGAAGGTTACCGCCTAGTACGCAAAATCGTTACCCATCGGCTCTAGTCATTCTGCCCTATTTGGCGATAGCGTATGGCTTATGAATGAGATATCAATCCCAGCAATTATTCCGCCAGCGGCGGACGGCAACTTAACTAATTTAATTTCAGAGCGTGCATGGTTTGAACCAGAGCGCATAGTGGCATCGCGTCCATTTGGTGATGGTTGGCAGCCAGTAACTGCGAAAGAGTTTGAGGATGAGATTCGTGCCGTTGCTAAGGGCTTGATCGCGTCCGGTATTAATGGTGGCGATCGCGTAGCAATCATGGCTAAAACTAGATATGAGTGGACGATTCTGGATTTCGCAATCTGGTACGCCGGCGCAGTTCCAGTGCCAATTTATGAAACATCAAGTGCCGAGCAGGTTGATTGGATTTTAAGTGACTCCAGCTCAGTTGCAATTATTGTTGAAACATCCGTATTAGCTGAAGTGGTTAAGCCTGTTATGCCAGCTACCTGTAAGAATATTTGGAGCATTACAGATAACGCACTTGCAACTTTGACCGAGGCTGGAAAATCAGTTTCAGATGATCAGGTAACTCAGCGCAGAAACTCACTTACTCCTGATTCATTAGCAACCTTGATTTACACATCTGGCACAACTGGTAAGCCAAAGGGTGTTCAGTTAACACACGGCAACTTCTTAGCCGAATGTGGAAATGTTGTTAATGGCGCGAGTGATCTATTTCTAAAGCCGGGCGGATCTACCTTGCTATTTCTTCCAGTTGCTCACGTCTTTGGACGTATGGTTCAGATTGGTGCAATCACTGCCGGACTTCATCTAGCGCACTGTGGTGACATCACAAGATTGCCAGCTGATCTAGCTAGCTTTAAACCAACCTTCGTACTAGCAGTTCCACGTATATTTGAAAAAATTTATAATGGTGGTGAAGCAAAGGCAGAAGCAGCAGGCAAAGGAAAGATTTTCGCAAAAGCTGCTGCAGTAGCAATCGCATACAGCCAAGGATTAGATTCCAAAAAAATCTCACCAATGCTTCGGATTCAACATGGCTTATTTGATAAATTAGTTTACGCAAAGATCAGAGCAGGAATGGGCGGCAGGGTTGAAGCTGCTATCTCTGGTGGCGCACCGTTGGGTGAACGACTAGGACATTTCTACCGTGGCGCAGGTATTCGCGTACTTGAGGGTTACGGATTAACTGAAACAACCGCTGGTGCAACCTTGAATTTAACTTGGGCACATGAGGTTGGTTCTGTTGGAAAACCTATCCCAGGAAACACGATCAAGATTGCAGAAGATGGCGAAGTGCTAATCAAGGGCCCTATTGTCATGAAAGGTTATTGGCAAAATGAAGCGGCAAATGCTGAAGTATTTACATCAGATCGTTTCTTTAAAACTGGAGATTTAGGAAGATTAGATGATGCTGGCTTCCTATACATAGTTGGCCGCAAAAAAGAGTTAATTGTTACCGCCGGTGGAAAAAATGTTGCACCTGCCGTACTTGAAGATCGTCTTCGCTCACATCCACTAATTTCACAGTGCATGGTTGTTGGAGATAACAAACCGTTTATTGCAGCTTTAATTACTTTGGACCCAGATTCAATTAAACCTTGGATGGTCGCAAATAAAAAAGAGGGTGCAACTATTGCTGAGTTAGCAAAGGATCCAGCACTTCTATCTGTAATTCAAAGTGCGGTTGATGAAACCAATAAAGCGGTAAGTCGCGCCGAATCAATTAGAAAATTCACAATTCTGCCAGTGGATTTCACAATTGCCGGTGGGCAATTAACTGCCAAGCTATCCGTGAAGCGACATGTCGTTGGACAACAGTTCGCTCGCGAGATTGATGATCTCTTCGCCTAACTCCGAACGCTCCCGCCTAGCGCGAGAGCTTCATGATGGTTTGGCACAGGATTTGTCAGCAATTGGCTATCGACTGGATTCATTAATTGGTGATGTCACAATAACTCAAGCGGTGCGCCAGAATCTTCGTAAATTACGCTTTACGGTCTCTGGGGTTACCGATCAGGTCCGAAATGAAATTCATAATCTGCGCAATGAGAGTGAAAAATCTCTAGCGAAAGTACTTGAAACTCAATTGAGTAACGTTTTGCTTGATACCCAAATTGATCTAGAAATTATCGGTCAATGCGAAATCTCAAGGGAAAAACATTATGAAGTATCTCGCTGTTTGCGTGAGTTAACCATAAACTCTATGAATCACTCAGGATGCACCAAGATTTCCATTAAATTAACGGATGCCTCAATCACTTACACTGATAATGGAATCTTTACCCAGGAAGATCAAGTGAATCCAAAACCGAACTCATATGGTTTACTGGGTGTATCCGAGAGATTAGCCAAGATAAACGCCTCTTTAATTAAAAGAGACTCGAGTTATGAAATTTTACTTTAATGACATCTTGCTTTGATGAAAACTATCGTAGTAATTGATGATCACGCGTTTATCAGGGCTGGAATTGTTGATGCACTGCCAAAATCTGAGTATTCGATAATCGGCCAAGCGGCATCAAAATCTGAAGGTCTAGCTCTTCTTAACTCGGTGTCCCCTGATTTTTGTATCGTTGACTTAAATCTTGGGGATGGCTTGGGATCTGATTTAATCTCAGAAGTTAAGAGCAAGCATCTGAAGACAAAGTTTATTATTTTAACAATGGATGATGAGGAAAGAAGTTTGCAACAAGCGAAATTATCTGGCGCAGATGCATACATTCTTAAAAGCACACCTATTGATACTCTGATTAAAAGTTTGACGGAGCTGGCTAAAAACAATTCCGTTTTTCAAACAGCTGGCAAGATTACGCCGAAGAAAATCTTAAAGAGCTTTAAATTAACTAAGCGGGAGCTAGAGATTTTGCAGTTGCTTGGCGCAGGAATCACCGCATCGGCAATGGGACAACAATTATTTCTAACCGAGGCGACGATTAAGACACATTTATCAGCGATCTACCGAAAATTAAATGCAAGTAATCGAACTCAGGCTTTAAGTATTGCCTTTGAAAACAACTTAGTTCAGCAGTAATGAATTAAAGCGCTTTGACCAAATCTCCCAACGCCATTCATTTACAACCCACTCTCGGCCAGCAGAGCCGTAGCTTTTTGCTAACTCTGGTTGTTGTAGCAAAGATTTAATTGAATTCGCAATCTGATCTGGTGATGTGCCATCAACGATTAATCCTGTTTTTTCTGAAATTACAGCATCCGGTGCCCCGCCAGAGTTGCCAACAATTACTGGAAGAGCGCATGCACTTGCCTCTAGGTAAACAATTCCTAAGCCTTCAACCTCTAACCCGAAGAATCTATCTCTGGCTGGCATTGCAAAAATTTGACCAAGCTGAATGTACCTAGGCAGCTCATCAAGTTGAACTCGTCCAGCAAATACTACGTTTTTCTCCAGTGAATGATGCTGCACTAGTTTCTGCAACATGTACTTGATTGGACCTTCGCCAACCAGAAGTAATACCGCGGTTGGAAAATCCTTTATCACTTGTGACATCGCAACAATTAACTTGTCTTGGCCCTTACGGTGGACTAGCCGGCCCACGCTTACTATTACTGGACGATTGCTTATGTTCAACTTATGAAGTAAATCATTTGATTTTTCAGAAGGTTGAAAATGATCAACATCAATTCCAGGTGCAATTTTAATTAACTTGCTTTGATCGGAAACTACTTTTTTTATGGCATTTT
>JBILCN010000011.1:0-36312 GCA_044353095.1 Candidatus Nanopelagicus sp.
TAACCACAAAAACATGGCAAAATATAAGCGCAAGTAAAACTGCCGCTGATTATCAACTAGCTGCCTAAGCTAGCTCTGATGTCCGTTACCCAGAGTTTGTTCTCGCCTCTGGTCCTAACGTCGCTAGAGAACTTACCTCTAATCATGTTGCGGGGATTAATAGGGAAATAAAACTGTGACTGAGTTCGTAAACTACTTGTGCATGTGAGAGTTTGAACTGAGAAAACGACAATTGCACTACGCCCGTAGAAGACTTGAATGATAGCTAGAGGACCCGGGTTCAATTCCCGGCACCTCCACAATTTTTTTACTTTTTAAACACTCGATATATTGCAATTAAGGCAAAGGCAATTCCAATGCCACCGAAGAATTTTCCCCCAAGTGAATTAACTTGAGTGAATATTTGCAGACCTATAAAAAATGAGATGCCAGCCAGGCCCAGAGTCACAATTCGTTGCAGTGGTCTCGCAGTAACATTTGAAATCGCCCTAGTTTTGCGGAAAGTTAAAAGCACGGCAATTAGGCCAGTAATCAACATGATTGCCATTAGGAATGAAACAAGTAGGGCGAGGGATTTCATCAGGGTCGTACCCTAAACCTTCTGATCCGTAGTTGGCCAGTAAATCTGAGCTTTTAGTTCCCTAAAACTCACCTTTACTTGCCTATCTTTCCGACTGTGCTTACGCCCAATCAGAAAGTCAATGCTCTATCCGTTGTCCTTCGTGTGTGAGTATTACATAGTAGATAAGTAATAAATAGAGAGAACAATATTTATTTAAGATTAACTTTTAAAAATAAAAAATTTAATAGATGAATGGGTAAATGGATGAAGGGCTAAAAAGCCCGAACTGGCCGAACGTAGAAGGCGCTGGTCTTAAATGCGTCGGCCTGGAAGAGTGTGCCGAAGTGCTGGACCCAGGCGGCGCTCGCAATGGTCTCGGACGAGGACCAATACCTCCCCTGCACGAATCCTGCCGCTAGGGTGTCGGAACCGGCACACACTGTTGCATCAGAAGTCCACGCCTGACCTCCTGCCCACTTACACATCTGATTTAGCTCATCCTTAGATGTGAGATACCAATCACTTAGACTGTTTCCTCTGTAAGCCCTGGCCGCCACCGCGGCAGAAGTAGCTGCTACATTTCCTGTTTGAGCAACAATTGCATCTGAGTTTTGATATCCAGTTCCGATAGCAGTTTGAAGCGCACCAGCACCTGGGGCACGAGTTATTTGGTTGTTGTTTACATTCGTTGCCCAAGTTGTTGTTGTATCTGAGCCAGTATTCCACCCAGATGGCGCGGCCTCAAGGTAGGTGCAAGTAGCAGCTAAAGTTGGCCCGCAGCTAAATGAAGTTGTTGCAACATAAAATACTTTGCCACCACCAGGTCCAGTTTGACCAACTGTATAAACAACTGCAGTCACGGTTAATCTAAATGTTGCAGTCGCAGAACCTGTCGCATTTGTTGCAGTGATTGTGTAATTTGTAGCGGCGGCAACAGTATTTGGAGTACCAGTTAGTGCACCAGTTGTTGTATTAAAACTCATTCCGGCTGGAGTGGCATTAATAGCAAAACTTGCAATAGCACCACCAGTTGAAGTAGTTGTGAAACCAGTTGCCGCAGTATTTACTGTGCGAGTTTCAGCGACGCTTGAAATAGTAAATGCAGGGGCGGCAAGTGGAGGAGCGGTAGTTGACGCAGGTGAGCTTCTAACTATCTTCTGAGCCAATGTGATTATTGAAGGTGAAATAAGTGATGGCTCTGATCTGCCATAGAGGTTTTGTGCGGTAATTGTGAAGGTGTAGTTGGTTGCCTTTGTTAAGCCAAGTGCGGTAATTGAGCCGGCAACTTGTTGATTTGAGGTAGTAATAATCTGGCCAGGGTTGGCAGTGACTGTGTAGGAGAGGATAGGTGTGCCGCCATAATCGATTGGAGCATCAAAGAAAATAACCGCCTCATCTGAATCAGTAGCTGATGCACTTGTAATTCTTGGCGCACTAGGTGAGGTTGGCTCTGTGGTGAAAGAATAAGGAGTCGATCTAGTAACTTTTTTATCAACACTGCGCTGGGTGAGTGTGAATATGTAATCAACGCCAGGTGAGAGTGGAGATACTTTTTGAGACATATAACCGCTAACTCGCTTGCTGTAGTTTTTAGAAAATACTAATCCGCTAGCACCTACTGGCTTAGCCACAATCTGGTATGAGGTAATCAAACTCTTAGGACTTTTAGAGCCTTGAGATAAAAAAGTAACCTCAACCTCACCAGGCTTACTATCGGTGATAGCTTGGATCTGAATTTTTGCCACCGAGGCTGAGGTGGCAGCTGTTGCAGGTGAGAGAGTGAGAGTTAAAACTGCGATCATAAAAAAGATAAGACGAGGAGGCATAGGACGTACTCACCCCTCATAAAACGTTACTTAAGTATATAAGTTATTGAACTCAACTTGGTTTTTTTGATGTGCGTCCGCAGGGATTTGAACTTCCGAACCTTCTGATCCGTAGTTGGCCAGTAAATCTGAGCTTTTAGTTCCCTAAAACTCACCTTTACTTGCCTATCTTTCCGACTGTGCTTACGCCCAATCAGAAAGTCAAATGCTCTATCCGTTGTCCTTCAAGAGAAGTATTACACATTAAATAAATATTTAACAGAGTTAATTTACTGACCCAGGGTTATTGAAATTAGCTTTAAGAGTGTATGTACTACCTAACTAGAAATATTTCCTAAAGTGAACTGATTACTAGAACAGTAAGCCTTGGCAGAGCTAAAGGAATTAAGTAGTGTAAGCATATGAAGCGGTTTCTTTCTATTTCATTGACACTATCAATTCTTACATTCGGGATTCCTACTAATTCTTTCGCTACAGAAGGTATTACCCAAATTTCATTAAGTGCATCTGTTGCTAGGCCAGGCGAAAAAATCACAATAGAATTTGAAATCAATGCTCCGAAGAGTGCTGATCAAAAATATGGCATATCCGTTATCCTTACTGGAATAAAACTGTTTCAAAGTGTTATCACAAGAGCAGAGTTAATTGAAGGAAACCAAGGGATAGGAAAGTGGCGAGCAATTGCATTAATTCCAACAGATATATTTGGTGATACCTACCGAATAAGCTTCAAAGGTGTGGGACCTGGAAGGCCACCCAATAATCTGGTTCCGATTTCCAATGTTGTGCCAGCAATCACAATAATTGGTCAGAGCGGTCCTGTTTACCCACAAATCGAAATCTCCGATATAACGACTGATAAATTGAGCTATGTACCAGGTGAGCGGATACTTATAAATTTTAAATCTCAAGTTTTATCCGGAGCAGTAAATTCTGAAGATGACATTCCAACAGTTTTGGTCAAAGACACAAAAAATAATTTAATAATTAGAGCCACACCAAGAACAAAGCCACCAATAGCAATAGGTGGTTATGCATCCGGAAGCTGGAGCACTTCTTATCTTTTACCTCAAGATATGTTATCCACTCAAGCTCAAGTAGAAATCCGCTTTCCTGGTACAAGCAATATTACATTTGGTGTTGCTAAGGGCACGGTTTTTTCAATACAAAGCCTCAAGACTGAAGTTAAGATTCTTGATATCAAATTAAATAAAGTTACGTATCAACCAAATGAGCCAATACTGGTAACTTTTAAGACTTCATCGAGCGGATTACTCTCTAGTGACTCCAATAAACCTAGTTTGATGTTAACTGATAATGAGTTTACAGACTTTGGTATTGCAATCCCCGCTACTTTGACTAGTGGAAACATAAACTCAGGAAATTGGACGGCTGAGGTTACGCAATCTTATAAGGACGGAGATTATTTCTTTGCTTTTTATAATAGTGAGGGGAGTATCCGAGAAACTGGCCCACTACTCAGAATTAGAACAACCATAAACTCATCTATAACCTGCTTGAAAGGTAAAACAACAAAAAAGATTTCAGGGGTAAATCCAAAGTGTCCCAAGGGATTTAAAAAGGTTTAACTGATTACTAGATCAGTAGGCATACTCAAATGCCTGAGCACAACTCTAAAGATTATTAATCAAAGACTTGACTCAAAAAAATGTGGATAAGATTTAAAACTACTTTAGGTAAAGATCTTTAAACCTAAACTTCCTTCTGCCCACTCACATTCAATTCATCAGGTGTGTTGTGAACCCCGTTAATGTCACCAGCGGGACGTACACCGCTTAATTTATGGCCAGCACCATCTCGCTGCAGTGGGCGAACCGCCTTGCTCCAATCAGGTGGCACAACGCCAAGTACACCCTTTTGAAAATCATCAAATGCTTTTAGAACCTCAGCCTTTGTATTCATAACAAATGGACCCATCCAAGCAACGCTCTCTTTAATTGGTTGGCCACCTAAAATTAAAATATCCATTTGTGGAGCGCGAGACTCTTGAACAGTGTTAGCTGAAATAACAATGACATCACCATCCCGGTAGGTGACTAACTGACCAGTTTTAATTGGATGTTTCTCATCGCCAACAGTGCCGTGGCCATGCAATACATAGGCAAGTGCGTTGTAATTTGGATTCCAAGGAAGACGAAGTTGTGCGCCTGGTTGCAATGTTGCGTGAACAATTGTGATTGGAGTTTGTGTAGAGCCCGGACCTTTATGACCAGCGACCTCTCCGGCAATTACTCGAAGCAATGCGCCACCATCTTCTGATGACAACAGTGCAACATCTGAAGCACGTAAATCTTGATAGGCAGGTGGTGACCATTTTTTCTCAGCTGGCAGATTTACCCAAAGTTGAAAACCATGAAATAAACCACCACTCATGACTAAATGCTCTGGTGGAGTTTCAATATGCAAAATTCCAGCACCCGCTGTCATCCACTGGGTATCGCCATCTGAAATTGTTCCGCCACCACCATGATTGTCATAGTGATCAAAAATTCCATCAATAATGTAGGTAACTGTTTCAAAGCCACGATGTGGATGCCATGGCGTTCCCTTTGGTTCACCTGGTGCGTACTCAACCTCACCCATTTGATCTAAGTGAATAAATGGATCTAAATCTGCTAAATCAACTCCGGCAAATGCGCGACGAACTGGAAAACCTTCACCCTCATGTCCTTGTGGCGCAGTGGTAACTGATTTAACTCTACGAGCAGAGGAAAGCGGATCTGCAACAACGCGAGGCAGAACCGTAATATCGGCAACGGTTATTGCTGGCATCGCTACATTCCTTTCAAATACTTAAAATTACTAAAGGTTTTGCCAGCAGCTTTTACAGTGCTTTAAGAGCAGATACTACTTTGGTTAATGACTCTTTCGCATCTCCAAATAAAAGTGTGGTCTTGGCATCATATAAAAGTTCATTTTCAATACCGGCAAAGCCTGGGCGCATCGAGCGCTTTAGGAAAATTACATTGCCCGCCTTATCAACATCAAGAATTGGCATGCCATAAATCGGACATCCAGGAGTTGTCTTAGCCGCTGGATTAACCACATCATTTGCACCGACAACTAGAACCACATCAGTTTGTGGGAAGGTTGGATTTATCTCTTCCATCTCAACTAATTGTTCATATGGCACATTTGCCTCAGCCAACAACACATTCATATGTCCAGGCATACGTCCGGCAACTGGGTGAATTCCATAAGCAACATCAACACCCTTGCTGGATAAGAGATCTGCTAATTCACGAACTGTGTGTTGTGCTTGCGCAACAGCTAAACCAAAACCAGGAACGATAACAACGCGTTGTGCGTAGTTAAGCAAAATTGCAACATCATCAGGTGAACCAGATTTAACTGGACGTGCCTGTGCTGAATCAGAGCCGGCTGATGCCTTTGCGGTGAATGCACCAAATAATGTACCGAATAATGATCTGCCCATAGCTTGCGCCATTAAGCGAGTTAAAATTGTGCCAGATGCACCAACTAAAGTTCCGGCAATAATTAACATTGTATTTTCAAGAACATAACCGCTAGCAGCAACTGTTAGTCCAGTAAATGCATTTAGCAGCGAGATAACAATCGGAACATCTGCGCCACCAACTGGAAGTACAAATAAAATTCCAAATATCAAAGATAAAAGAGCATTAATTAGCAGCGGTGATGTTCCACCGGATTGAATTACCCAACCACCAGTTGCTAATACTGAAATGGCAGAGAGTGCAATTAACTGACGGCCAAATGGGAAAATTACTGGGCGGGTAGTCATTAACTCTTGTAATTTTAAGAAGGTAACAATTGATCCAGAGAAGGAGACTGATCCAACAATTACGGTAAAGACAGTTGCTATAACCTGTCCTGCCGTTGCGTTCTCGCCCAACTTTAAATACTCAACAATTGCTACAAGTGCTGCAGCGCCGCCACCAACACCGTTAAACAAAGCAACTAGTTGTGGCATCTGTGTCATCTGCACCTTGCGTGCTGCAGGCACACCAACCAACACACCAAAGGCGATTGCGCCAAGGATTAATGGCTGGTTATTTAAAGCTTTGCCATCATTGGCGTAGAAGAAAACAATTATCGTTGCAATAGTGGCGCCTAATGCTCCAATTAGATTTCCACGCCTGGCAGATTTTGGTGAGGACAATCCTTTAAGTGCCAAGATAAAACAGATACCAGCAATTAATCCAATTAAGTCATAGAGATCGCGGCTCATTATTTTTGACCGCCCACTTCATCATTTTTCTTCTTCTCTTTTGGCTTGCCTTTAAACATCTGCAACATTCGATCGGTAACTACAAAGCCACCAACCATATTTATAGTTGCCAGCACAATTGCGATCGTAGATAAAGTTAACTCTAAAGTTGTTTTTGAATGATCAGCCACAATAATTGCGCCAACCAAAATAACACCATGAATTGCATTGGCACCGCTCATAAGTGGGGTGTGTAGGGTAGTTGAAACCTTAGATACAACCTCAAAGCCAACAAAGATAGATAGTAAAAATATTGCTAGTAATGCTAATTCAGTACTCATAATATCTGTACTCATTACTTACTCCGCTCTCTCTTTGCACCAGCATGAGTTAGCGCAGCTGAATCAATAATTTCATCACTGAAATCCGGGGAGATCTCACCCGTTGGCTTGCCATCAACTGTTTTACTCATTAACAAGAGCAGATTTACAACATTTCGTGAGAACAACATTGATGCGTGATACGGCAGTTGGCTTGGCACATCTTTGCCACCCCACATTGTTACACCAGCACTTGTTGTAATTATTTGACCAGCAACACTGCCTTCAACATTTCCACCGCTCTCTGAAGCAAGATCAACAATTACTGATCCTGGCTTCATTTGTGCTGCCATGTGCGCAGTTACTAATCGTGGAGCTGTGCGACCTGGAACAGCTGCAGTTGTTATCAAAACATCAGCTGCTGCAATATATGGTGTTAATAATTCACGTTGTTTAGCTGCACGTTCCTCCGTCATCTCTCGTGCATATCCACCGGCACCTTCAAGTGCTTCCAACTCGAGTGTGATGAACTTTGCACCCATTGACTTAACTTCATCAGCAGAGGCTGGGCGAACATCGTATGCGCTTACAACTGCGCCTAAACGTTTTGCAGTTGCAATGGCTTGTAGTCCTGCAACACCAGCACCTAACACAACTACCTTTGCAGGAGTAACTGTGCCAGCAGCGGTCATTAGCAATGGGAAAAACTTTGGTGATAATTCAGCAGCAACTAAAGATGCACGGTAGCCAGCACATAAAGCCTGTGAGGTGAGTGCATCCATTGATTGAGCGCGAGATATGCGTGGAACTGACTCTAATGAAAAGGCGGTAACGCCAGCTGCGGCAGCGGCCGTAATTGAATCAGCTGATCCAGTTGGAGAAAGGAAGGAGATTGTGATTGCACCTTTTTTAAGTGTGCTCATTTGTGTTGGTGTTAATGGCTGAACTGATAAAACTACATCCGCGTCCTTTAATACATCCCCTGATTTAATTTGCGCACCAGCTGCCGCAAAATCTTGATCAGAGGCTTGTGCAGTTAAACCAGCACCAGATTCAATAACAACTTCAAGTCCAGCCTTAGTTAATTTTGAAATAATATCTGGAACTAGGGCAACCCGCTTTTCGCCATCTTTAATCTCTTTAGGAACGGCTACTCGCATGGGGTAAATCTACCGCCAATTTAATACTTGGCTATCGCTAATTTCCGCTTAGATCCCCATGTGTTAGATGTAACAGCAGGGCTTGAATAGTGGTTCTTCGGTGAAATGCTTGTCGCCAGACTACTGATTTCGCGCCATCAATTACATCAGCACTTACCTCTTCACCTCTGTGTGCTGGCAGACAATGCATAAATATTGAATCTTTAGCGGTGAGCTTCATTAACTTATCTGTAACTGCAAATGGTGAAAGTGCTTCAAATTTTTCGCTGCGATCAGATTCTGAATCTCCCATTGACATCCAAACATCGGTGTATAAAACGCTGGCATCCTTTGCAGCTGCAATTGGATCATTACTTATCTCAATTGTGCCGCCAGATTTTTTAGCAAGTGCTTGCGCCTGCTTTACTATCTCTGGCTTTGGCGAGAATTTACCTGAAGGTGTTGCTACTACAACATTTGCACCCATCGTTGCACCCATGAGCAACCAAGCAGTAGCCACATTGTTGCCATCACCTAAGTAAACAAATTTTCGGCCTGAAATTTTTTTACCAAAGTTTTCGCGAATAGTTATCCAATCTGCAAGTAATTGAGTTGGATGATCATCATCTGTTAGGGCATTAATAACTGGAATAGATGCAAACTTGCCAAGCTCATCTACATCAGATTGGGCAAAGGTGCGAACGATTAATGCGTCACAAAAGCCAGAGATAATTTTTGCAGTATCAGCGATGGTCTCACCACGACCAATTTGTAGATCATCACTACGCAAGAAAATCGGAGATCCACCTAAGTGCGCAACCGCGGTTTCAGAGGCTAACCTGGTTCGAGTTGAAGATTTAGTCATATAAATTGCAACTGTTTTTTTAGCCAAATGCTTTTTCGCTGCCAGTGGCTTCTGCGCAAACTTTGCAGCAGATTTGAGCAGCAACTCAATATCAGCCCTGGACAAATCACTGGTGCGAAGTAGATCCTTCATGAGCAGAGCCTAATCGCAAGGCCCTTGATCAGGATAATATTTACGCATGGGCTTTCTCTCTGATCTACTCGAAAAAACCAAGCCAGCCGATACCGCGTTAAGTATTGATGAGGGCGATCATGAGCGATTTTCGCATTATGTCGATAAGAACAAAATTACCGAATCTGCAGTTACTGGCAAGCCCGTGCGAGCTTTATGTGGCAAAAAGTGGATTCCTAACCGGGACCCACAAAAATTTCCAGTGTGTCCAACATGTAAAGAGATCCACGCTTCCTTGAAGTAAATTCTAAGTTTCACCCGTTAACCTTTCTTGATATGAGGAAATTCAGTGTTTGCATAGTTGCATTTATTTTTGCAATATCTGGAACCGTATTCACCGCTGCAAATGCCGACAACCCACCTCGAAGAATTTTGTCTGGTTGGATGGATGGATCACCCACCGTCTATCTTCGCTCAGTTGATTCAAATTTTAAGTATGAAGTAATCAAGGATGTTTCACCATTTTGGTATGGCTTGTTAAGTGAATCCAATATTCGCGATAAGTACACATTAGGTCTTTATACAAAACCAATCACCGGTGCAATTGCAGATTTAAGAAGTCGTGGCTTTGTAATCTTGCCAACAATTACAGATGATCAACCAGTACGAGTCCTAGCTGGAATTTTAGCTAATGAAGCAAGGCGTGCAGTATTAGTAAAAAGCATTCGAGATTTAGTAGCAAAGTATAATTATGATGGAATTGATTTAGATTTTGAAAAGTTTTATGCAAAGGGTGAAACCCGGGCAAATTGGGTAGCAATGAAACCTAATTGGGTTTCATTCATAAAAGAGATGTCTGCAGCGCTGCGTGCAGATGGAAAATTGTTATCGGTAACGACACCGCCAGATTTTGATCGTGCAACTAAGCGGGCTGGCAATTGGGTCTACGCCTGGGCCGAGATGGGGCCATATATTGATCGATTAAGAATTATGGCTTATGACTATTCAACAGTTAAGGCTGGGCCAATTGGTCCACTTGATTGGACTGAAGATGCAGTTAAGTATGCAGTAAGTCAGATGCCTGCCTCTAAAGTTTTTGTTGGTATCCCAGGTTATGGCAGAGATTGGATAACTAAAGTAGATGGTGTTTGTCCAAAAGCTTTTGCAACTTCGATAGTTGTTGATGGTAGAGCCGCACTTGCAATGAGAGATGCGGTTAATCTGCCAAGTATTTATGGTGGCGCTGCTAGATATAACGCAACCTATGCTGAAAACACATATACATACCAAAAGGCGTACACCGATCCAACAAATAGTGCGATTACATGTACTGCAACTAGAACTGCTTGGTATCCAGATGAAAGATCTTATGCAGCACGTGCTCTTTTAGTTGGCAAGTATCGACTAGGTGGAATTGCAGTATGGAGCTTTGGCAAAGAGACACTAGCAGCGGCACAAGCCATTAATGATGCAGCTAAAGCGATTGCACCAGATGTAGTTGTCAGCGAGATTTCAACTGATTTAGAGCAAGTAGGTTACGGAAACATATTTAACTTAACTGGAAAATTTTCACTACCCGATAAAACTCCAGTTGCCGGAATTAATGTTCGACTTGAAGTCAAAGGCCCAATTGATACAAGTTGGCGAAGTATCCCCGCTGGCACCACCGATGCAAATGGCTTAATTACATCATCGGCAATTTTGGGCCAAAAGAGCCAGATTAGATTGGTAAGTGAGGCAAGTTGGGAGCGCTCAGAAGGAAGGAGCAGTGAAAAAGAAATTACGGTTGCGCCAACAGTTAATTTAAACCTGCCAGCATCAGTAAAAGTAAACTCGAGTTATCAAATAGTCGGCCAGATTCTGCCGGCAGCAGCTGCAGTTAATGTCACGGTTCGGCGAAATGGAGCGGCCTTCGGCAGCTTTGCAACCGATGAACGTGGTGAATTTAGATTTACAGTTCTAGAGAAAGAAGCCGGGCTAGCAACCTATCAAGTGATATTGGCTAACTCCGCACAGACAAATGGTGGAAGCAGTCAGCCATACGCACTTCTAGTTCGGTAGTTTTCATAAGATAATAAGTGCGTGAGCACTGACACCGAGCAACTTTCCGAGTTGGATCTATCAAAGTTTTTTGATCGACCATGGGTCTGCATTGTTTGGGATGATCCAGTTAATTTACAAAGTTATGTAACCTTTGTGTTTATAAAATTATTTGGTTTCAGTAAAGAGAAAGCACACGAATTAATGATGAAGGTTCACACCGAAGGCAAAGCGGTCGTTTCGGCTGGCTCTCGGGAAGCTATGGAGAACGATGTTCAGCGATTACATGAACATGGTTTATGGGCGACGCTACAAAGAGATGATCATGGGGGAGTTTAAAGGTACTTCGGCAACTGGTGATTTAACAGTTGCACTTAGCAATGATGAATTACATATTTTAATTAATTTAGTTGAGCAATTACTTGAATTATTAGGTGAGCGTAACTTCACTCACCACTATCAATCTGATGATCCATTTGCGCAACTAATGGCGGCGCAGTTAATGAGTATGGAACCATTATCAGCCCCCGAGGATCCAGTTTTAAATCGTTTACTGCCAAATGCATATGCTGATCCCGATGCTGCAGATGAGTTTCGTAAATTTACGGAGCCAAGATTGCGCCAAATAAAGCAGCAACATCTAATGTATTTACGTGAGCAGTTAGTTTTTCCAGTTGATCACGAGCTACCTAAGGCGGATATTTCAATTAGTGATGCTCAACAGTGGCTACTGGCTCTAAATGATCTTCGTTTGGCACTCGCGGTGCGGCTAGAGGTTGAGACAGATACATTTGAGAAGTTTGAGTTAATGCCAGATAGCGAACCAAAGAAGTCTTTATTGGCGGTTTATTTCTGGCTAGGCGGGATTCAAGAGAAGCTTTTAGATCACCTATAAAAAAATCTGCGGTCCCTAACTTTCAGGAAAACCGCAGATTTTTTAGAATTAAGAAGAAGACTTACGCGTCTTCCTTCATTCCCTCTGCTACTGACTTCATCTTTGCAATCTTGTAGATTGTTAGACCAAATACACACTTCGCTAATACATCTGCGACGGTGTATCCAATTTGACGATTAACAAATGCATCCGCTGAGGCTGCACCTGCTGCATCAATAATTGGAAGTAAGTAAGCGATTGGGTAAACGCCCCATGTTGCGATCAGTAACAAACGTAGGCGGCCAACAGTTGCGGCCACTCCAGCTGGTTGACGATCTAGAGACTTTGATAGCTCTACGAATAGAACATAAAGGATGTATAGGAAAGGAATTGTTGACAGCACACCCCAAATAATTTTGGTGTTTGTGTCAGCTGAAAGCTCGCCTGGGTAACCCAGTGCGATCATCGCTGCTGCTGCTGGAACTAGGCGGTTGATCAATGAAGATGCAGCAGCCTTAGCTAGAGCAAGTACAGCAATTACCTCTACTAGAAGAAGTGGAACAGTAAGGATCCAGTCAACGTAGCGGTAGCCCTCGTTGAATGTTCCCTTTGCAGTTCCAACCATTACTTTTCCATCAACGTATGACTCGTTGAATGAGTTGAAGATTCGCCAGTAGTGGTAAGCAGCAATGAAGGTAACCATTGAGGACATAATTAGTGCGCCACGGTACTTGGGAAGTACGCGTGATTGTGAAACTAGTGTGAAAACGGTACAAGCCAACATCGATACAAGTCCAAATGAAAGGATGTTGTAGATGACGCTGTATTGACCGTCAGTTAATGCGACTGATGTCATTTAAATAGCCTCCATAGGCATTTAATTTGCTCCCACCCTTTTGGGTGAAAGCCAGTGGGCTTTGCTAGCTTCATATGATCGCTAGCACCGACCACCTGCCATAAGAATGGTGGTTACTAGTTGGTTCGGCAAGGCTAATCGCAGGAATTTCACAGAGTTTCTTTAAATATTTACCCAAATTGAGCGTGAAATCCTGAGAAATGGGGGAAGAAATACCCCCCGCCTTACACTTACCTCAATGAGTTCAAATACGGCGAAATCCACAGCCACCCCTTCGGCCACCGCTCCAATTGGGATCTTTGATTCCGGTGTTGGCGGTTTAACTGTTGCTCGGGCGGTAATTGATCAACTTCCGGGTGAGTCAATTCTTTATGTAGGAGATACAGCTCGCGGACCTTATGGTCCAAAATCATTAGCACAGGTTAGAAGTTACGCCTTAGAGATTATGGATCAACTAGTTGCCGCTGGCGTTAAAGCAATTGTGATTGCTTGCAATACCGCAAGTGCTGCAGTTCTACGTGATGCCAGAGAGCGGTACTCAATTCCCGTTATTGAAGTTATTGCACCTGCTGTTCGCCGTGCGGTTTCAGCAACTAGAAGTGGCAAGGTTGGAGTTATTGGCACTACTGCGACTATTGAATCAAAGGCTTATTTAGATGCATTTGCTGCAGCGCCGCAATTACAGATTTCATCTATCGCATGTCCATTATTTGTTGAGTATGTAGAACGCGGTGAAACTGCTGGTGCTGAGATAACAAAGGTGGCACAGGATTACTTGGCACCACTTACCGCAGCCAAGATCGACACCTTAGTTTTAGGATGCACTCACTACCCATTATTAACCGGCGTTATTTCCTATGTAATGGGAAATGAGGTCACCTTGGTCTCAAGTGCAGAGGAGACAGCGAAGGATTTATACCGGATATTGGTAGAGAAAGATCTGGTCAATAAGTCAGGCGGCCCAGTAACCCATAATTTTGTGGCAACGGGAGCAGCCGATAAGTTCAGTGCATTAGCACGTAGATTTTTGGGACCTGAAGTAGTTAGCGTCTCGCAAAAAATTTAAGTTTTTTAAGATAAACCAAACTCAGACCGGAGCAGAAAATGACACGTATTGATGGAAGAGAATCAGATCAATTACGCAAAATCTCTTTTACTAGAAATTGGTTAAACAATGCAGAGGGCTCAGTATTAGTTGAGTTTGGCAACACCAGAGTTTTATGTGTGGCCTCTTTTACTCCCGGTGTTCCAAGATGGCTAGTTGGAAAAGGTGCAGGTTGGGTTACAAGTGAGTATGCAATGTTGCCACGAGCAACTCATACTCGATCCGACCGTGAAAGTGTTAAAGGAAAATTAGGTGGCAGAACGCAAGAGATCTCAAGATTAGTTGGCCGATCACTGCGCGGTGTTGTTGATATGAAGGCATTAGGTGAAAACACAATTGTGATTGATTGCGATGTTTTGCAGGCAGATGGTGGCACACGCACTGCCGCAATAACTGGCGCATACGTTGCGCTGGCTGATGCAATAACTTGGGCTAAGAGCAAAGGGCATGTAGCGCAATCTGCAAATCCAATTACGCAATCAGTGGCTGCCGTATCAGTTGGAATTGTTAACGGGCAACCAATGCTAGATCTTTGTTATGAAGAGGATGTAACTGCAGAAACTGACATGAACATTGCTTGCACAGGTGATGGTAATTTTATTGAGGTACAAGGCACCGCTGAAGGTAAACCATTTGATCGCGCCTTGCTAAATAAATTATTAGATTTGGGTGCTGCCGGATGTTCGCAATTAAGTAAGTTGCAAGCACAAGCCCTGGCCTAAGTTTTAAATTGCGTAAATTAGTTTTAGCAACTCATAATCAAGGAAAAGTTGATGAGTTTAAGAGATTGCTGGCGCAGCATGCTAGTGATGTAACTGTTTTGGGATTAGCTGATTTTCCAGATATGCCAGATGTTGCTGAAACCGGAAATACTTTAATTGAAAACGCTTTCTTAAAATCCCGAGCGATCGCTAAATTTACTAATTTGCCTGCACTAGCCGATGACAGTGGCTTATTTGTAGATTATTTAAATGGTGCTCCTGGCATTTATTCAGCAAGATTTGCTGGATATCAGGGTCTGATCGCCAGCGAGCGGGATCGCTTAAATATTGAAAAATTATTAAAAGAGCTAAAAAATGTTGCTAGCCCAGGTCGCAAAGCGCAATTTAACTGCGCGGTAGTTTTTACCAACCTAAATTTAGATTTTGAAGCGCAGGAGCTAGGAAAGTTGTCAGGTGAAATCGCTGAAGCTGCCATCGGTGAGGCCGGGTTTGGCTATGACAGCCTCTTTATTCCAGATGGATTTGAGCAAACTCTTGCGCAACTAGGTGCGGGGGTGAAGGACAGGATTAGCCATCGTGGGCTGGCGATGCGTGCAATTGTGCCAACCTTGAGCGTTCATCTGTAATCACTCATGTATCCTTAAGCCTAGGAAATTTTTAAACCCCATCTGTAAAAAAATGTCAACGCAATGTTTCAACTAAGTAAGGGAGTAATTAAGTGGCTGCAAAGAAAACTGCACGCAAAGCGCCAAAAAGAGCTGTCAAGAAAGCTGCAAAGCGTTCAACAGCAAAGCGTTCAACAGCGAAGAAGAGCACAGCTCGTAAAGCTGTAAAGAAAACTGCAAAGCGTAAGTCAAGTAAGAAGTCTGCAACTTACAAAGTTCCACCAGTACCACTAGGTGGATCTTCTCGCTCTTCAGTATCAACTATTTCAACAACCCCAAAACCAGCAGGTAGTTCTTACTCATCAAGCAAGAGCACAAAAAATTCTGGTAATTCATCAAGCAAAGTTTTAGTTGCGGTAATTCTTGGAATTGTAATTTTAGCAATTGCTGTAATTGCTAGCGGATCATCAGATGATGAATCAACAATGGTAACGCCAACTCCGATCGCATCTGAGTCTGCTGCACCAACACCATCTGAGTCTGCAACAGAAGCAACTTCAGCTCCGCTTTCAGCTCATGAAGCACCTACCAAGATTGTTGCTCAATACACCTCTACTGGTGCAACAGTTTTCTGGAAATCCCCAGAAACAGCAGTCGAGGGAATCACCGGTTATAACCTTGAGCTTCGTGCGGGTAATTCAACTGAGTGGAAACTAGTTGCAACTCTTCCTGCGACTCAATTCTCACAAGACATTACAAAAACTGGAACAGATAGTTGGGCCCAAGTAAAGGTTTCAACTGTTTACTCTGATGGAGTAGTAGTTGATGGAAAGATCTTCGGATTACCAGGTAGCTGGGAATAACTAAAAAGTAAAAATTAATAATCCTCATCGAGAAATTGATGGGGATTATTTTTTTATGGGTTTACTTTTCTGGAACGATTAAAACATCTAAGATCGCAGCAACATAGGCATCCGATCCCAGTGGACTTAGATGCACGCCATCTGGTGCAAAAAGTTCTGGCTTACCTTCTGAGATCTTATTCCAATCAACTAATTTAACATTTAGATAATTAGCAGCAACTGTGGCAATTATTTTATTATTTTCATCCCGCCAAGATCTTGGTACTGCCGTATTTACAACAACAATTTGTGGTTGATTCTTTAATGTTTCAAAGATTTCCGAAACTGTTTCTAGGGATAACTTATTGTTATTGCCCAAGTTAAAGACAATTGGTGATTCAGGAACTGATATCTGATCAACGCCCATTGCAGCTAGTAACTCAGGAGCTTGTCGACCGACTCTGGCATTGATTAATGAGATATGTACCTGTCTTTCTAACTTAGCTCGAACGCCAAGAATTACCGAGTCACCTGTAACCCAAACGCCAGTAGTACTTCCTAAATCACCAGTTGAGGCTGCGAGATCCTCATCTTCATTACTCATGCTTTCATTTAATAATTGTTCTGCTGCTAGCTCTGATTTACTTATTGCTTGTGCAGAAATAGATGCCGAAACCGCAACCAAAGAGAGAATTGAAAGCAGAATGTATGCCTTATGGCGCAACTGCACTCGTGGCGCACGGTATTTAATTCCTCTAACCCAGTTTTGAATATTTCCCCGGCGGAAGGGAATTTCAACCCATCGCAGTGAAATATCAGCTAGCGCTAGAACCAGCAGAACTCTGGCTAAATAAAGCGCCCAAGTTTCCCCAGTTAAATCAACAGATGGACGAGTTACTTGAAATACCACCCAGTGCCAGATGTAAATTCCATAGCTTCGTTGGCCCACCCAGGTGAACGGAGCACTGCTAATTAATGGCGCAAATCTTGAAGCGGGATGGACTAAAGAGATAATTACTAAACAGCCGAAGATTGCAGCTAGTGGAAATGCAATTTGATACGAGGTGGCATTATTTGCATCAATAAATAAAAAGGTTGCGATTAATCCCAGCAAACCAAATACACCGATGCCATCAATAACATCCTGCGCCCGTTTTTCGATGTTGGCACTTAAGTTTTGTGGAATCCAACTTACAGCAAGGGCTGCACCTAAAAATAAACCAAGGCTATGAGTATCTGTTCCAAAGTAGATATGGCTTACTTGCTGTGCATTCGCTGCATCTAGTTGAAGGGAGACAAAAAATAATGCTGCTCCAGAAAACATTGCAATGATTAAAGCAACCCGCGCAACATTTGCTTTGCCAAAGTACTTTAAAACTGTTAGCAAGATGATTGGCCAAATTAAGTAGAACTGAAGTTCAACCGCGAGTGACCAGGTATGTTGAAGTAAAGGTGGCCGGCCAATACTTTCAAAGTAATCTTGCTGGCGAGCAACCAAAGCCCAGTTCATCATGCCAACCAAGGCGTAAGGCAGATCGGTTAGAAATCTCTTGATTGCTTCTGGCGCCCAAACACCAATAAAAATTATGGTACTAAAGACCATAAATAAAAATCCAGGGTAAATGCGGCGAAGTCTGGCCCAGTAAAAGCCCCGTAGATCTAGCGCACCAGATTTATTTATTGAGTCAAGAATTAATCTGGTAATCACATAACCAGAGATGACAAAAAATAGATCAACTCCTAAAAATCCACCAGGCAACCACGAAATTCCAAGGTGGTAAAGAACAACTGCTGTAACAGCAATCGCGCGCAATCCATCAATGGATGCGATATAGCGGACTGGTTTTTCAGAGCTCATGCTGATGATGCAATCAGTAACTTCTTTTAGTTACGAACTACTTCTTTTTCTTTGCAGAGGCCTTCTTTTTTTCAGCAACTTCTCTGCGCACAGCAGCAGCGGCAACTTGCTTACCTTTTCCGGCAACAAATGTTTTTCCAGATGGCTTATTAGTTGAGTCTAAGTTGGCGTTAATATCCATTTGCAGTTCAGCTAAGCGGTCAAATGCTTGTTGAAGCTTTAGGCGAGTTTGCGCAATTGCTTGCTCGGCAGCATTTAGAGATGCGTTCTGGCTGCGGTGTAATCGCTCTGCCTCTGAGATTGCAGTTGATAACCAACTGCGGTAATCAATAATTTGAGTAGCTGCATTCTCAATCATCTTTTGTGAATCACGGCGGGCTGCAGATGTTAATTGTGTTGCCTCACGAGCAGACTCATTTAAACTTTGCTCGGCCTCGGCTTCAGCATTACTGCGAAGCTCTTCCGCATCCTCTTCAGCGGCTTGCAAGTATTTACGGCCACGTGTTTCAGCAGCGGTTAAAATTGCTTTTGCTTTAGATTCTGCTGACTCTAATTTCTCTTTAATTTCACGAGTTGATTCGCTAATAATTTTTTGAGCAGCGCTATTTGCCTTTGCTTCACGCGCTTGTGCAGATTTAATAATGCTCATGGCGGTTTCAGTCGCCAAGATTTCAAACTCTTCTCGAGTTAATGAGGTGATGTCACGACGTGCGCGCATGTCACTTAATTGAGATTCAAGTTGGCGAATTCGCTCTAGGGCATTTGTTGAAGGCGCAGGGGCATCAGAGCTTTCGCCCTTAAAGCCAACCCAGGATAAAAAGTTCTTCTCCGCCATGATGTAATCCTTTCGCGCAATTTGCTTTAAAACAAGGGTGATTTAAATACAGTTAATCTGCCTACAGTCTCAACCAGGTTACATTTTTCGATGTAACCCTGTCGCAACTTTGATGTAAACATTGTGCGGAAGGTGGGACTTGAACCCACACGCCGAAGCACAGGTTCCTAAGACCTGCGTGTCTGCCATTTCACCACTCCCGCAATATCACCCACCAATAAAGAGTGGGCAAGGGGGCAAGATTACGGTGCATTGGGCATCAGTGCCAAACCCTCACCCTTGATAAAGGTAGCAACGGGTAACCTTGCTCAAATGAGTGAATCTTCAGCACAAACACTGGTTCAAAGTGCAATCGCTGATGCCCTAAAACGAGTGATTGCTGCGGGTGAGATTAAAGCCCAGATTCCAAATAAGATTAATTTAGATAGACCTAAAAACCGCGAGCATGGTGATTATGCAACCTCAGTTGCATTAGCGCTCGCAAAATCATCTGGCCTAGCACCACGTGCAGTTGCAGAGTTAATTGTTAAATCATTAAATGACAACGATCTATTAAGCAAAGCTGGAATAAGTAAGGTTGAGATTGCCGGACCTGGATTTATAAATATAACTTTAAACAATGTCTCTCAAGCAGCGGTTGTAATTGAGATTTTAACTAAAGCAAAAAAATTCGGACATGGCGATTGGCTAAGTGATAAGAAAGTAAATTTAGAGTTTATTAGTGCTAACCCAACTGGGCCAATTCATTTAGGACATACTCGTTGGGCTGCGGTCGGTGATGCATTAGGACGAGTTCTTTCTGCTGCTGGCGCACAGGTTTCTCGTGAGTTTTATATAAATGATCGTGGAAATCAGATGGATTTATTTGGCGCTTCGATTCGGGCTGTTGCTTTAGGGCAAGAGCGTCCAGCAGATGGATATCACGGTGAATACATAGTCGATTTAGCGAATGAGATTGTGAAAAATAATCCAGAGTTTCTAAAGCTTTCTGAAGCTGATGGAATTAATGCATTTCGAGATGTCGGATACAAATTGCAATTAAAACAACAGCAAGGAGTACTGGATAATTTTGGTACTCAGTTTGACACCTGGTTCTCTGAAAAATCCCTATACGAAAATGATTTTTTCACTAAGTCACTGCAGAAGTTAAAAAGCCAGGGCCATGTCTATGAGTTAGATGGCGCAGTTTGGTTACGCACAACTGATTTTGGCGATGATAAGGATCGCGTGATGATTAAGTCAGATGGCTCCTTTGCCTACTTTGCCTCCGACACTGCATATTATGTAAGTAAAAGAGAGCGCGGATTTAATCTTTGCATTTACATGTTAGGCGCTGATCACCATGGCTATGTTGGCCGCATTAAAGCAATTGCAGCTTGTGCTGGTGATGATCCAAAATTGAATATTGAAGTTCTAATTGGGCAAATGGTAAAAATTATGGAAGGTGGCCAAGAGCTAAAACTTTCTAAACGAGCTGGCACCATAATTACATTAGAAGAATTAGTAGAAAAAGTTGGCGTAGATGCTGCCCGATATACCTTAATCAGATATCCAACAGATACCCCAATGGTGATGGATGTGGATTTACTTCGCAAAAATACAAATGAGAATCCAGTTTATTATGTGCAGTATGCACATGCTCGAATTTGTGCAGTACTTCGAAATGCTAAAGATTTGGGAATTGAGTACGGAGTAAATCAATTCAAACCAGAGCTACTAGATCATGAACGCGAGCGAGAGTTAATTGGATTATTGGCAGAGTTCCCTCGAGTAGTTCACGGTGCCGCACAAATACGAGAACCACATCGAGTTGCAAGGTATGCCGAGGAATTAGCTGGCGTTTACCACCGTTTCTACAATGATTGTCGAGTTCTTCCACTTGGGGATGAAAAGAGTTCTGAATTAAACAGCGCCCGAGCAACGCTATCGCTAGCAACTGCACAAGTGATCAGCAATGCTTTAGATTTACTGGGTGTTAGCGCTCCGGAGAAGATGTAGCCAATTATGAATTATCCAACCTCACCTTTCTCTAGCAATTTAAAGTTTAATAATTCACCCGTTGATATAAGTAAAAATGACATTAGTGGTGAGTTATCAATCGCTGGCTGCAGTGCAGTTTCTCTAATTAAAGAGTATGGCTCACCATTATTTGTAATTGATGAGGCGGATTTCTTTCTAAGAGCTAACGCTTGGAAGAGTGCATTGAATGAGAGTTTTCAAGGCGGAAAGCTTTACTATGCAGCAAAATCATTTATCTCGATCGAGATTGCAAAATGGCTAATTGAATTAGATGTGAATTTGGATGTTTGTACAGGTGGTGAGCTAGCAGTGGCATTGGCGGCAAATTTTCCAACGGATCGAATTGAGTTCCATGGCAACAACAAATCAGTAGCCGAGATCGAGATGGCAGTTAGCGCTGGCGTTGGCACAATTGTGATTGATTCATTTATTGAAATTGAACGAATTGCCCAGGTCGCAAAATCTGCAGGCAAGGTTCAAAATGTTTACATCAGATTAACCCCGGGTGTTGAGGCCCATACCCATGAATTTATTTCAACCGCACATGAAGATGTGAAATTTGGTTTTTCAATAGCAAGTGGCGCTGCAATTGCGGCGGTTGAAAAAACTTTAACTTTTGATTCCCTAAATTTAATCGGTATTCATTGCCATATCGGTTCACAAATATTTGAGGTAACTGGCTTCACTTTGGCTGCCCAGCGGTTGGTCGCCATACTGGCTGAAATTAAAGAAAAATTTGGCAAAGCGTTGCCTGAATTAAATGTTGGCGGTGGATACGGAATCGCATACACAACTGCGGAAAAATCGATTTCCCCACAAACTGTTCTACCTGCCTTAGCCAAGGTAATAAAAGAGGAGTGCGCAAAGTTAAAGCTAGATCTGCCAATTATCTCAATCGAACCAGGCCGTGCAATTGTTGGACCAACCACAACTACTATCTATGAAGTTGGAACTACAAAATTAGTAACACTAGATGATGCGACAACTCGAAATTACATCTCAGTTGATGGTGGAATGAGTGACAACATTAGGCCCGCTCTTTATGGCGCTAAGTACTCAGCATTTTTAGCCAATCGTGAATCAAATGCCAAAAAAACAAGCTCACGAGTAGTTGGTAAGCATTGCGAAACTGGCGACATCTTGATTTTGGATATCAATCTTGCAGAAGATATTGCACCGGGTGATTTATTGGCATTTCCAGCAACTGGCGCATATGGCCGCAGTATGGCTAGCAATTACAACCATATTCCAAGACCAGCTGTAGTAGTAGTAAAAAATGGCGCTGCCCGAAGTATTTTACGAAGAGAAAACGAGGCAGATTTGCTCGCTTTAGAGGTAAACCAAGCGCCACGGCAACTCTCATAAGTTTGAGATACTTCTCCAATGATGTCGAGTAAAACTCTTAAAATTGCGATGCTGGGTTGCGGTGTTGTCGGCTCTCAAGTTGCCCGTTTACTGATTGCAAATAAAGCAGATCTTTCAACTCGCGCCGGTGCGAATTTAGAGTTGGTTAAAGTCGCTGTCCGAAATCCAAAATCAAAAAATTATGGTGTACCGGATGAACTTCTGACTTCGGATTTGAAATCAATTGTTAATGATCCGCAAGTTGATTTAGTAATTGAGTTACTAGGTGGAATTGAACCAGCGCGAGAATTGATTTTAACTGCACTAAAAAATGGAAAATCAGTAGTTACTGCAAACAAAGCATTGCTGGCCAAACATGGCGCAGAACTTTATGCAGCTGCCGATAATGCAAATGTTGATCTTTACTATGAAGCCGCAGTTGCCGGGGCAATTCCAATTTTGCGCCCACTTCGCGAATCTTTAGTTGGCGATCAAGTATTAAAAGTTATGGGAATTGTTAATGGAACTACAAATTATATTTTAACTAAGATGGATGAAAATGGTGCAGCCTTTGAAGATGCACTGCGAGAAGCACAAAAACTTGGTTTTGCCGAAGCTGATCCAACTGCAGATATAGAAGGTGGTGATGCTGCCGCCAAAGCAGCAATTCTGGCGGGGTTAGCCTTTCACTCACGTGTAACTGATTTAGATGTTTACAAAGAGGGAATTAGCAACATCAGTGCAACTGATGTGAAGGTAGCAAAGGCTATGGATTTAGTAATTAAATTACTAGCTATTGCCGACGTAACTGATGAAGGTGCAATAGCAGTAAGAGTTCACCCAGCATTGATATCGAGATCTCATCCACTTGCTTCAGTTAGAGATTCATACAATGCGGTATTTATTGAATCAGCATCAGCTGGGCAAATGATGTTTTATGGTCGTGGCGCAGGTGGTGAGCCAACTGCATCTGCAATTTTAGGAGATTTGGTAGCTGTTTCTAGAAATAAATTAGCTGGTGGCAGTGGCCCGGCCGAGAGTGATTACGCCGATCGTAAAATTGTAAAAATTGGTGATACTAAAACTCGCTACCTAATTAGATTAAATGTGGCAGATAAGCCTGGCGTACTGGAGAGTGTGGCACATGTCTTTGCTTCTCATAAAGTTTCGATTCAAACTGTAAGACAATCTGGTGCTGGCGATAAGGCTGAATTAGTTGTAATGACTCATATCTCAAAAGAATCTGCGTTAAGTGCAACTGTTAAAGATCTTTCTAAGTTAGATTCAGTAACAGATGTTGCAAGTGTAATTCGTGTTGAAGGTGAGATTTAAAGACAAATGGGAATTTTTAAGAAAAAATCTGGCGCTCATCAATGGCGTGGTGTAATCGAGGAGTATCGCGATCGGCTGCCAGTAAGTGAGAAAACTCCAATTGTTTCACTACGTGAAGGTGGTACTCCACTTGTTTTCGCTTGCGTACTTTCAGAGTTATTAAATAATGAGGTTTGGTTAAAGGTTGAAGGAACAAATCCAACTGGATCATTTAAAGATCGCGGAATGACAATGGCAATTTCAAAAGCTGCTGAAGATGGCGCCAAAGCGGTTATCTGTGCATCAACTGGAAATACCAGTGCCAGTGCTGCTGCATATGCAACCAAGGCTGGAATGAATCCAGTTGTTTTGGTCCCACAAGGAAAAATTGCAATGGGCAAGTTGGCGCAAGCAATTGCACACGGTGCAACTCTGCTACAGGTAAAAGGTAATTTTGATGATTGCTTAAATTTAGCTCGCGAACTTTCTGAAAATTACCCAGTTGCATTGGTTAACTCAGTTAATCCATATCGAATTGAAGGACAAAAAACTGGTGCATTTGAGGTGGTTGATTTACTAGGGGATGCGCCAGATATTCATGCGCTACCTGTTGGAAATGCTGGAAACATAACCGCTTATTGGAAAGGTTATGAGGAGTATTACCAGGATGGGTTGGCAAGTAAGAAGCCAATGATGTGGGGATTTCAAGCAGCTGGTGCTGCACCGATTGTTAAAAATAAAGTAATTAAAAAGCCTGAAACAATTGCAACTGCAATTCGAATTGGAAATCCAGCATCATGGCAACAAGCTGTTGCTGCGAAGGTGGCATCAAAAGGTTTAATTGACTCAGTAACTGACAAAGAGATTTTAAGTGCATATAAATTGGTAGCAGCAAAAGAAGGCATATTTGTTGAACCTTCTAGCGCTGCTGGAATTGCTGGCCTAATAAAGCTAAAAGCATTGAAGAAGTTACCAACCGGCAAGAAAATTGTTATCACTGTAACTGGTAATGGCTTGAAGGATCCGCAGTGGGTTTTAAACTCAGCGCCTAAGCCAATTATTGTTTCAGTAGATGCAAAAAAAGCGGCCAAAATTATTGGTTTAAAGTAAGTTATTAATAGAAAGAAATAGGATTAGCAAATGTCAGCGAAGAAGATGAACTCCGGTGTAACTTTTAAGGCGACCATGTCGCAAATAAGTGTGCCGGCAACTAGTGCCAATATTGGCCCTGGCTTTGATTGCCTTGGAATCGCTCTAGAAATGCGAGATCGCTACGCTGCTCAAATTTTAGATGATGCCACATTTGATGTTGATGTAAGTGGTGAAGGTGCAGATGAGGTTAAGAAAGATTCAAAGAATTTAGTAATTCGCGCCATGATGGCTGGCTTTGAGTTTATGGGTAACAAGCCAAAAGGAATCGCGCTTCGCTCTTTAAATGTTATTCCACATGGTCGCGGGCTTGGTTCATCTGCCAGCGCAATTGTTGGCGGATTAGCGCTTGCTCGTTCATTAGTTTTAACAGGAGATGAGTACATGAGCGATGAAGATTTAATCACTCTTGCAACTCAGATTGAAGGACATCCAGATAATGTGGCGGCAGCTTTTTATGGCGGTGCAACAATTGCCTGGAGTGAAAATGGCGTAGGCCGTGCGGTTAATTTAAAGGTAGATTCCAGAATAAAAGCTCTTCTGCTAATTCCAGATAATCAGGTACCAACTGCAAAAGCTCGTAAATTAATTCCAGAATCGATTTCACATCATGATGCAACTTTAAACTCAACGCGCACAGCATTACTGGTTCACGCATTAGCGCAGCGACCAGATTTATTATTTACCGCTACGGCAGATCTATTGCATCAAAGTTATCGCGAAGCAGCGATGCCAAAATCTATTGCTTTAATAAACAAGTTAAGAGGCGCTGGGATTGCCGCTGTTTTGTCAGGTGCTGGACCTGCTGTAATGATTCTCTACTCTGGCGATGAGAGTGAGATTGATCAAATACCTTCACTAGCACCGGGCTTTAATGCAATGAAGCTAGCGATCGCACAAAGCGGAGTTCAATAAAAAGCATAACTCTTGCGGTTTTTGCCTTGATTTTGGCGCCCTAACCGGTTGTGCTACATTTAGCCTCGTCGGAAAGTGCGACAGATAAATAAAATCCTAAGAAATACAAAGTAATTTCTATAGGTAAATTTAAATCCAAAGCCACAGTCTTTTACCAGATGGTGGAAAAATCAAATCAAAGGAAAAAAATAAAAGTATGGCAGTTAAGAAAGCAGCCGCAAGCAAAGGCGCAGTTGAACTAGTTGATATGGCAGTAACTGATCTTAAGAAAACAGCGGTTCAACTTGGTATTGAAGATGCCACAAATTTAAAGAAAGCAGAGCTGGTCCAAGCAATCGGTGATCTGCAGGCCGCAAATCGTGAGGCCGCAAAAAATGAACGAGAGGCTCGTCGTATGGAACGACAAAACAACCGTAACAATAAAAATAATAATAACGCTGATAATTCAAACAATAATTCTTCCGATGATGATAATGAATCATCAAATAACTCCAGTAATAATTCTGGCGGAAATGATTCTGATCGCGACAGTGGCCGCCGATTTAATCGTGATGGTGGTCGTGATAACCAACGTGATAATCACAGAGGCCGTGATCGTGGCAATCGCGATCGTAACCGCAACCGTGATCGAGGCTTCCGCGAAGAGCGTGAAGTTGTTATCTCCGAGGATGATGTCCTGCTACCTGTAGGTGGCTTACTTGATATTTTAGATAGCTTTGCATTTATCCGCACTGGTGGATATCTGCCAACTCCAAATGATGTTTATGTTTCGCTGCAACAGGTCCGCAAGTACGGATTGCGTAAGGGCGATGTCATTACTGGTTCTGTGCGCGAGCCTCGTGAAGGTGAGCGTCGTGAAAAATTTAATGCCTTAGTTCGGGTTGAAACTGTAAATGGTGTCGAGCCAGAGAAATCACGCGATCGCGTTGAGTTTTCTAAGTTAGTTCCGCTTTATCCGCAGGAGCGTTTACGTCTTGAAACTGAACCAAATGTTTTAACAACTCGAATCATTGATTTAATCTCACCAATTGGTAAGGGTCAACGAGGCTTAATTGTTTCCCCACCAAAAGCGGGTAAGACAATGGTTTTACAATCTATTGCAAACGCAATCACAACAAATAATCCAGAGTGTCACTTAATGGTGGTTCTAGTTGATGAACGCCCTGAAGAGGTTACTGATATGCAGCGCTCTGTTAAGGGCGAAGTAATTGCTTCAACCTTTGATCGCCCTGCTGATGATCACACAACTGTTGCAGAGCTAGCTATTGAACGTGCAAAGCGATTAGTAGAACTTGGCCATGATGTTGTAGTGCTACTTGATTCAATTACACGTTTGGGCCGTGCATACAACATTGCTGCCCCAGCATCTGGTCGAATTCTTTCTGGTGGTGTTGACTCCGCTGCCTTGTATCCACCAAAGAAATTCTTTGGTGCCGCACGTAATATTGAAAATGGCGGATCTTTAACAATCTTGGCAACCGCCCTTATTGATACTGGTTCAAAGATGGATGAAGTTATCTTTGAAGAGTTCAAGGGAACTGGAAATATGGAGTTAATTCTTAACCGTAAATTTGCTGACAAGCGAATCTTCCCAGCTGTTGATGTAGTTGCATCCGGAACTCGTAAAGAGGAAATCTTGATGGGAACTGAAGAGCTTGGAATTGTTTGGCGACTTCGTCGAGTGCTGCATGCACTTGAACCACAACAAGCACTAGAGCTGTTGCTAGAAAAGATGAAGGGCACTAAGTCCAACGTCGAGTTCTTGCTACAGATTCAAAAAACTGTTGCAGGTGGCGATATGCCAACTACTTCAAACTCTTCAAATAAGGAGAGTGCTGACGCTTAATCACTGATCATTAGTAACTTTTTTACGATCAGTTTTGCTCAGTCCTACCCTTACAAGTTATTCTTTACACCCCCCGGTAAGCGCCGGATCTACTGGTTCACAGAGTTAAACCTCTGACCCAGTAATAAACGAAAGAAGAAAAAATGAAGCCAGAGATCCACCCAGCATATGTGGAGACAAAAGTTACTTGTGGTTGCGGTGAAGTTTTCACAACCCGCAGCACAAAAGAAACCGGATCGATCTACGTTGAAGTTTGTTCCGTATGTCATCCTTTCTACACAGGTAAGCAGAGAATTCTTGATACCGGTGGCCGCGTAGCCAAGTTCCAAGAGCGTTTCGGAAAGAGCGAGAAGCCAGGCACTAAGTAGTTTTACTGAAGAGAGCGCACCTCACATCAAATGATGTGGTGCGCTCTCTTTTTTATTATTGGGTTTAAATTAATTTAGAAGTAGAAGGGAGTGAATAAATGGAACGCTTTGCCAAAGCTAATGAGTTGATAGTTGAGTATGACCAACTTGAAAAGCAGATGGCTGATCCATCAATTCACTCTGATCAAAATAAGGCTAGATCACTTGGAAAGCGTTACGCCCAACTTGGCCCAGTCATCGCTGGCTATCGTGCATGGAAGTTAGCCGAAGAGGATTTAGCCGCTGGTAAAGAGTTGGCACAAGTGGATGAAAGTTTTGCAAGTGAGATTGCGGGCCTTGAATTAACCAGAGATGAGGCGGCAGAAAAATTAGAGGAGTTATTACTTCCTCGTGATCCAAATGATGATCGCGATGTAATCATGGAGATTAAAGCTGGTGCAGGCGGTGATGAATCAGCGATCTTTGCTGGTGACTTACTTCGTATGTACACCCGATATGCGGAAAAACAAGGTTGGAAGGTTGAAACAATTGAGACCACCGATAGCGATATGGGTGGATATAAAGATGTATCAATTGCAATTAAATCTAAAGGTGTTCAAGAGCCTGGAAAAACGCCATACGCTAAATTAAAATTTGAAGGCGGCGTACATCGTGTTCAGCGCGTGCCAGAGACAGAGTCCCAAGGTCGTATTCACACATCAGCTGCTGGCGTATTGATCTTGCCAGAAGCCGAAGAGGTTGATGTTGATATAAATATGAATGATTTGCGGATTGATGTTTATAGATCCAGTGGGCCTGGTGGACAATCTGTAAATACAACTGACTCTGCAGTTCGGATCACTCATATTCCAACTGGAATTGTTGTCTCCTGCCAAAATGAAAAGAGCCAATTACAAAATAAAGAGTCAGCGCTGCGTATCTTGCGCGCTCGAATATTGGCAGCTGCACAAGAAGAGGCAGAGCGAATTGCAGCGATTGAACGTAAATCTCAGGTTCGTACAGTTGATCGCAGCGAGCGAATTCGCACCTATAACTTTCCAGAAAATCGTTTAAGTGATCACCGCGTGAATTACAAGGCAAATAATTTAGATTCAGTTATGAATGGTGATTTAGATGCGGTGATTCAAGCTCTCCTTGATAGTGATCGTGCTTCAAAGCTTGCTGGCGAAAATTAAAAAACGGCAAGTATGCGAAATCTTTTAAGAGATGCCGTTGCCTTATTTGAAAAGAACCAAATCTCTGCAGTAGATGCCGAGATTTTATTGGCGCACATAATTGGCGTTTCCCGCAAACAATTAATTACCTCTACATTTGAATTACCCGAAGAAGAGATAGCTCGGGTAAGTGAGGAGTTTCATGGCTTAGTTGAACAACGGTTATTGGGAAAGCCAGTGCAGTACATAACTGGCAGTGCACCATTTAGATATTTAGAGTTGTCAGTGGGTGAAGGGGTTTTAATTCCGCGTCCAGAAACAGAAATTTTGATAGATCGAGTAATTGGTTTTTTGCAGGGTGAGAAATTAAATCAATCTGATAAGCAAGAGATTAAGAGCGTGGTCGATCTAGGTGCCGGCAGTGGCGCTATCTCAATCGCAATTGCAACCGAGGCTGCAATTAAAGGATTAGATGTAACTGTGGTTGCGGTTGAAAAATCACCAGCAGCAGCACATTGGTTGAACCTAAATATAAGTAAGTATGAATTAGCGACTCGAGTAGTGGTTGAAGATGTTGCCACCGCACTCGATGGTGTCAAGGCTGATGTTGTCGTAGCTAATCCACCTTACATTCCAAACCAGCAAGCATTACCGCATGAAGTAATTGGTTTTGAACCAGAGTTGGCATTGCGTGGTGGTGATGGTGATGGCATGGAAATACCAACACAATTCATTACTGCAGCTGCTCGATTGTTAAAAAGCGGCGGTTACTTCATCCTTGAACATCATGAGAGCCAAGGCGAATTAGTTAAGAAAGTGATGGTGAACGAGTTCAATAACATTCAAGGTATATCTGACCTAACTGGTCGAGATAGATTTACATCTGGCAAAAGAGTTTAAGGTAAGGATGCGGAGGATAAATGGCCCAGCGAATTGACCTGACTGATCAGGTATTTGATATTGCTGTTGAAACCGCACTTCGCAATATAAATGCTGGTGAGGTAATTGTTGCTCCCTCTGAATTTGGCTATGTCTACCTATGCGATGCCTTTAAGAAAGATGCGGTCAAAGCGGTACATATTTTGCGTGGTGATGCAGAAGGTGTGGTGCCACAAGTTTTTATTAAAGATACCAGGGTATTAACTGGTCTAGTTACTAATGTTTCAAGTGAAGTCAACTTGCTAACTGAAAAATTTTGGCCTGGTCCATTATCAATTACTTTTAATGTGCAACCTGGCTTAAGTTGGAACTTAGGAGATAACGGTCGATTAGGTAAGGTAAATATTCGCGTTCCTAATCACAAATTTTTATTGCAGGTGTTAAGTAATACTGGACCACTTGTTGTAGCCGCCGCCGCATTGAGCGGAAAAGCTTCAACCTTAGATTTAGCAGCACTGCCAATCAATGAAAATGATATTGGCGTGATCTTTGCTGATGGGGTTTTAATCTCACCCGGCAAGAGCACAATAATTGATGCAACCGGCACGATCCTTAAGGTTAAGCGCAGTGGTGTGATCAATAACAATCAATTATCTGAGGTTATCCCAGATATTTTTTCCTAATTTATTAGCCAATGCCTAGCATTTTTCACTCAAACCTTTAGGCTTGCTACATGTCTAACAACCAACCAAAACACCCAATCACCCAAGAGTATTTTGGTCCAGATTTCACAGCGCTACAAAATCAAGACCCTGAGATTGCGGCGGTTGTTATCTCTGAATTAGAAAGACAGCGAAATGGTTTGCAATTAATCGCTAGCGAAAACTTTACATCGCCAGCGGTACTAGCAGCGATGGGCTCAACACTTTCAAACAAATACGCTGAGGGTTATCCAGGAAAGCGATATTACGGAGGATGTGAAGAGGTAGATAAGGTAGAAATAATTGGTAATGAACGTGCCAAACAATTATTTGGCGCAGAGCATGCAAATTTACAACCACACTCTGGCGCCAGTGCAAATGTTGCGGTGTACCAAGCATTTACCAAACCGGGCGATACTGTGCTTGCAATGTCTTTGGCTGATGGTGGTCATTTAACTCATGGTTCAAAGGTAAATTTCTCTGGTAAATGGTTTAACGTAGTTTCTTATGGTGTTCGTCAAGATAATGAGTTAATTGATTACGATCAACTGCGCGAATTAGCTATTGAAAATAAGCCAAAGATGATTTGCTCAGGCGCAACTGCGTATCCATCGCTGATTGATTTTGAAAAGGTGCGCCAAATTTGTGATGAGGTTGGCGCAGTTATGTGGGTAGATGCTGCGCACTTCATTGGCCTAGTTGCCGGAAAAGCTATTCCATCTCCAGTTCCATACGCCGATGTTGTCTCCTTTACAACACACAAAGTTTTACGCGGTCCGCGCGGTGGCATGATCTTGTCCAAAGCCCAGCATGCAGCAGCGATTGATAAAGCAATATTTCCAGGTATGCAAGGTGGTCCAATCATGAGCGCAGTTGCTGGCAAAGCGATTGCCTTAAAAGAGTGTGCAACTCCTGCCTATCAGGCATATGCTAAAAAAGTAGTTGAGAATTGTCAGGCATTGGCTAATGATTTAGTTAGTGAAGGTATGCGAGCAGTTTCTGGGGGTACACAAACTCATCTAGCACTAATTGATATTAGATCTACCGGTGTAACTGGCAAGGTTGCTGATGAGAGATGTGGTAATTCTGGAATTACTTTAAATAAAAACGCAATTCCCTATGATCCAGAAACTCCTGCAGTTACATCAGGTATTCGAGTCGGAACCGCAGCCACAACAACCCAAGGCATGGGCGCTGCTCAGATGAAACAGATTGCATCCTTAATCGCTCGAGCAATTAAAGATGGCGATGACGAAAACAAAGCAAAAGCAATTAAAGCTGAAGTTAATCAATTGTGCAGTGCATTTCCGGTCTACCCTGTTCCTGCAAAATAATTAACAGAGTTTAAGCAAATATGCGCGAATACCTGGTTACGGTTCTACTTGCCGCAATTATTTGTTATTTGATTACACCATTTGTTCGAGACCTAGCAATTAAATCTGGCGCAGTAATGAAAATTAGATCCCGCGATGTCCATTTAGAGCCAACGCCACGATGGGGCGGTTTAGCCATGTGGTTGTCGATGGCGCTAACCTTGGTAATTGTTAACCAACTGCCATTAGTTGCAAAGTCATTTAGTCGTGAGGCAACTGGAATATTTCTTGCCGGAACATTTATTTTATTCCTTGGTTTAATTGATGATCGTTTTGAACTTGATCCAATTACAAAATTTGCTGGACAGGCGCTAGCTGGTGGAATTTTATTAATCTACGGCGTACAAATTTTATGGCTACCGATAAATGGAATCACAACAGTTCCGGCAAATATTGGACAATTACTCACAATTTTATTTGTCATGGTTGTCATTAATGCAATTAACTTTGTCGATGGTTTAGATGGTTTAGCTACTGGAATTGTGGCAATCTGCGCAGCTTCCTTCTTTGCTTTCTCCTACCTGTTAGCGGTCATCAATGGATTTAGTCGCGCGGGTGCACCATCTTTGATTACCGCAATTGTGATCGGATTATGTTTAGGATTTTTGCCGCATAATTTTTATCCAGCACAGATCTTTATGGGTGATTCCGGCGCTATGTTTTTAGGTTTAATGATCAGCGCTTCAGCTATTACATTAACTGGCCAGGTTGATGCATCTGCAATTACCGCTGAAAACTCAGGTAATGCACTCTTGCCATTACTGCTGCCATTTACAATTTTGGCTATTCCCTTGTTGGATTTTGCCATGGCGATCATCAGGCGGCTTCGAGCTGGCAGATCTCCCTTTTCAGCAGATAGAGAACATATCCATCACCGCATAATGCGCATGGGGTTAACCCAACAACGCACAACTGTGGTTCTTTATCTTTGGACAGCAATGTTTGCCATACCAACTGCAATCGCCGCTTTCATTCCAATACCATTTGCTTTTCTTGCGGGTTTATTTATATTTGCACTTTCGGTCATGATTATAAAACAAAATAAAAACAAAGTGATCGTTGACCATGACCGCGGTTCTGGAAACAAAACTGTTGCAAAGAGGGATAAGCGGGTTAGAAAATCATGAGTGATACCCAACTTTGGAAAGGCGCAATTGTTCCAGCCAGCGCAGTTGCAGTACTTTCATTGGTATTTGGAGGTTTGCTAAGGGGTAAATCTGGATTATTCGGTGGGCTATTAGCATCAATTACCGTCATAATTTTCTTTAGTGTGCACTTATTAGTTGCCAGAATTTCTCGGGATTTAGATCCTATGGCCACAATGATGCTGGCAATGTTTTCCTACTTTGCCAAAGTAATTTTTATGGGAGTATTTTTGGTTTTAATCACAAAATTTACCGATCGCAGCACAGTAGACCGCTCAAGTTTTGCCATCAGCGCTCTTTTGATTACCATGGCTTGGTTGGTAGGAGAGATTCGTAGCTTCATGAAGTTGCGATTTCAAATGCCACTACCTGGTGAAAAGAGTTAAAAAAGTAATCTAAAGGAGATGACTTTGGACCGCGATAATTTAAATCACTCTCGCAATGAAGAGGGTGCGCTTTGGTCAATTGTTGGTTACCTACTTTCTGGCTTAATTATTTGGGGTGGAATTGGTTGGGGCCTTGATCAATGGCTTGAAACTAATTACTTCCTACTAGTTGGCATGCTGCTAGGTGCTGGTGCCTCTCTATATTTGGTGTGGTTGCGCTTTGGTCGCGACTAATCCAGCAAACACCTAAAACTCTAAACTCCACCTTTACCTCCCCGCATAGAATCTGGACAACGGGGCATAAATCACACGCTGATAAATTTCACACAACTACCACCTACCACATAAGGTTTGATCCGTCGGGAACGGGTTTAACCCCATAATTTTCAGGAGAAAAAGTTGAGTTTGCTTCTTTCAGGTGACGAGGGATTTACCCCACCTAGTACCGCAGACTTTAATCTTCCACCAGTTTTTGGTGACAATCCGTATACAACAAAACCAATTTTTCTAGTTTTTTTATCCGTAATTGTGGTTAGTACATTCTTTATCGCAGCAAGCCGTAAAGCTTTAGTTATGCCAACTAAATTGCAATTTGCTGGTGAATCAATTTACGCATTTGTGCGCAACGATCTAGCTCGCGATGTAATTGGCCACGAGTTCATGCGCTTTGTGCCATACCTATTCACCTTATTTACCTTTATTTTGACCAATAATATTTTTGGAATTGTGCCACTTTTGCAGTTTCCAACGATGTCACGAGTTTCATTCCCATATGTGTTAGCAATCTTTACCTTTGTCATATTCCATTATGTTGCGATCAAGCACAAAGGAATTCTGCCTTACCTCAAAGAGATTATGTTCATGCCTGGTGTTCCAAAGCCGGTTTATATCCTGCTGACACCTATTGAACTTGCAACATACTTTGTCGTTCGTCCGCTAACTCTTTCACTTCGTTTATTTGCAAATATGTTTGCCGGCCACTTGTTGTTGTTGGTTTTTATTTTAGGCGGAGACCATCTATTACAAGGTGCGATCGGCTTAAAGTTAGTATCCCCATTTGCCTTTGCCTTTGGAATTGGCCTGACCTTCTTCGAGTTCATGGTGCAATGCCTACAGGCTTACATTTTTACACTGCTAACCGCTCTGTATATCGCAGGTGCGCTAGCTGATGAGCACTAGGTTCCAAAAGCAATAAGGGTAATAAAAATAGCTCCAAAATTATCTAGATAAACTTCTAGGTAAAGATAAAGATAAATAGAGAAAGAAGGAAATGAAATGGAAGGCACACTCAACCTGGTCGGTTATGGCCTATCTGCAATCGGACCTGCAATCGCAACTGGCATGATCTTCGCTGCTTACATCAGCGGTGTAGCACGCCAACCAGAGGCACGTTCAGTATTGCAACCGATCGCATTCCTAGGCTTTGCACTTGCAGAAGCTTTGGCACTGTTCGGTCTAGTTCTAGCTTTCGTTCTCTAGTAAATAACCTTTACTAATTATGGCAATTAGAACCGTAAGTAACTTTGCAGCAGGTAGCGAGCTCAATCCATTAGTTCCGCATACCGCAGAATTAATTGTTGGATTTATCGCCTTTACTTTGTTGTTCTTAGTTCTTCGCTCAAAAGTTGTGCCAATGTTTGAAAAAGCATTTGCCGAACGAACCGATGCAATCGCTGGTGGAATTGAACGTGCTGAAAAGGCACAACGAGATGCCGAGATTGCACTTTCAAAGTACACCTCTCAACTCTCTGATGCACAAGGCGAAGCACAAAAGATTCGTGAAGAGGCTCGTGTGCAAGGAGCAGGGATTATTGAGGAACTGCGTACCAAGGCACAAGAAGAAGCTGCGCGAATTACCGCTGCTGCAGTTGCATCGATTGAAGCCGAACGTCAACAAGCAATTACCTCACTTCGTAATGAAGTAGGAACACTTGCTACTGAACTTGCTTCCAAGATTGTCGGAGAAGCCTTAGATGACCAGGTCCGTCAATCCCGAATTGTTGATCGCTTTATTGCAGATCTAGAGAAGAGTAAGTAATTATGAAAATTCTGGGCGGCACTAGTCGAGTTTCAGTACTCGCACTGCGCAAAGCATTAGAAGAAAAGGTGAACAACCTTTCAGCTAAGGATGCTGCCCAATTTTCTAATGATCTCTTCACAATTCTTACCGTTCTTAGCACATCAGTTGGTATGCGTAGAGCACTCACTGATAATGCTCGCGATGCTGGCGCCAAAGCGGAATTAATCTCAAATCTTTTCGGGAAAAATATTTCGGCAGCTGCGCAATCAATCTTGGCTTCTGCAGCCTCACTTCGATGGTCTAATCCATCTGAGTTGGCCGATGCGATTGAACAATTAGCGGTTGAAGCAGAGAGTTTTGTTGCCGAAAAAAACAATGAGTTAGATCAGGTAGAAGATCAATTATTTAATTTTGCTCGAGTGTTAACTGCTAATCCAGAGCTGCGCCAAGCATTAAATACCGCCGCAGATTCTGATTCTGGCAAGGTGACATTACTGGAATCAATTACCAAAGGTAAGTACGCAAATTCAACTCTTAACTTACTTCGTCGAGTAGTTGTGCTACGTCGTGGTCGCAATCTTGATGCGACATTAGCTGCATACTCACATTACGTTTCAATTCGCCGCAATCGCGTAGTTGCACATGTTAAAATCGCTGTGGCACTTAATCCAGCACAACAACAAAATTTGATTACCGCACTTGGCAAAGCAATTGGAAAATCTGTTCATATAAATGTTGAGGTTGATCCTAAGGTTTTAGGTGGCATTTCGATTCGCTATGGCGATGAGATTATTGATGGCACCGTTGTTAATCGTTTGGCAGAGGCGAGCAGAGCGCTCGTAGGTTAAATCAAAGAATTAACTAGAGATAACCTTTCTAGTTATATAAAGAGAGAGAAGAGAGAAGATGGCTGAAGTTACGATCCGCCCGGA
>JBILCN010000012.1:0-36072 GCA_044353095.1 Candidatus Nanopelagicus sp.
TTGATCCAAACCCAATTACGAAATTCGTGATTGATTTTCTAATAAGTTGGTAGCGGAGGCGGGATTTGAACCCACGACACAGCGATTATGAGCCGCTTGCTCTACCAAGCTGAGCTACCCCGCCAAACTTTTTTTCCTTTATTCATTATTTAGTTTTAAAACTTATCTTTTATCTTGTTCGAGCCCCCTAACGGAATCGAACCGTTGACCTTTTCCTTACCATGGAAACACTCTACCAACTGAGCTAAGGGGGCATTTACAAGGTAAAGAGTACAACTGATTAATACCTTGAGGAAATTACTGCATAAATTTGCAGCTTTTTTAATTGAATGCATTTGTTATCAACGGTGGCAAGTGGCATTGAATTAATTGCGGTAACAAATTAAAAGTATAAAAACTCTTAAATGGTGGCGGGTGAAGGATTTGAACCTTCGAAGGCAGAGCCGGCGGATTTACAGTCCGCTCCCATTGGCCGCTCGGGCAACCCGCCAAGGATTGTTAAGCGCGGTGAAGTGTAAAGCCTTCACTCACACATTGCCAAAATTGCCAAAAGTTAATTATTTATCGCTGTATATCCTGATATCTAGCAATAAATCTCACATGATCAGGCTCTAGCTCTGAAACTGTTCGAGCACCTAATAACTTCATTGTTCGAATCAGCTGTGTCTTTAAAATTTCTAAGGAACGATCCACACCTGGTTTACCACCAGCCATCAAGCCATATAAATATGCACGACCGATCCAAGTAAATTTAGCACCAGCAGCTAGGGCAGCAACAACATCTGCGCCATGCATAATTCCAGTATCAAGATGAACCTCTGCTTTTTTACCAACGGCCTTTAATACTTCAGGCAGTAAATAAAATGGCACTGGTGCTCGATCTAATTGGCGACCACCATGATTTGAAAGAATAATTGCATCAGCGCCAGCTTCAATCGATTTAACCGCATCATCAACATTTTGAATGCCTTTAACAACGAGATTACCCTGCCATTGGCTGCGAATCCATTTTAAATCTTCATAAGTAACAGTTGGGTCAAACATCGAATCAAGTAGTTCGGCAACAGTTCCATTCCAACTATCGAGTGAAGCAAATTTAAGTGGATCAGTTGTTAAGAAGTTTAACCACCAAGCTGGTCTTGGAATTGCATTTAGAATTGTCTTTGAGGTTAGTGATGGTGGAATCGTCATGCCATTTCTAACATCTCGTAATCGAGCACCAGCAACTGGCACATCAACAGTTAGCACTAAGGTATCAAAGCCAGCTTTCTTGGCACGTTCGACCAACGCCATGCTGCGGTCGCGATCCTTCCACATATAAAGTTGAAACCAATTACGTCCATCTGGTGCAACTCTGGCAACATCTTCAATTGATCTTGTTCCCATTGTTGAAAGTGTGTAAGGAATCCCGGCATCCCTTGCTGCACATGCCCCGGCATACTCACCCTCTGTTTGCATCATGCGCGTAAAGCCAGTTGGTGCAATTCCAATTGGCATACTGGAACTTTTACCTAACATGTTTACAGTTAAATCAATATCTTTAACATCACGCAAAATGCGTGGTGAAAACTCTAAGTTTTCAAATGCAGTTCTGGCACGAAGTAATGAGCTTTCCGAATCTGCGCCACCATCGGTGTAATCAAATGGCGCCTTTGGTGTGCGGCGCTTAGCAATAACTCTTAAATCATAAATTGTTAATGCTCGAGATAGTCTGCGCTTTCGACCATTAAATATTGGCTTTCGAAATTTGAGTAATTGAAGCAGATCAATCGGGCTTGGAAAACGCCGTCTTACTTTGGCTGATGCCATAAATTCTCGCCTCGATTAAGTATCTAGTTAAATTAATAGTAAAGTATAAACATGGCTGATAGCACCTTTGATATCGTTTCCAAGATTGATCATATGGAGGTGGATAACGCCTTCAATCAATGTGACCGCGAATTAGCGACCCGATTTGATTTTAAGAATACTGGGACCAAAATTGAGAAAACAGCTGAAAAGATCACGATCGAGTCAGATACAGAGGAGCGGGCAAAAGCGGCTCTTGAGGTACTGAAAGAGAAATTGATTAAACGAAATGTCTCGCTAAAGCATCTTGATACTGGCGAGCCAGTGCTTAGTGGAAAAACCTACCGAATTAACTCAACTTTTAAAGAGGGCATTTCAACTGAGAATGCTAAGAAGATTGCAAAATTTCTAAAGGAAGACGGACCAAAATCCTTAAAAACACAGATACAAGGTGAAGAGCTAAGAGTTTCCAGTAAGAGTCGTGATGATTTACAAGAGGCAATTGCCTTGGTAAAAAATAAGGGCTGGGACTTTGCAGTCCAGTTCACAAACTTTAGATAATTAATTAGATAAATAAATTGAATAAACTTGGAAGCGGTTTAACTTACGGCGTTGCTGCATATGTAATTTGGGGACTTTTGCCAATTTATTGGCGAGCATTAGACCAAGCATCACCATATGAAATATTGGTACACCGAGCTATTTGGTCACTCTTTGCATGCTATTTATTCCTAACCTTTCAAAAACAGTTAAGAGAGGCTTTTGCTTTAATCAAGGATCTAAGAAGTTTTTCTCTCCTTGCCCTCTCCTCTTTACTTCTATCTTTTAACTGGGGAATTTATATCTGGGCGGTGAGTGTTGATCGCGTAGTTGAAGCAGCTCTCGGATACTACATAACACCACTAGTTGCAGTCACTTTTGGCGTATTTGTTTTGAAAGAGAAGCTACGCAGATTACAAATTTTCTCGGTAGCTCTTGCCACAACTGGCGTAGCAATTTTGACATTCACTTATGGGCGTGTGCCACTTGTTGCAATTGGCTTAGCGGTAAGTTGGGGTTCATATAGTTTGATCAAGAAACGATTAAATGCTGGTGCGTTACAAACTTTATCGGTTGAGACTTTGGTGGCCTTTTTTCCTAGCTTGGGCTATCTAATCTATTTAATGAGTCAAAATAAGGCGGAGTTTGGTCAGGATCTTGCCTTTTCATTTGCATTGTTTACCGCTGGTCTCTTCACCGTTGTTCCACTCTTATTATTTAATGCTGCAACTACGCGACTGCCACTTACGATTACTGGATTGCTGCAATACATAACTCCAACAATTATGTTTCTAGTTGGAATTTTGGTATTTCATGAAGAGCTACAACTAGCAAAATTAATTGGATTTATCTTTATCTGGGGAGCGCTAGCATTTCTAGGTACTGATATGGTCAAATCAGGTAGATCTACTAATCAAAGTGGTAATTAAATTAGCCAGTGCATCCTTTGCTGGTGTTGCAGGTAGTTCAGCAAGCAAAGCATCAGCTTCATCAGCAATTGTACGTAAGTAATCTTTAACCTCTAATACTGATTTATGATTTCGCAGTTGCGTTATTGTCTTGCTTAATTCACTCTCTGGAATTGGTTTACTTAATCGCTCAACTAATTCTTTATCCGCTGGATCCTTTGAATTCATGGCGTATAGAGTCACTAATGTTGGAATGCCCTCTTTTAAATCAGTTCCTGGAGTTTTACCCGACTCTGTTGAGTCACTTTGGACATCCAGCAAATCATCTGCAATTTGAAAAGCGATACCAACTTTCTCGCCAAATTGTGTAAGTAACTCAATTACTCTTGGTTGCGCTCCAGATAACATCGCACCAAAACGTGCACTTGTTGCAATGAGTGAACCAGTTTTATCGCTGACAACCTTTAAATAGTGATCGATCATGGTTGTGCCAGCTGCATTTCCTTGAGTCTCATTAATCTGACCAATTACTAATCTCTCAAATGTTTTGGCTTGCAGTCGTACCGCTTCAGGTCCTAGATCAGCCAATAAGTCTGAAGCTTTGGCAAAGAGATAATCGCCAGTCAAAATAGCAACTGAATTACCCCATCGATTATTTGCACTCTCAACGCCACGGCGCAGCGGCGCTTCATCCATAACATCATCATGATACAAAGTAGCAAGGTGGGTTAATTCGCAGACAACAGCTGCTTCGATAATTCCAAATTTATTTGGATCTCCAAATTGTGCAGAAATTAATGTTAAAAGTGGGCGAAGTCTTTTCCCACCCGCTTGAACTAAATGACGAGATGTTTCTACAACTAATGGGTAATCCCCTTCGATGTGAGTTCGAAGTAGTGATTCAACTTTTTGCATATCTGCAAGCAAGCGTTCTTCTAACTTTGGCTCCAGATTAGGTACGCCTAAAGGTGACATTTACTTGATGAAGTTAGCAAAGCTAGTTGCAGAGTTAAGCAGTAGAGATGGTGCAATACCTAAAACGCCTGAGGTAATTGTTGCAGTTGAGATTGCGATTCGACTTTTAACTGTTGGAATAATAATTGAAACTGAGTCGTTTTGTGGGTCTGAGAAAAACATCATGATGATCACGCGAATATAGAAGAAGGCGGCAATTGCACTAGAAAGAACGCCAACAACTACTAAACCAATGTTTCCACTTTGATAAGCAGCTGAAAAAATTGCAAACTTGCCAACAAATCCACTAGTTAATGGAATGCCGGCGAAGGAAAGCAATAAAAATGCGAAAGCGCCAGCAATTAAAGGTGAGCGTTTACCCAATCCAACCCAGTTATTTAAATCAGTGACTTCACCAGCTGAATTCCGAATTAAGGAAATAATGCCAAATGCTGCAATTGTTGCCATTCCGTAAGCAAATAGATAAAACAGCGCTGCTGCCAAGCCATCCTTATTTAACGCAACAACTCCGGTCAGAAGAAAACCAGCATGAGCAATAGATGAGTAAGCCAGCATGCGCTTAATATCTCGTTGAGTAATTGCAACTACGGATCCAAAGATCATAGTAATTACTGCAATAGTTGTAATTATTGGGCGCCACTCGGTATATACATCTGCAAATCCAACGTAGAACATTCGCAAGATTGCGCCAAAGGCAGCAACCTTTGTACAAGCGGCCATGAATCCAGTAATTGGCGTAGGCGCTCCTTGATAAACATCTGGTGTCCATGAATGAAATGGAACTGCGCTGATTTTAAATAGCAATCCAACTGAGATGAAAACTATTCCTAGCAAAATAAAGATGTTGTTTCCAGCACCGGCTGCGATTGCCTGGGCAATTCCGGTAATCGATAAGGTGTCGGAATATCCATAAAGGAATGCTGCGCCGAATAGGAAAAATGCTGAGGAGTAAGCACCTAATAAAAAGTACTTCAGCGCCGCCTCTTGTGAAAGTAATCTGCGACGTCTTGATAATCCAGCCAATAAGTAAAGTGGTAATGAAAATACCTCGAGTGCAACAAACAGGGTTAGTAAATCGTTAGAGACTGGGAAAAGCATCATGCCTACTACAGCAAATAAAAATAGCGGAAAAATCTCAGTTTGTTGATCTCCGGTTTTAATTGCTTCAGCCTCTTCAGCTGAGCCAGGAATTGCAGATGCCTTTGAAACAAAGTTATCTTGATCCGCAACTAATAAAACTGCAACTATTGCCAGAATTAAAATAGTGCCTTGTAAAAATATGCCAGCCTTATCAATAACTACAGCGCCAACTGCTGCTGTGGTTGAGAACTTATCGCGAATACTCCAGAGCTGAAGAAGTGACAGCGACAACGCACCTAAAGTTAAAGTTAATTGAATAGCTGCTCGATGAGCTTTGCCAACAAATGCTTCAACTAGTACGCCCAGGACTGCAGCACCGAAAACAATCATCATTGGTGCTAGAAGTGAGTAGGAGAGTTCTGGCGCAGTTAACATTATTTCCTCACCTGTGGAGCAGGATCAGTAAAGCCTGCTGTAGTCACAACTTTTTCAGCGGTTGGATTTATTAGATCAAGAACTGGTTTTGGATAAAAGCCCATTGCAATTATCACTGCAACAACTGGCGCAATCGCTAACTTTTCACGAAGTGATAGATCGCTGATGTTCTCATTACCTGGCGTGATTGGTCCATGTAACGTTTTTTGAACTGGAATTAAAACATAAAGTGCAGCTAAAACAATTCCTAATGTTCCAATAATTGCAGCAACTGGATAGCGAGTATATGTACCAACTAAGACTAAGAATTCGCTGACAAAACTAGATAGTCCTGGCAGTGCAAGTGAGGACATTCCGGCGAAGAAGAATGACCATGCCATTACTGGAGTGACTCGCTGTAATCCACCAAAATCAGAGATGGTTGAAGAGTTTCGGCGTTTGATCATCCAGCCTGCGATTAAAAATAAAGCAGCGGTAGAAAAACCGTGGTTAACCATATAAAGGGCAGCACCTGACATGCCTTGGGTAGTCATTGCAAAAATTCCCATAGTTATAAAACCAAAGTGAGAAATAGATGTAAAGGCGATCAATCCCTTGATATCTCTTTGCCCAATTGCCATAAATGCTCCGTAAAGAATGGAGATAACCGCTAACGCAATTATGTAAGGTGTAAATGTTTTGCTGGCATCTGGGAATAAGGCAATACAAAATCTGATCATTCCGTAAGTTCCGACTTTATCTAGAACTCCAAGCAATAAAACAGAGGTACCAGGGGTAGCTGACTTGGCAGCATCTGGCAGCCAGGTATGGAATGGAACTAATGGTGCTTTGATTGCAAATGCAATAAAGAAGCCTAGGAATAAGAAGTTCTCTGTGGTGTCATCAATTTGTAATTTAGATAATTGAGTTAAATCAAAGGTGGCACCGATTTGATTGCCGGCAATTACATAGATGCCAATTATTGAGGCCAGCATCAATAAGCCACCGAACAAGCTATAAAGAAGGAACTTCACTGCAGCAGCTGATTTTTCACCTGAACCGTAGCCACCAATTAAAAAGTAAACTGGAATAAGCATCGCTTCAAAAAACACATAGAATAAAAATAGATCTGTAGCTGCAAAGACACCAATCATTAGTGTTTCCAAAACCAAGATTAAAATATAGAAAACCTTGCTGCCCCAACGGCCTACATCTGATTCATGCCAGGTAGCTAAGATGACAATTGGAACCAAGATGGTGGATAGCAAGATCAAAACTAATGAAATACCATCGATACCAACTGCATAATTAATATTGAAGGCTGATATCCAAGAGTTACTTTGTGTGAATTGGAACCCAGTTTGAGAACGATCAAAGCCGGTGGCCAAAAATATTGAAGCAATGGCAATTAAGGTAGTAGAAATAAATGCTACTCGCTTGATTAACTCATCATTGAGCTTTGGCAAGAATCCAATTATCAGCGCTGCAATTAATGGCATTAAGCCAATAGTGGTTAGTAAACTCATGAGGTCATCAACCAGACTGTAATTAGAAGTGCAAGAACTCCGACCACCATCATTAATGCATAACTTCTTACATATCCATTTTGGAACTTACGAAGTGATTGTCCGGCACCAACAGATACGCCACCGACTAATCGCACCAAGCCATCTAGAACTTTATAATCAAAGTTTAATAAACTCTTGACCAAGCTTTGGCCAGGTCGCATAAATGCCGCCTCATTCAAATCATCCTGGTAAAGATCACGACGAGCAGCCTTAGTTAACATATTTACCTTGACCGGTGCTTCACTCGCAATTTCACCCCGATATTTCTTGATTGCAATAGATACGCCAATTATCACCGCTGTTACAGCTAGCGCTGAAACAACAATTGGCTGCACCAACTCCTCTAAATGTTGTTCACCTGCTGGATTTACAATTGGTTTTAACCAGTACTCCAACGCATGATTTCGATAAAGCAAGAAGCCAGATGCGACTGATCCAATTGATAGAAGTGATATCGGAATTAACATTAAAGCTGGGCTTTCATGCGGTTCATCTTTATGACCCCAACGTTCGTTACCAAAAAATGTCATGATGACAACGCGGGTCATGTAGAAGGCAGTAAGTGTGGCGCCTAATAATGTAGCCATTCCAAGTAATACACCTTTTAAGCCACCAGCATTAAATGCTGTTTCAATTATTTTATCTTTTGAGTAGAAACCAGAGAATGGCGGAACTCCAATAATGGCTAGATAGCCCAAACCAAATGTAATAAATGTAAAGGGCATGTATTTGCCAATACCACCATACTTTCGCATATTTACTTCATCTTTCATGCCATGCATTACAGAGCCAGCACCTAAGAACATACTTGCCTTAAAGAAACCGTGGGTCAACAAGTGCATGATTGCAAATGCATAACCAATTGGTCCTAAACCAGTTGCCAAAATCATGTAACCGATCTGCGACATTGTTGATGCAGCTAATGCTTTCTTAATATCATCTTTTGCAGTTCCAATAACTGCACCAAATAACAAGGTAATGACACCGATAATAATTACAACTAATTGTGCAGCAGGAGCAGCATCGAAAATAAAATTTGAACGGGTAATTAAGTAAACGCCGGCTGTAACCATAGTTGCTGCGTGAATCAAAGCTGATACCGGTGTTGGTCCGGCCATCGCATCACCCAACCATGCTTGCAATGGGAATTGTGCAGATTTACCAACCGCTGCCAACAGCAACATTAAACCGATTGCAGTCATTGCAGATGATGATGCTTGATCAGCTTGCGCTTGAATTCCTTTAAATGTCACATCACCAAAGGTGGCGAATGCGATCATGATCGCAAGTGATAAACCAACATCTCCAACTCGGTTGGCAATAAATGCTTTTTTAGCTGCAGTTGCATACGCCGGTTTTTCATTCCAAAATCCAATTAATAGATATGAGGCAAGACCTACGCCCTCCCAGCCAACATAAAGATTTAGGTAGGAATCACCTAAAACCAAAAGCAACATCGCTGCAATAAAAAGGTTTAGGTAGGCAAAGAATCTTCGTCGATCACGATCATGTGACATATATGCAATTGAGTAAATATGAATCAAGGTACCAACACCTGTAATTAACAGTACAAAGCAGATAGAAAGTTGATCGAGTAATAGTGATGCATCAACTTTAAAATCACCGACTGAGATCCAGGTAAATACTTTTTGTGTTACAGGACGGTCTTGGACATCTCGACCTAGCATCGCGAATAACTCAACAACTCCGATTGCAAAGGCTGAGGCGGATACTGCTGTGGCAACTAAATGGCCCCAGGAATTCGCTCGCTTACCAGCTAATAGCAACAGCGCTGAACAGATCAGCGGAAGTGCAATTAGCCAGACTAAGTTAGATGATGTTGTCATATTTATCGTTTCAACAAACTTGCATCGTCAACTGAAGCAGATCTTCGAGACCGGTAAATAGTTACGATAATTGCTAGGCCAACTACAACCTCGCAGGCTGCAACTACCATCGTGAAAAATGCTACGACTTGACCATCTAAATTTCCATTAATGCGAGCAAAGGTTACAAAAGCTAAGTTTGCTGCGTTTAGCATTAATTCAATACACATAAACACCACAATTGCGTTACGTCGAACAACTACACCAACCGCACCGATCGTAAACAAAATTGCAGAGAGGTATAAGTAATTAGCAATACTCATTTCTCCTCCTCTTCTGCTGGTTTCATTTCAAACTTTTTGCTCTCCATCATGTCACCGCGCGCCTCTAAAACTGGAGAGATAGAGGTTGGGGCTGCCTTGCCATCTGGCAGTAAAGCTGGAACATCAACTGCATTATGTAATGCATAAACGCCAGATCCTGGTAAACCTGCAGCTTCTGCAAGAGATGGTTTACGGAATCTAGCGATTGACTGATCACGTTGTACAAACTTTGATTTGCTTCGTTGGCTATGTGCCAACACCATGGCGCCAAGGGCTGCAGTTATTAATAATGCAGAAATGACCTCAAATGCCCAGACATGCTTAGTAAATATTTCAACCGCTAAACCAAAAGCATTTCCATCTTGATTTGCTCTGGCTAAGCCGATTGTTTCTCGGCCAAGAGTGGCTCGGCTAATTAATGCAACTAATAAGCCGCCAATGCCAATCGCAGCTGTTATTGCTATGGCACGCAACCCTTTTATATTTTCGATCAATGAATCACTAGATTCAACACCGACCAACATTAAAATAAATAGGAAGAGCATCATTACCGCACCGGTATAAACCACAATTTGAACAATTCCTAAGAAAAGCGCCTCTTGCGCAATATAAAAAATTGCCAGTGTAATCATTACCCAAGCCAGCAGTAGGGCGGAGTGAACCGCTTTCTTTACTAGCAACATACCAATGGCCGCTAAGACTGAAAGTGGTGCCAAAAACCAAAACATAACTGCTTCTGGCTGTTGAGTATTTCCAATCTCGAGTGCGATGTTAATCATTACTTCGTTTCACCTTGTGAAGGATGCGCATGTGGAATCTCACCACGATAATAATTAGCATCAGTTGTATTTGGATACATTGGATGTGGTGGTGGCAACATGCCTGCACGCAATGGCCCTAATAGATCCTCTTTTTCAAAGATTAATTTTTCACGAGTGCTGTCAGCTAACTCGTACTCATTTGTCATGGTTAAAGCACGAGTCGGACAAGCTTCAATACATAAGCCACAGAAAACACAACGCAGATAATTGATTTGGTAAACCTTGCCGTATCGCTCACCTGGTGAAAATTGCTCACCCTCTTTGTTATCAGCACCTTCAACATAAATTGCATCTGCTGGGCATGCCCATGCACAAAGCTCGCAACCAATACATTTTTCCAAACCATCTGGGTGGCGATTTAATTGATGGCGACCATGAAAACGTGGAGCGGTTGGCTCCTTCACTTCTGGATATTGAACTGTATTTACCTTTTTAAAGATCGATTTAAAAGTTACCCAAAAACCCTGCAATTGTTTAAAGAAGGTAGCTGGTTCATGGTTTGTAATAGGTACATTCGCTTCATTAGCTTTACCTAAACCATTTTCGCTAGAACGCGGCATTAATTCATCAGCCATTTAATTGCTCCATTCTAGATTTAGGAATTTCTGGAACAGGAAAATCTGGTGCTGGAACATCAACTTCCTGTGACTGTGCCTTTAACTTCAGCTTTGATTTTTCAATTGAAGCTGAAATTGCAAAGTAGATTAAAACCACGGCGAAAATAAAGGATGCAATTAAGAATTGAGATGAGCCTTGTTGTGTCATGACACGCAATGTTGCTACCACCATGATCCAGGCCAAAGATGCTGGAATTAAAACTTTCCAACCAAATTTCATGAATTGGTCATAACGCAGACGAGGTAATGTGCCGCGAAGCCAAACAAAGATAAAGAAGAAGAATAAGACCTTTGCAAAGAACCAAACTACGGTGAACCAACCACCAAGCCATTGCTCGGTAAAACCTAAACCTGGAAGTGCTCGGTAACCACCAAGGAACAAGGTGGTAGCAAGAGCTGAGACCGCGATGATATTTACATATTCAGCTAAGAAGAACAATGCGAATTTTAATGATGAGTACTCGGTGTGAAATCCACCAACTAACTCGCCTTCGGCTTCAGCTAAATCAAATGGTGCTCGATTTGTTTCACCAACCATTGAGATTGCATAAATAATAAATGAAGGGAAAAGAATTACGGCATACCAGAATTGACTTTGTGCATCCACAATTTCAGAGGTTGACATTGAACCGGCGTAAATAAAGACCGCAACTAATGAAAGTCCCATTGCAATCTCATATGAGATTACCTGCGCTGATGAGCGCAATCCACCTAGAAGTGGGTAGGTAGATCCGGAAGACCAACCGGCAAGGACAATTCCATAAACACCAACTGAAGCTGTTGCCAAGATGTAGAGAACTCCGACTGGCAGATCAGTTAATTGCAATGCGGTTTGATATCCAAAGAATGAAACTTCACCAGAGATTGGAATTACGGCAAAGGCCATAAAACAGGTAGTAACACTGATAATTGGCGCAATCACAAACACAACTCGATCCGCACCCTTTGGAATTAAATCCTCTTTTAACGCCAGTTTGATGCCATCTACTAATCCTTGCAGCAAACCAAATTTACCAACTCGGTTTGGTCCTAACCGCATCTGCATTTTGGCAACTAATCTGCGCTCTCCCCAAACCGCCATAATTGTTAGAACTACGCAAGCGGCAAAAACAATTAAACTTTTTAAGGCAATAATCCAACCTGGATCTTGTGCGATTAACTCTGCATTACTCATGCTCTTCCTACCTTTACAACAGAGTTACCAACAGTTCCTAATACCTTTATTAATTGGCTATTAATTGAGTTGCGTGGCAACCAAATACCTTGATCATCAATATCTGCAATTGTGCAAGGCAGTGTGATCGCGCCATAAGAGTTTGAGACTCTAATTAACTCACCATCTTTAACCTGTAATCGCTCGGCACGCGATTTAGAAATAACCGCTGTTGTTGGACGGGCTGTCCCAGCTAAATTATCTTCACCCTCTTGTAATGAACCTTTATCTAACAAATTCCGCCAAGAAGAAAGAATCGCTTCATCTGCATTAGTGCTAAGAGTTGTTGATGGAGCAACAGATTTCATAGCGGCCTTAGTACCATCCCAATTTCCTAAAGTTTCAATCTCTTTGCGCGCTGACATTACAGTTGGCAAATTAATTGGCTTACCCATTTGATCTGCCAACATAGACAGGATTCGCAGATCACTTCGATTTAATGATTCTACTGCAGCGTCGAACTGGCGAACCTTGCCCTGCCAATCCATGAATGAGCCACTCTTTTCTACGACAGCAGCAACTGGCAAAATTACTTGAGCGATATCGGTGATATCACTCTCGCGAATCTCAAGGGAAACAACAAATTTTTTGGACAGAAGTAATTTTGCATCTGTGGAGAAATCAAATGGATCAACGCCGCCAACTAAAACTGCCTCAGTTCCTGAACCAACTATTTCATTAATTGATAAGCCAGATTCACTTGGTAAAGATTGAACTCCCCAAGCGGCAGCAACATCTACACGAGCTGCTGCATCAGAAATTAAACGTCCACCTGGTAATAAATTAGGAAGTGCACCAGCTGAAATCGCTCCGGCGTCCCCTGCGCGACGTGGTACGTATCCAACTTTGGCTGATGATTTATTTGCTAACTCAACAGCTGCAGATAGTGCGCCAACACTTTCAGCTAATCGTTCACCAATTAATACGACAGTTTTTGGAGTTAATCCGGTAATTGCGTTGATTGCAGCAACCTCACCACCAGCAACTGTTTTAATGACAGTGGCATTTAATTTCTCACTTCCGCGTGAAGTGAAGCTGGCAAGAGTTGTAACTTTTAATGCCCGCTTGCGGAACTGCTTGTAAATACGTAGGAAAACAATTGGTGATTCATCCTCGGGTTCAAACCCTAATAAAACAATCTGGTCTGCTTTATCAATATCAGCATATGTTGCACTCTTGCTGACATTTGCTAAGAAATCTAACTCTTCATCTGAATTTACTCTTGATCTAAAATCAATATTGTTTGTATTTAAACTTACTCGGGCAAATTTGCTGTAAGCATATGCATCTTCAACAGTTGCGCGACCGCCAACTAAAACACCGACTTTCTTGCTGGTTAAACCCTTTGCAGCTGCAGCAAGTGCTTCCGGCCATGAAGCCTCTTCCAATACGCCAGCAGCATTTCTAATCATTGGCGATTTAATTCTATTTTTTACCTCATATTTAAATGCCCAACGGCCCTTGTCACAATTCCACTCCTCATTAACGGAGGCATCCTCACCGGCTAATCTACGTAAAGTTTTTCCACGTCGTACATCGGTTCGTACCGCGCAACCAGATGCACAATGTTCACATGCTGATTCAGTTGAAACTAAATCAAATGGGCGAGCACGGAATCGATATGAAGTGCCAGTTAATGCACCAACTGGACAAATTTGAACGGTGTTACCTGAGTAATAAGAGTTAAATGGTTCATCTTCATAAATTCCAACCTGCTGTAGTGCGCCACGTTCGTTCAAGGTAATAAATGGATCACCAGCAATTTGTTCTGAGAATCTTGTACAGCGCGCACAAAGCACACAACGTTCGCGATCTAATAAAACTTGTGAGGAGATTGCAACTGGTTTTTCAAATGTTCGCTTTACACCTTCATAACGTGAGCTCTCGCGTCCATTAGACATTGCTTGATTTTGTAACGGACACTCACCGCCTTTATCGCAAACTGGACAATCAAGTGGGTGATTGATTAACAACAACTCCATAACGCCTTTTTGAGCCTTATCGGCAACTGCAGATGTAAGTTGAGTTTTTACAACCATGCCATTTTCAACTGGAATAGTGCAAGATGCTTGAGGTTTTGGAAACGCTCTGCCATTAATTTCAATATCTACTAAACACTGACGACAAGCACCTGCTGGATCTAATAATGGATGATCACAAAAACGTGGAATTTGAATTCCAAGTTTTTCAGCGGCGCGAATAACGAGTGTGCCTTTTGGAACAGTTACTTCGAAGCCATCAATTACACAGGTGATTAACTCAGTTGTTACATCAGTACTCATTTAGCACCTACATTCTCAAACAATGTGGCTGCTGCTGGATCAAATGGGCAACCACCTATTGCTAGGTGATCTAAATACTCTTGGCGGAAGTACTTAAGCGAGGAGATGATTGGACTTGCTGCACCATCTGCAAGAGCACAAAATGAACGTCCCATGATGTTGTCACAAAGATCCAATAATTTATCTAGATCAGCTTCGGTGCCGCGACCAGCTTCTAAATCCTTAAGAACTTGTACTAACCACCAAGTGCCTTCACGGCATGGTGTGCACTTTCCACAAGATTCATGTTTGTAAAACTCAGTCCAACGCAATACGGCGCGAACAATGCATGTGGTCTCATCAAAAATTTGTAATGCTTTTGTGCCAAGCATTGATCCAGCTGCAGCTACACCCTCGTAATCAAGTGGAACATCTAAATGTGCATCAGTAAAGATTGGTGTTGAAGATCCGCCTGGTGTCCAGAATTTAAGTTTGTGGCCCTTCCGAACTCCACCAGAAATTTCTAGAAGCTCTCGCAAGGTAATTCCAAGTGGTGCTTCAAACTGTCCTGGGTTAGTTACATGGCCAGAAAGTGAGTAAAGCGTAAATCCTTTGCTCTTCTCAGTGCCCATTGCGCCAAACCATTCAACTCCATTTTTAATGATTGCTGGAACTGATGCAATTGATTCAACATTATTAACCACAGTTGGTTTTGCATACAAGCCAGCAATCGCTGGAAATGGTGGGCGCAATCTTGGTTGACCGCGAAAACCTTCTAGTGAATCAAGTAATGCAGTTTCTTCACCACAGATATATGCACCAGCACCAACATGTAAAACTAATTCAAGATCAAAACCTTTACCAAGAATGTTTTTTCCTAGTAATCCAGTTGCGTAGGCATCCTCGATTGCTTGCTGCACTCGACGAACAACATGTGTAACTTCGCCGCGAATATAAATAAAAGCGTAGTTTGCGCGAATTGCATATGAACCAATAATTACGCCCTCAATTAATACATGTGGATTAGCCATTAACAATGGCGTATCTTTACAAGTTCCTGGTTCAGACTCATCGGCATTTACAACTAAGTAATGCTCCTTATTATCTCCTTGCGGAATAAATCCCCACTTGTTTCCAGTTGGAAATCCTGCGCCACCACGGCCACGTAAACCAGAGTCCTTAACTAATTGAATTACTGCATCTGGTTGCATTTCTAATGCTTTAGCAATTGCTGTGTAGCCACCATTACGTTTGTATGCTGCGATCGTAAATGAATCTGCCTCATCCCAATGTGCAGAAAGAACTGGCGTTAACTTTGTCATTAATTGCCACCCTTTGATCTCTTTAAACCAAGCAGAGTTGGCTCACCTGCTTGTAATCCCTCATTTGCTAAACCATCTGAAATTCCTGCAAGGACAGCTGAGTTTTGCTTCCAGGTGCGAAGAGTTTTTGGACCACGTGTTGGTGCAGGTGGATTACCAGCGCGCGCACCATCTACTAAATTCTTTACCGATTGCACAGTTTGATTATCAAAGAACTCCCAATTGACCATAACAACTGGTGCGTAATCACAAGCAGCGTTGCATTCGATATGTTCTACTGAAACTTTGCCATCTGCAGTTACGCCATCATTTTCAATATCTAAGTGCTCCTTGATTGATTCAAAGATCGCATCTCCACCCATAACTGCACACAAGGTGTTAGTACAAATACCAACATGGTATTCACCAACTGGTTTTGATTTGTATTGGGTGTAAAAGGTTGAAACTGCGGTGACTTCAGCTGTTGCTAACTCTAACTTTTCAGCGATAACTTCAATTCCTTCATTTGTTACATATCCGTCAATTGATTGTACAAAGTGAAGCAGTGGCATGATCGCAGAACGTTTACGCGGATAGCGAGTAATTATTGAATCCATGGTTGCAATTTGTTCTGTTGTAAATTTCATTAGCGATCAACTCCACCCATTACTGGATCGATTGAGGCCACAGCTGCAACCACATCAGAAATCTGACCACCATCACACATCGCTGCGGTTGCTTGTAAGTTATTAAATGAGGGCTCTCGGAAGTGCACGCGATATGGACGGGTTCCACCATCGGAGATTAAGTGCACACCTAACTCACCACGAGGTGATTCAACTGTTGTGTAAACCTGGCCGGCTGGAACACGGAAACCTTCGGTTACTAATTTAAAGTGATGAATTAACGCCTCCATTGATTCACCCATAATTTCGCGAATATGGTTTAACGAGTTACCCATACCATCGCCACCAATTGATAATTGAGAAGGCCAAGCAATCTTCTTATCTGCCACCATTACTGGTTGACCATCTAACTTCTCTAACTTAGTGACACATTGTTCAATAATACGAAGTGATTGTTCTAGTTCTTGCATTCGAATTAAAAATCTTCCGTAGACATCACAGGTATCAGTTGTTGGAATATCAAATTGGTAATCCTCATAACCACAATATGGTTGTGCTTTACGCAGATCCCACGGCAATCCAGTTGAGCGCAATACCGGTCCGGTAATTCCTAATGTGGTGCAACCAGCAAGATCTAAGTAACCAATTCCTTGAGTTCGCTTAATCCAAATCGAGTTTCCAACTAGTAACTTCTCATTATCCTTAAAGTTTTTGCGTAACTCTTTAACAGTCTCTTTAATCTTTGTTAACGCACCTGCTGGCAGATCCTGCGCTACGCCACCTGGTCTTACATACGCCATATTCATTCGCAATCCTGCGACCATCTCAAATACATCAAGTACTTTTTCGCGTTCGCGGAAGGCGAAGATCATTGGTGAAAGTGCACCCAGCTCGAGTGCGCCGGTACCAAGTGCAACCATGTGAGATGAAATTCGATTGAACTCCATCATCATTACCCGAATTACAGTGGCTCGCTCGGTAATGTCATTCGTAATTCCTAATAATTTTTCTACACCTAAGCAGTATGCAGTCTCATTAAATAATGGAGCTAAGTAATCCATACGAGTTACAAATGTGACACCTTGTGTCCATGATCGGTACTCAGTATTTTTTTCAATGCCAGTGTGAAGATAACCAATTCCGCAACGTGTTTCGGTAACAGTCTCACCCTCGAGTTCAAGAACTAATCGCAACACTCCATGAGTAGATGGATGTTGTGGTCCCATGTTTACAACTACGCGCTCCTCTTTAGTTGCGCCAATCTCGGTAACCATTGAATCCCAATCGCCACCAGTAACTGAGTAAACGCGACCTTCGGTGGTTTCACGTGATGATGCGTATGGATCGGTGAATGTACTCATTGATAACTCCGTCGCTCTGAAGGAGCGGGCACAGTTGCACCTTTGTACTCAATTGGAATTCCACCAAGTGGATAATCTTTTCGTTGTGGGAATCCATCCCAATCATCTGGCATCAAGATGCGAGTTAATCCTGGGTGGTTATCAAAAATAATTCCGAACATGTCATATGTCTCGCGCTCATGCCAATTTACGCCAGCCCATACCTCAACTAATGAAGGCAGGTGTGGATCTGAATCAGGTACGCAAACTTCTAATCTAATTCTTTGATTATTTGTAATTGAAAGTAAGGAGATAACAACATGTAATTCACGGCCAGCTTCTGCTGGATAGTGAGCACCACTAACAGAAACACACATCTCAAAACGAAGTTGATCACGCAAAATTTTTGCAACTTCAAATAATCGCTCGCGCTTTACAAATAAAGTTAACTCACCACGATCAACAACTACCTTTTCAATTGCATCACTAAATGCAGGGAAAGCACGCTCTAGCTCATCGGCAACATCATCAAAGTAGCCGCCAAATGGTCGTTGAGTTGAGCCAATATTTTGAACTGATTTAATCAAGCCGCCAAATCCAGAGGTATCACCAGATCCTGTAACGCCAAACATTCCATTATTGGTCTCGGTACTCATGCCAGCAGACCTTTTAATTGGTGAGTTGGTGTTGCAGCGAGCGCTGCTGCTTCTACCTCTTTAATAATTTTTTCACGGTTTGGTCCTAGTTTGGTATCACCAATTTGCTCGTGTAACTTCAAAATTGCATCCATCAACATTTCAGGACGTGGTGGGCAACCAGGTAGATAAATATCAACTGGAATTATGTGGTCAACACCTTGCACAATTGCATAATTGTTAAACATTCCACCAGATGATGCACATGCACCCATTGCTAATACCCATTTTGGTCCAGCCATTTGATCATAAATTTGTCTAACAACTGGCGCCATTTTGTTACTTACTCGGCCAGCTACGATCATTAGATCTGCTTGGCGAGGGGATGCACGAAAAACTTCCATACCAAATCTAGCTAAGTCATAGCGACCGGCACCTGCTGCCATCATTTCAATTGCGCAACAAGCCAAACCAAAGGTTGCAGGCCATAACGAGTTCTTACGCATGTAGCCAGCTAATTTTTCAACTGTGGTTAGTAAAAACCCACTTGGTAACTTCTCTTCTAAGCCCACGTTTAATCCCACTCCAATCCGCCACGTCGCCAAACATATGCAAAGGCCACAAAAACTGTTGCAATAAATAAGCCCATTTCCACTAAACCAAAAACTCCTAATTGATCAAATGCAACCGCCCATGGATACAAAAAGACAATTTCAATATCAAAGATGATGAATAACATCGCAGTTAAAAAGTACTTAACCGGAAATCTGCCACCACCAGTAGCTTGTGGTGATGGTTCGATGCCACACTCATAAGCTTCTGACTTTGCCCTGTTGTATCTTTTAGGACCAGTCAGCGCTGCTGCGATAACTGAGAAGAGTCCAAAACCTAAGCCAATTGCGCCAATCGCAAGAATTGGAACGTATGGATTCATATCTCAAATCTTAGGCGTAGCCAGTGGGGGCTTATGCCACTTGCCCTTTATAGCCAATGTGAACTGCGACAATTCCAAAGGATAAATCCTGCCAACTGACCGTTTCCCAGCCTGACTGTCTCATTACTTGGGCCAGAGCGCCCTGATTTGGCCAGGCCTGTATCGACTCTGCCAAATAAACATATGCAGCTGGATTTTTTGAGATGCGCTTTGCTATCACTGGTAATGCGCGCATTAAATACTTTAAATAAATAATTCTAAAAATTTTATTTGCTGGATGCGAGAACTCGCAAATTACAATTCGTCCGCCCTCTTTTGTAACTCGCAGCGCCTCTTGCAATGCCAATGTTGTGTTATTGGTATTGCGAAGTCCAAATGAAATAGTTGTAACATCAAAAGTATTTTCTTCAAATGGTAATTTTAAAGCATCACCTTTTTGAAACTTAATTCCACTATGACGTTTTCGCCCAGTGGCCAACATGCCTTCAGAAAAATCTAGGGCAATTACATCAGCACCTTTTTTTACCAGTGGTTCACTGGAAGAGCCAGTTCCTGCGGCAATATCTAAAATCTTCATTCCAACCTTGGGTGCAATGATCGCCGTCACAACCTTGCGCCAAGCCTTTGTCCGTCCAAGGCTCAGTAGATCATTTAAAAAATCATATCGATTAGCCACACCATCAAACATCTTGGAGACATCATCTGGATCTTTATTCAAATTGGCTCTGACCACGGGCTTATTCTCTAAGGAGTAGGCTTTACAGACAAATCCAAACTTGATTGGCAGCATAAAAACATGTCACAACTAATCACAACCGAATTACTGGGTGAGCATCCACTGCTCTCCTCGATTAGTACTGCCAAAGATTTATCAACTGCTTGGATTAGAAGTGGTGATGGCTTAATTGGTTTTGGAGTTTATAAAGAGCTAGAGATTTCTGGTCCAGAAAGATTTACACTAGCTCGAAATTGGTGGGATAAAGAGGTTGCAAATTTCACTATTAAAAATAATGTGCATGGTGGCGGAACAGGTCCAATTCTCTTTACATCTTTCGCATTTGATGAGAACCAGCCATCTAAATTAATTATTCCGCAAATTGTGATTGGCCAAAAAAATGGTAAGTCTTGGATTACTTGGATTGGTGAAACATCCCAACCAGAGATATCCCAATTAAAGAACTCAGCTGTAAGTGGTGGAATCAAATGGCAAGCTGGTTCGATCTCTGAGGAGAAATGGCGTAATCAAGTTGCAGTAGCAATTAAATCCATCAATGATGGTGATCTAGAAAAGGTTGTACTTGCTCGAGATTTAACCGCCACATCAACTTCCGCAATTGATGCGCGGCAATTATTAAAGCGGTTAGAAATTGAGTACCCCTCAACCTGGTTATTTTTAGTTGATGGTTTAGTCGGTGCAACTCCTGAACTGTTAGTCCGATTAAGTAAATCATTAGTCACATCCCGTGTGTTGGCAGGCACCATTAGAAAAACTGGTGATGAAGATAGAGATTTAACTCTTGCCGCCTCGTTAGCAAAATCTTCAAAGGATTTAGAAGAGCACGAGTATGCAGTGCGATCAGTAGCAGACGCACTTGCGCCATTTTGTTCATCAACCAATGTGCCAGATTCACCATTTGTTTTGCATCTTTCAAATGTCATGCACCTAGCAACGGATGTAACTGGAGTTTTAAATGACAGCGCCAAACCAACAGATATCTTTACTTTAATCTCAGAGTTGCATCCATCTGCAGCAGTTTGTGGCACACCCACAAAGAAAGCTAGTGAATTAATAACTGAGTTAGAGCAGATGAGTCGTGGACGTTATGCCGGTCCAGTTGGTTGGATTGATATCCATGGCGATGGTGAGATTGCAATTGCACTTCGTTGTGGCCAGATAAGTCAGGATAAATTAAAAATTCAAATTTATGCAGGTTGTGGAGTTGTTGCTGGTTCAGATCCAGAGAAAGAGTTTGCCGAAAGTCAGGCTAAATTAATGCCGATGCGAACTGCTTTAGAAACTTTGTGAGTTAACTCTTTAAGCAATTCTGCATTTTGGGCACGGTTTGGGGTTTTAATAATTACAACATCTAAGCCATTAATTGGCTTGCGAATTGCTGTATGAAGCTCCACAAGATTTGTTACCAAGCTACTTTCTACGCCAAATCCTTGCGTTAGCTTTACCAAATCTAAATTGTGTGGTGTACCAAATAATTGCTCAAAGCCATCAACATTTGCCTGCGAAAGAGTAGAGAAAATTCCGCCGCCATTATTATCAATTACAAAGAGGCGAATATTTTGTACAGATTTATTGATTAAAGCTGAAATGTCATGCAGGTAAGTGAGATCTCCAAGAATGGCAAAGGTAGTCTCGAATTTTTCAGCAACTCCAAATACAGTTGAAATATTTCCATCAATTCCAGCTAGGCCACGATTAGCAAAGACTGATACACCACTGCGCGGGTGAGTAAATGCTTCAATATCTCGGACCGGTCTTGATGATCCGATATAAATTGCTGACTGATCTGGAATTAAATCTATTAGTTCAATAATCACCCGTTGCTCTGACCATGGAATTTCTTCTAGCTCTGACGCTGCTGCAATTGATGCGCTCTCCCAAATTGTGTTCTGACCAGAACTGCTAACTACATCAATTGGAAGCGCTGTAAGCATTTGATCTGCAGTTCGAGAGGTATCAACAGAGGTTGAACGTGGATCAATCACAATCACTTTCTTTGCAGTAGATATAAATGAATTAGTGCTTCTAGATAATGTGGTTCGACCAATAACAATTACTGTATCTGGCGCTAATTTATTTCGAATTGCCTCATCTGTAAGAAACAAGCTGGCATGTGCAACTGTATTTGGAAATGAGATTGGGTCTTCGGTGATTATTGGCCAATCTAATTTCTTTGCGAAACTCATAACTTCAGCTACTGAGAAGCCGCCACGATCATGTCCAATAACTAAAACGCCATCAGTTAAAATTAATTTCGAGCTACTTTCAACCTTGTTGTTGATGGGATTTACTTTCAAGCCATCTAGCCAATTTTCACTTTCGGCTGAAACTAGCGGCTCATCAAATTGTGGATTTAAGTGAATTGGTCCATTTGTTAGTAAAGGTCTAATTGCAATACTTGTTGCAAAATCATGGGTTGGAATTGATTGGTAAATACCAACTTGATCAGTAGTTTGGTTAGCACCAGTCTTGCGTAATCTTGCTGGGCGATCAGCAGTGATGATTATCAATTTAGATTGGGAATGAAATGCTTCATGAGCAGCTGGTGCAAAGTTAGCTGCAGCCGTTCCACTGGTGCAGATAACTGCTACATAATTATTAGCTGCTTTTGCAATACCAAGGGCGAAAAAAGCTGCTCCGCGTTCATCAATTTTTATGTGTAAGTCAATTAAATTTTTAGTAGCGGCTTCATGCAATGCAATGGCAAGTGGTGCATTTCTTGAACCAGGAGATAGAACAAATTGATTTACGCCGCATTCAATTAACTCACGAATGATTGAGTGGGCTAATTTTGTTGAGGTAATCATCTGCTTTTCTCGATTGTTTGGAGGATTCGATTCTTCCACCATTGCTGACGTTCTGGCGAGGCCGCAAAATCTTCTAACTGTGGTTCAACATCTACGACCGCTATCTCTCCATCAATCATTGGTAGTTCAGCGACATCTTGGCTTAATAATGAACCAGTTCCAAGACCACAATCAAAGGTTAAATCCTTAAAAGAGGCAGCTAGTTTTAACCCGTAGGAGATTCCAACTGCACTTTCTAATGCGCTAGAAACCACAATTGGTAATTTGAAATGTTTAGCAATTTGATGAGAACGCTCTATTCCACCAAGTGGTGCAACCTTTAAAACTAAAATATCAACCGCGCCTTGCAAATTTACCGTAAATGGATCAGATGCTTTTCGGATTACCTCATCAGCAGCAATTAATAGCGGAACCTTTATCTGCTCCTTTAACTGATACAACTCATCTACGCTTGCGCAAGGTTGCTCAACGTATTCAAGCGAACCAACCTGATCATAAATCGCTGTTAAATTCTTTACAGCAGTGGCTACCGACCAAGCGCCATTTACATCAACTCTTAACTTAGCTTCTGGTGACAAGCTACGGATTACTTTTAGGCGGGCAATATCTGCAGTGAGATCTGCGCCGACCTTAACTTTAAAAGTTGATACTCCAGGAAATGAATCAACTAGCCCTTTAATTTCTGCTGCATCATTTAATTCTGGAATAGTTCCATTCACCTTGATTTTTTCTCGGTATAACTTAGGTGGTGCTTGAGTTGCTGCGGCAATCGCTGATTGCAACCATGGAACGCATTCAGATGGTGAGTACTCTAGAAATGGCGAGAACTCTGCCCAGCCAGCAGCTCCTTTAAATAAAACAATCTCTCTATTTGTTACACCACGAAAATTTGTTTTGGTTGGTAGCGCAATTACGCGCATACTTTCCAGTAACTCTGGCAACATTTAATTAAGGTCGTTTTGGGAATTTATTAAAATTAGGTTCGCGTTTTTCTTGGTATGCGTTGCGACCTTCCTGGCCCTCTTCTGTTAAATAGAAAAGGAGTGTTGCATCCCCGGCTAACTGTTGTACGCCAGCTAAGCCATCATCAGCTGCATTAAGTCCAGCTTTTAATAAGCGAAGTGCCATTGGTGAATGACGCAACATCTCTCTGGCCCAAGAAAGCGTTTCTGCTTCTAGTTCGGCAATTGGAACAACTGCATTTACTAATCCCATATCCAACGCTTCATTCGCATCATATTGGCGACATAAAAACCAAATTTCGCGTGCTTTCTTTTGTCCAACGTGTGCGGCTAATAAACCTGCGCCATATCCACCATCAAAGGATCCAACCATTGGTCCGGTCTGACCAAACTTTGCATTCTCGGCTGCAATTGTTAAATCACAAACAACATGTAATACATGTCCGCCACCGATAGCCCAGCCAGCAACCATCGCTACTACTGGCTTTGGTGTTCTGCGAATTTGTACTTGTAAATCTAAAACATTAAGTCGGCCAATACCTTTTTTACCAAGTGCATCACTTCCTAAATATCCATCATCGCCTCGAACATTTATGTCGCCACCAGAACAAAAAGCTTCAGTACCAGAACCGGTAAAAATAATTACGCCAACTTGATCATTATCTCTAGCTAAATTAAAAGCCTCTGCTAATTCGAAAAGGGTTTGTGGACGAAATGCATTTCTTACCTCAGGTCGATTAATTGTAATTTTTGCCATGCCATCAGCAACCTCATAAATCACATCGGTAAATTTCTCACCACCGGTTGCCAGCTGCCAGTTAGGGATAGTTCGATCACCTGGCTCACGCTTTATTGGCTTGCTCAAAATTACACTCCCTGGGTTGGGCTAGAGATTTATATAAGAGATAGCCTACGCAGATTATGGAAGAAACTGAAAAGCGGGATTTAATCTCGATCACTCCTGAGTGGTCAATCCCACAACTTCAAGAAAAAATCGCAGATGCAATAACTGGCGACGGTCCGGCACTTTCTACCGCCCCAACTGCATACAAAAATCTATCTGCCGATACTTGTTTAGTTGTTAATACTTCAGGTTCAACTGGAGAACCAAACTCTGTTGCAATTTCAACTTCTGCTCTTATTGCTTCAACAAATGCAGCACATAAATACTTAGGCGCCGTCCCTGGTGATTCCTGGTCATTACTTCTTCCAACTAATCACATCGCTGGCTTAAATGTAATTGCCCGTGCTACTGCGTTGGGAACAAAGGTTATTGATAATCGAAATGTTGCTGAGTATGTAGATGCAGATTTTATTTCAATTGTGCCAACCCAACTGCACCGAGCACTGACTAAGGATGCAAAATTACTTGAACATTTAACTGCGGCAGAAGCGGTTTTAGTTGGTGGCGGAGCAATTACTGATTCATTAAAAAAAGCTGCTGCTGATAAGCATGTAAAGGTAGTAACTACCTACGGTATGACTGAGATGTGTGGTGGCTGCGTCTATAACCAAAAACCTTTAGATGGTGTTGAGATTGAAATTGGATCAACTGGATTAATTAAGTTGAAGGCACCGATGATGGCAAGTAATTACCTAAACAATCCAGAGCTGTGGCAATCACTAACAGCGGATGGTTGGTTTCAAACAAGTGATATTGGTGAATTCACTGATGGAAAGTTAAAAGTACTCGGTCGGGCAGATGATGTAATTAATTCTGGGGGTGAGAAAATCTCACTCATCAGTATCGAAAATTTGTTTAACACCCACTTTCCTGATCAAGAAGTGGTTGCCTTTGGCTTACCAGATGCTGAGTGGGGTGAGAGATTGTGTCTGGCGGTAACTACAAATCTTTCGCTGGTGCAGATTCAACAAAAGTTAACTGGCATAAATTCTCCTAAAGAAATTTATATTTTTAAGCAGATTCCAAAAAGTGTATTAGGTAAGGTTGATCGCCAAGCAGCGATCAAGTTAGCGTTAGGAAAGTAAATGAATAGATGGATAATGGGTACTCGCCCTAAAACTTTACCTGCTGCAATTTCACCTGTACTTGTCGGAACTGCATTAGCAACCGACATAAATTGGCTAAATGCTGTCCTTGCTCTGACCGTTTCGCTCTCACTTCAAATTGCTGTTAATTACGCAAATGATTACAGCGATGGAATCCGCGGTACAGATAAAAATAGAGTTGGCCCAACTAGGTTAGTTGGTAGTGAATTAGCATCTGCAAAGTCGGTAAAAATTGCCGCCTTAATTGGTTTAGCAATCGCAGCTGTTGCTGGCTTGATACTGGCATTACAAACAACTCTTTGGTTAATCCCAATTGGTGCGCTATCAATTTTGGCTGCCTGGGGATATACCGGTGGCGCTAAGCCATATGGCTACTTTGGTTTTGGTGAATTATCTGTTTTTATTTTCTTTGGCGTTGTTGCAACGGTTAGCAGTAATTATGTTCAAAGTGGTGAGATTAATTCCCAAGCAGTTTTATTATCTATCCCAATTGGTGCCTTAGCTTGTGCGATATTGGTAATGAATAACTTACGCGATCTTCCTTTGGATAAATTAGCCAACAAGAAAACTATGGCGGTTCGAATAGGTGATAAAAAAACTCGGTACTTTTATGTTGGATTGCTGATTACCGCCCAGATAATCTGTGTGTACGCCTATACCTTTAACTCTTTCGCACTTCTAACCCTGATTTGGTTACCGCTGACCATAAGTAATATCCGCCGCGTTATGCAGGGCCTGACCGGCCTTGATCTGATTCCGATGCTAGTTCGCACCGCCCGCCTACAACTTCTGCTCTCCTTCACACTTGGTCTGGCGCTTTTTCTTTAACAAGTTAGAATTACGCCATGCTTAGGTTTTTAATCATTGCAGCAATTGTCTTTGTTATTTACGCCTTTGTAGATTGCGCAGTAACACCACAAGAGAAAATTCGCAAAGGTCCAAAATGGGCATATTTATTAGGAATGTTTTTTATTCCAATACCACCAATTGCAGCAATCCTTTGGTTTGTAATCGGTAGACCAAAAAGATCTGGAAATGGCAGAAGGCCACCACGGCGGATAATTCCACCGGATGATGATCCAGATTTCTTACGCAAACTTTAATTAAAGTCCGCTGTAGGTGTGTTTACCTGTTCCCCAAATATTTATATAAACATAGTTAAACAAAAAGGTTGATCCGGCAAATAAACACAGCCAAGCAGCTTTTCGACCGCGCCAACCAACAGTTACTCGTGCGTGAAGATATGCGGCGTAGGCAACCCAAGTAATAAATGCCCAAGTCTCTTTTGGATCCCAACCCCAATATCTTCCCCACGCTGCTTCAGCCCAAATCGCACCTGCGATTACAGAGAAGGTCCAAAGTGGAAATACCAAAGCAACTAATCGATATGACAAAGTATCTAAAGCTTCAAGAGTTGGTAATTTAATCGCCCATTGTGGTCTACCAGTATTTTTCTCATATTTTTCAAGAATCAAATAAGTTGCGGCAATACAGTTTGAAAGTAAAAATACTCCACCAGAAATAATCGCAGTGGATACGTGAATTGTTAGCCATACTGATTTCAATGCTGGCAATAGTGGCGCACTGGGTACGTACAAAATAGTAACCGCTGTTCCAAGAGTTAATAGAACTGAGATTGCAACTGGTAGTCCGAGCCATTTTAAGTCGTACTTCTTTAATACAAATAAATATACTGCGGTAAAAGCCAGCGCTCCAGTAATTGAAAACTCATACATATTTCCCCATGGCACGCGCTCTGCAGAAATACCGCGAAGAACTACTCCGACAAATAGTAAGAGGAAAGCCAAAATCATCATGGCGGTACCGATACGACCAGCTCTTGCTGTGCGGGTAAAATCTAAATTAGTTTTTTTACTTCCTGTAACTGGCGCCTTAACCGACCAGGCAACCTCAACTGCATGAGCAAGAAAAGCGAGCGCAAATATCGCCATAGATGCATAAACAAAATCATTTGATAGGAGTGCTGCTGTCCTACTTGTCATTACTTACTCCTTTGATGAGCGCTGCTATCTCTTCTTCCAAGCCCGGTATTCCATTCTTTGCTAATCCTGCTACCTGTGTTTTTCTTCCTTGTTTAATCCAAACTCGACGTTGTCTAGTAAACAATGAAATTAACAAACCAAGTATCGCAAGTATTGCACCAAGTAATGCAAAACCCTTTCCTGGATCATCCACTATTTGTAAATTAACCCAAGATTTCCAACCAGTAAATGTGATACTGCCCTCACCAAAATCATATGTTTCATTAAGCACTAATGCTTTTAGACCAATTCGTTCCATCTTGCTGGTATCAATTCGATAAACCGATTGTGGAACTCCGGTGTTTAAACCTAAATCCCCTTTCCAAACTGCAAATAACAATCTGGGATCTAGTACCTCTGGATATGAAGAGAAGCCACCACGAATCTCATCTCGATCAGCGGTTGGCAAGAAAGAGGAGACAAATCCAATTTGTGGTGACATATCTGGCACCTTGATTGAACCAATAGAGGTTAAATTTCCATCTTGCGGTAGGAATGTAGTTGGGCCATCAAATACCACTTTTCCACTCTTATCTCGCACAATAACCGTAGGTGAGTAACCATTGGCTTGCAAGTAAACATTTGTACTGCCAAATGAAAGTGGTTGGTTTACTTTAATAATTTCAACTCGCTCTGGACTGCCATATTGGTACGCCACATTTGCGGTTAGCTCGTAATCAATAGGCGCATTTGTAGCTGGATCATAAGTTGCTAGAAATTTAGTAGCTGTTATTGAAAAGGGTTTTAAGGTGCGTTCTGACTGATACTTACCAAAACCAATTGAGTCATAGGAGGTTGGAGTATTAACAAAACGCTCTCCCACATTAATTATTGAGTCACCTCTCATACCAAAGAGTGAACCAACACCAACGGCAATTAAAATAAGTACTAGAGATAGGTGAAATAGAAGATTTCCACTTTCGCGCAGATACCCTTTTTCAGCTGAGATTGAATTACCATCTCGCCTAATTCGGTAATGTTTTTTCCGCAAATAAGCCTCGGCTAAATCCAGATCAACTTTTTTAATCTCGGTGAAATGCTCCATTCGATCTAAATACTTTGGCGTAAGTGGCGGTTTGGCAAAAATATTCTTGGCATGATCAATACTTCTTGGCATAACACAACCAATCAATGAGATGAAAAGAAGTAAGTAAATTGCACTAAACCAAGGTGAGCTAAATACCTCAAATAACTTTAATCGGTCTAACCATGGCGCTAGCTCTGGGTTATCAATAAAGTATTGACGTACTTGCATTGGATTTTGTGTCCGCTGAGGAAATAACGAGCCAGGAATAGCTGCAACGCCAAGTAGCAACAACAAAATTAAAGCGGTGCGCATGCTGGTTAGCTGACGCCAGCCCCAGCGCAAGAAGGATCGATTGTCTAAGTAGGTACTCATTTATAGCACCGGAATGAAGCCATCGATTAAACCTCTAATTAAACTCATTAAATAATCCCAAGCATCACTTATCTGCAATACTCCAATTAAAATTAACAAGCTACCGCCGATTTTTGTAATTAAATTTCCGCGCTTAGCAATAAATCTTCTAAATGGCTCTGCTCGATCCATAAACCAACCTAATAAAATAAATGGTGCACCTAAACCAACACAGTATGCGGCAGATAAAATTGCGCCTCGTTGTGCGGTAGCACTTTGAAATGCCAGCACTTGTACCGCTCCTAAAGTTGGCCCAATACAAGGCGTCCATCCAAGTCCAAAAGCTAAACCAAGTAATGGTGCACCTAGCAACCCAGTTCGAGTTTTAAAGTTTGGTTTAAATGATCGGTAAAACTTCTCTGAGAATAAAAAGATAATTCCTAGGCCGATTGTGAAGATGCCCAGAAAAATCGTTAAAAATCTACTGTTTTGTGCAATTTGTGAACCAAGCCCGCCAAACAAAACACCATAGGAAATGAATAAAACTGTAAAGCCAGATACAAAGAGGATTGAGCCAAGTAAAACTCGACTACGTGATTTAGTTGCACTCATGCCTGATGCATATGAGAGATAGCCAGGAACAAGTGGAATAACACATGGTGAGAAGAAGGAGATAACGCCAGCGATCATTGAGACCAACATGGCACTTAATAAATTTCCCTGAAAGACCTGGGTAATGAAAAAGTCGCGCATTATTTCTCTGCCAAAATTTTATTTAGTAACTCACGGAAGGCAGCAACTGTAACCTCGCCGCTGATTCGCACCGCCACCAAATTATTTTTATCAATAATCAAAGTTGTCGGAATCGCATTTGGAATTAAAGATCCTCTAAAGCCAATTAATAAAGCATCATCTATAAAGGTTGGATAAGTTAGACCAAAATTATCAACAAACACCCGAGCCGAAGAAAGATTATCTCTAGTTAATATTCCAGCAAATTGAACCTCTGGATATTGAATTGAAAACTCTTGCAGTAGCGGTGCTTCTGCGCGACATGGCGCACACCAAGATGCCCAAACATTAATTACCTTTACCTGATTCTTTTCTAATGTTTTATTTGTGCCATCCAAGAGCTCACCTGAAATCAATGGCGCAGCTTTTCGATCATTGACCTCGATAAAGGTTGAGTTACCGCTTCCGCCAACAAATGAGATTTCATCTGGCGCGGCGATACCACCCGTGCTGCAGCCAGCTAATAAAACTGTTGCTAGAAGTAAGGAAATAAATTTCATTATTTTGCTGGCAATAAATGTTTGGCTGGCTCTGAGTAGGAAACAGATTCGATCATGCCTTCACTATCTAAATGAAATGAGGTAACTGAAGCCAATGTGCACTCTCGTTTTCTTGGATCATGCAGTAAGCGTCGCCCCTCCACTGCAGATCTTAAAATCCAGATTGGTAATTGATGCGAGACGCAGATTGCATCTTTATCGCCAGCATTATCTCTAGCAAAAAATAAGGCTTTTAGCATTCGAGAGATTAACTCTTCATAGGGTTCACCCCAAGATGGTCGCCATGGATTCCATAAGTAACGCCACATTTCTGGATGTTTCAGCAGACCACTTCCTAATTCAAAACTCTTACCCTCAAATATATTGCCAGCTTCAATCAAATTATCATCTACAGCTAATGGCAAATTATGTTTAGCAATAATTGGTGCGACAGTTTCCTTTGCTCGTTGCATTGGTGATGTGTGAATCGCACCAAGTGATAATGCTGCTGACCAATCACCAATTACCTGCGCCATCTCTTGGCCACGTTCACTTAAGCGCCAACCTGGTTGGCGGCCATAAAGTATTTTTTCTGGATTAAATACTTCACCGTGCCTGACGAAGTGAATTGTTTGTGCCATTGCATAAGCATAAAGCAGGTTAATTAACCTCTTATCGCTAGGGTAGTGATATGGCGCTCACTAAAAAAGGTGTTGCCTTCTTTGATGTCGATAACACCTTGTTAAAAGGATCTACCCTCTTTTTCTTAGGCCGTGGCATGTATCAACGAGGCTTCTTTACCAAGCGAGATGTATCAGCCTTTGTGCTGGCAAATTTGCGATATCGCCTTACTGGAAAAGAAAATAAATCAGAGATTGAAAGATTTCAGAATGCTGCCTGTGAATTTATTAAGGGCCATGATGTTAAGAAGATCGCAGTAATTGGAAATGAAATCTATGAAGAGCACGTCTCACCAGCAATATGGCAAGGCACTGTTGAAATTGCCCGACGCCATTTAGCACAAGGCCAGGAGGTCTGGTTAGTAACTGCGACTCCACTTGATATGGCTAACTTAATTGCAAAACGTTTGGGATTTACTGGCGCTTTAGGAACTAAAGCTGAAGTAAAAGATGGAAAGTACACCGGAAAAATGATTGGTGCGCTTTTGCATGGCAAAGCAAAAGCCACAGCAATTAAAGAGCTAGCAAAAGAAAGAGATGTCGATTTAAAAAATTCCTTCGCTTACTCTGACTCCCACCATGATTTTCCACTATTAGAAACTGTTGGAAATCCATGTGCAATCAATCCCGATACCTTTTTAGAGATTCGGGCATACCGAGATAATTGGCCAGTTTATGATTTTCGCAAAGCTCGTAAAATCAAGAAATTTTTTGGACCGATCGCTGGCCGAATCGCCGCCAGCGCAATGTTGCTCTCTCCACGAAAGCGCTCAGGTAAGTAAGGCAGTAATTGCACATCTAAAACCCGAGTAAAGTAAGCCAGTTATGTTAACCATCATTCCATCTTTTGCTGATGAGTTGCGTTCACGTTCAGAGCAAGATCTAGCAGCGCTATTTACATTGCGTCCTGATCTACTTTCCCCAGTACCAAATGATTTTTCAGCGCTAGCGGCAAGGGCTAATTCAACGCCTTCTTTAGTTCGCGCATTGGACTCCTTAAATCTTTGGCAATATCAAATTGTCGAAGCTATCTGTGCAATCTCAGATTCATTTAAAAAATCTGAATTAGTTGCCGTAACCAGTAGCGAGACCACCTTTGCACTTGAACATCTATGGCAGTTGGGATTAATTTACAAAGATGGCGAGAAGTATCGGGCTCCTACTAATTTGAAGTTATTGATCGGTGATGAACCGGCGGGGCTTGGTCCAATTTATCCAGGCAAAGCAGATTTAAGTATCTTAACTTCAGTTCCAAAAAGCTCTGAGCCAGTTCTTGCAAAATTAACTTGGGGTCCACCTCGTGGGCAAATAACCGATGTTAAAAAACCAGGTGTTGCAATTGGATGGTTACTAGAAAATAATGTTTTGATTCCAATGGACTCACACACCGTTGCGCTTCCTCGAGAGTTTGGAATTAAATTACGTGGCGGCAAAGTTCATAAAGAGTTAAGTGTTAGCCCACCAAAATTGAGTGGCAAAAAGATTTCGCAAAAACAGATTGATTTAGCAGCCATTGCAAATATCTCCACGATTTTGCGTTGGTGCGAAGAGTTACTTCATAACCTTTCAGATGAGCCACCTACTGCGCTTCGAACAGGCGGTATTGGTGTTAGAGATTTAAAGAGAATTGCTGAACATATTGGTGTGGATGAAAGCTGTGCCGGCTTTATCGCCGAACTTTGTTACTTGGGTGGTTTATTAGTAATTGATCCAGATGATCAAATTCTGCCAACATCAGCTTTTGATTTGTGGTTGACCAAAGATCCAGAAGAGCGCTGGTACTCCTTAGCTGTGCTTTGGCTAGAGAGTTCTCGAGTTGCCGGCTTAATTGGTAAGAGCTCTGAGAAAAGTATTGCACCGTTAGGACCAGAACTTGATCGAGCTGGAGTTGGATTGGTTAAACAAAGTACTTTAAAAGTTTTGTTAGAAAATCCAGAGATTGCACCAGAGATCGCATCGTTGCAATCAATTGTTAAATGGTTAAATCCACAACGAGCCAATAATGATTTTATTGAGTGGAATATCCGAGAAGCTGAGTGGTTAGGAATTACCGGCCAAGGTGGAATTTCAACTTATGGTAAAAATTTAATTACTAATGAAGAGATTTTAGAGATTGAAAATGCACTTCCAAAACCAGTTGATCACATTTTAATTCAGGCAGATAACAGCGCTGTTGCTCCAGGTCCATTAACAGCTGAGTTAGCCGCTGAGATGGGAACACTGGCTGATATTGAAAGTCGCGGTGGCGCAACGGTTTATCGCTTTAGTGAAGCATCAATTAGGCGTGGTTTGGATCATGGCAAGACAGGTGATCAGATAAAAACATTTTTAACCAGGATTTCAAAGACACCTATGCCACAACCACTTGATTATCTAATCGCTGATATTGCAAAACGTCATGGTCGATTGCGAGTTGGACAAGCACACTCGTATATCCGATGTGAAGATGAATCTATAGTTTCCCAAATTTTGCATGATAAAAAATGTGAGCATTTAAGATTTAGAAAGATTGCACCAACTGTTTTAATCTCTGAATTTGAATTAACGGAAGTGATTGGTGAGCTGCGAGAGTTTGGTTATCTACCGGCGGCTGAGAATGCAGGTGGTGTTCTACTTTCACAACCAAATCTGCGCAGGGCAAAATCAAGACCTAAGCCACCAAGAATTATTAGTGATTTCACTACTCCAAAAGATTCAATTGTTTTATCTGCAGTTAAAACCGTTAAAACTGGAGATAGATCAAAAAAGATAACCCCAATTGTTCCGGGCACAACAGCTAATGAAACTTTGGCCTTAATAAATCAATATATTGAAGAACAAAGTTCATTGATGATCTCTTATGCAGATACAAATGGTGGGGTAACAAACCGGATAATTGCACCTATTTCAATTTCACTTGGCACATTAACCGCTCGCGATCACGTAACTGGTGAGTTAACCCAATTTAGAATTCCACGTATCAACGGCGTAGCGCCAGCTCCGGCAGAGTAAGCACCAAATATGAAAATGAGGCAGAATTAACCCATGAGCGCAACAGCGATTAAAGATATCCAGCGCTTGGTTGAGTGCCAATCTCCAACAGAAGATTTAGCTGCATGTGTAAAAGTTGTTGAGCTTGCAGTTGAAATATCTGCACAAGTTTTAGAAATACCCGCAAAATTAATCACTGAAAATGGCCGGCCGGTATTTTGGTGGGGAGCTGAAAAGCCAAAGATTGTTTTGCTTTGTCACTTAGACACTGTTTGGCCACATAACTCATTTAATCCGACCTGGCTAATTGATGGCGATAACGCAAAAGGTCCTGGCGTCTTTGATATGAAAGCTGGATTTATTCAAGCTATGTATGCATTAAAAGGTATTGCAGGTGCGCAAAGCAAGGTGGCGCTGGTCGCTACAACAGATGAAGAAACTGGAAGTGCAACCTCAAAAAAATTAATTGAACGGCTGGCAAAGGATGCAGATGCTGTTTTAGTTTTTGAATCAGCCATTGATGGCAAGGTTAAAACTGGTCGCAAAGGCACATCTATGTACCAAATATCTGTTACTGGTAAAGCAGCTCATGCTGGACTTGAACCAGAAAAAGGAATTAACGCAACTACAGAATTAGCAAAACTAGTATTACAAATTACCGATTTAGCCAACCCTGCTTTTGGTACAACTGTTGTTCCTACTGTTATGCAAGCAGGTACTACTACTAACACTGTGCCAGCCCAAGCAAAATTAGATATTGATATCAGATCATTTACGATGGCTGAACTACAACGTGTTGATACTGCAATTAAATCCTTAACTAGCTCTGTAGCACAGGTTGAAATCACTGGTGGCATTAGCCGCCCACCACTTGAGATTGCCAGTACTAAAGAGTTGTATGAAAAATTAGAGGTTGTAGCAAAGAGATTAGGTATGCCCGAGATAGGTCATGCCAGTGTTGGTGGTGCTAGCGATGGAAACTTGGCAGCAGCAGCTGGCGCAAAAGTATTAGATGGACTTGGCGCAGTTGGCGTTGGCGCACATGCACCAACTGAATCAATTTTACTTTCTGCAGTCGAACCAAGAATTAAATTAATCTCGGCCTTTATTACTGAGCTTTTAAAATGAGTGATGGCCCATTAATTGTTCAAAGTGATAAAACACTTTTATTAGATATCGACCATATTCTTTCAGATGAGTGCCGCAGAGCAATTGCCGCCTTCGCTGAATTAGAAAAATCACCAGAACATATTCACACCTATCGGTTAACGCCACTGGGGTTATGGAATGCTCGTGCCGCCGGTCATGATGCTGAGCAGGTAATTGATGTATTGCTTAAGTACTCTCGTTTTGCTGTTCCACACTCATTATTAGTTGATATTGCAGAGACGATGTCTCGCTATGGTCGATTAAGACTAGAGGCTCATCCAGTACACGGATTAATTTTGGTTTCAAATGATCCAGCTGTTTTAAAAGAGGTCACACGCGGTAAGAAGGTTGCACCGATGTTAGGGCTGCAATTAGATGCTGAAACAATTGTTGTGCACCCAGGACAACGTGGATTTTTAAAGCAAGCACTGTTGAAATTAGGTTGGCCTGCTGAAGATTTTGCTGGCTATGTTGATGGTGAACACCACGAGATTGCACTTCGCCAAGATGGTTGGCAAATTCGTAAGTACCAAGAGTTAGCAGCAGAGGGTTTTTGGCATGGTGGCTCTGGCGTTGTTGTACTGCCATGTGGTGCTGGAAAAACAATTGTTGGTGCAGCTGCGATGGCACATGCCAAGGCAACAACTTTGATTTTAGTTACAAACACCGTTGCGGCTCGACAATGGCGGGATGAATTACTGCGAAGAACTGATTTAAATGAGGATGATATTGGTGAGTACAGTGGTTCTAAAAAAGAAATTAGGCCAGTAACAATTGCCACTTATCAAGTAATGACAACTAAGAAACAAGGTGTTTATGCACATCTTGATCTATTTGATGCAATTGATTGGGGCTTAATAATTTATGATGAGGTGCACTTATTGCCCGCACCAATCT
>JBILCN010000031.1:0-12631 GCA_044353095.1 Candidatus Nanopelagicus sp.
TTACGACGACGCTTTGGTGCTGCCTTAGCAGCAGCTTTCTTACGACGCTTTGCAGCCACGTAGATCTCCTATCAAAGTGGTTCGATCCGTCACCGAACCTGTTTCGTGGATAAGCGTGGCACTAATACGCAAAAGAATCCAGTTTTTGGAGAAAAAAAAGGGGGTGTGTCGCAACATTCTTTTTGCGAATTTTTATGTTTTTTTTCTTAAAAATTAAAAAATATTTTGGTTATTTTTCTCAAAAATCGATAAATTTTGCAAAAAATACTGGCGAGTTAATTAATTTTCCAGATTTTTACGTTTTTTTGCCTCGGTTACCGCAAATTCATTGGTTTTACCGTCATATTTTCTAAATTCCGGCAACATTGTGGCGAAAAATCCCACGAAGGTGATGCAAAGAAGGCCGCCACTGATCACCGAAGTGCGCAATGAGGTGCGTTCTGCGACCAATCCGGCGCGAGTTTGTCCGCCCAAAGGACCAACTGAGTAGGAGAGTAATTCGATACTGGCTAACCTGCCGCGGTAATCATCAGAGATAGATTGATTCCAGATCGCTGATCTAAATAAGGCCGAGACCATATCTGAGGCCCCAGCTAAGGTTAAGAAAAACAGGACCAGCCACAGTGAGTTAGCAACACCAGCTAGCAAAATTGCCAGACCCCAACCGAGTGCAGCCAAAGTTACTGCTCGACCATGTTTGTGATAATTTCTAATCCAACCGCTAGTCAAAGTAATGATTAGCGAACCAATAGTTCCGGCGGCATAGAACAGACCCAGCGCCCAAGGTGCATCTAATTGGTCGGCCCAGAATGGGTATAGCGCAGTTGGCATTGCAAAGAACATTGCTGATAAATCAACTAGATAAGTGCCCATTAAATCCTTGCGCCCGGTGGCATATTTCAAACCCTCGCCCAGGCTGGAAAGTGTGGGTTTTTTGCTTATATTTGTTGGAATGACTGAACGCACTTTTGCTAAGAAAATTAATGAGATAAAAAAAGTCAGAATATCTAAAGCGTATCCAGAAGCGACGCCAAAGGTTGCAATTAATATTCCAGCAAGTGAAGGACCGGTAATAACACCGAATTGCCAACGCAAACTCATTAACGCACTGGCGGCAGGTAGATCATCATGTCCAACTAACCTAGGCAAAATCGCATCAGCACTTGGTCGTTGCAATCCATCAACAGCTGAGAAGAGGGCGGCCACAACATAGAGCACCCACAATTCAGGTTCTGGCAGCAGGGCATTGATTAAAAGAATTGCGGTTAAAAACATTGAGGCAAACTCAGTCACCCAGATCATGATTTTTCGGTTGACTCGATCAGCCAGTACACCGCCGTAAAGCCCAAAGATTATTAGTGGGGCAATCTCAACCAAGCCGATTAAGCCGACTGCCAAAAATGAGTTGGTTAGCTCCTTTACCTGAAAAGGCAGAGCCACATATGTGATCATCGAACCGAAGTAGCTAACTAAGCCAGAGGCCCAAAGCCTTCGAAAATCTGGATACTTTCTAAGTGGTGAGAAGTCGATGGCGAGATTTAATTTCAACGACTGCCCCCACTTCCAAATATTTTTCTAAGCTGTAACCCTAGTTAAAGCTCTCCTTCTCGGTAGGGAATCTACCTGTCGCAACATCTTCGGCAAACTCCTTTGCCGCATCAGTCATCTCTTTGCGAAGATTTCGGTAAGCCTTTGCCAACTTGGGAGCGTTTTCAGTAATTCCCATTAGATCAGTCCAGACCAGGACCTGAGCATCACAATTTACGCCCGCACCAATTCCGATGACAGGAATACTCAGTTCAGCGGTTATTTGCGCTGCTAGTTGCGCTGGGACTAACTCTAGGACCACTGCAAAAACTCCCGCTTTTTGAAGTGCAAGTGCATCTGCCTTAATTCGTTGCGCATCCTCACCACGTCCTTGCACCTTAAAGCCGCCTAGTGCGTGAACTGATTGAGGAGTAAGGCCAAGGTGGCCCATAACTGGAATTCCGGCTGCAATTAACTTTTCAATTTGTGGAACTACCTTTGTGCCACCTTCAAGTTTTACCGCTTGCACCTTCGCCTCTTTAAAAAAGCGAATAGCTGTTGCGAGCGCCTGTTCCGGAGATGATTCATAAGAGCCAAAGGGAAGATCTCCCACAACCATCGCCTTCGTTGATGCGCTAACCACCGCTTTTGCTAGGGGGATTAATTGGTCAACGGTTACTGGAATTGTGTTCTCTTCACCTAAAAAGTTATTGCCCGCACTATCGCCAACGAGCAGCACTGGGATATCGGCTTGATCAAAGATGGATGCGGTCATCTGTTCATAACAGGTAAGCATCGCCCACCTTTGCCCCACCTTTTTCTTGGCTGCAAGAGTTGTTATTGAAACGCGCGAGGTTGTTGCATTGCTCATGTCATCCTTCTTTCGATCAAGGCCCGATGAAGGGTCCCTGTCGGTATTGGGATGCCAACTTTACTTCACAATAGCGATTCGAGGTACTCTTGAAAAGTGAATATGGGACAGATACGAATCGCGCTCGCTCAGATCAACCCAACTGTTGGTGATCTGGCGGCAAATGCTGACAACATTTCAAAGCATGCTCGAGATGCCGCCAACGCTGGCGCCGTAGTAGTTGTTTATCCAGAGATGATTGTGACCGGCTATCCAGTTGAAGATTTAGCCACCCGTGCCTCATTTAGATCAGCCTCAATAAATGCAGTCAACAACATAGCAAAACGAATCAGCGATGAAGGCTGCGGGGATCTCACCTTATTAGTTGGTTATTTAGGCGAGAGTGAAAAAAGTGAACCACAGAATTGTGTAGCCGTAATTCATCGCGGGGCAATAGTTGCTACCTACATTAAACATCACCTGCCCAATTACGGAGTCTTTGATGAGTTTCGTAATTTCAAACCAGGAAACCACTCACTTGTAATCAGAGTTGTTGGCGTTGATATTGGTATTGCAATTTGTGAGGATATTTGGCAAGAGGGTGGACCAGTTGCTGAACTAGCACGTCGAAATATTGGCCTCTTCTTAGTTCCAAATGGCAGCCCATTTGAAGCAAATAAGGATGATCTTCGTCTGACATTAGTGCAACGAAGAGCGCAACAGGTAAATGCACCTTTGGCTTATGTAAATATGGCTGGCGGTCAGGATGATTTAGTTTTTGATGGCGACACCATTGTGGTTGATTCTGATGGCTCGATCATCGCTCGCGCCCCTCAATTTGAAGAGGGATTAATGATTATTGATTTAGATGTAAAGGTTGCTAGCAGTGATCCCGATTTAATAATCTCAGATCCACCAATTTTAAAGTACAAGAAATTAATTGCAGGCGTAGCGCCAAGGTTGGATGATCTCGCACAAATCTGGCAGGCGCTAGTAGTCGGCTTACGAGATTATGTAGCAAAGAATAATTTTCCATCTGTTGTACTAGGCGTATCTGGCGGAATTGATTCTGCGGTGGTGGCGGCGATCGCAGCCGATGCAATTGGTGCTGATCGGGTGCATGGAATTGCTCTACCAAGCAAGTACTCATCTGATCACTCATTAAGTGATGCCAAGGCGCTGGCGATGGATATTGGTCTTAAGTATCGAATTATTGAGATCGAGCCAATGGTGCAATCCTTTATTAGCAATCTAGGTTTAGCTGGCTTAGCAGAAGAGAATGTGCAAGCCCGAGTTCGTGGCACCACCTTGATGGGATTATCTAATCAAGAGGGGCACCTAGTTTTAGCAACCGGAAATAAATCTGAACTTGCAGTTGGTTATTCAACTCTTTATGGGGATGCAGTTGGTGGATTCGCACCGATTAAGGATTTATACAAAACTCAAGTTTGGGATTTAGCTAGATGGCGAAATCAGCAGGCAATAAATGATGGACAGACGCCGCCAATTCCGGTTAACTCAATTAATAAAGAGCCAAGTGCTGAGCTGCGCCCAGGACAAAAGGACACTGATTCACTTCCAGATTACAAAGTATTGGATCAATTGCTACATATTTATATTGATCAAGATGGTGGCCGCCCTGGCGCAATTGCAGCTGGCTTTGATGCAGCCCTTGTTGATCGGGTTATTCAATTAGTAGATCGGGCTGAATACAAGCGCCGGCAATATCCACCTGGCACCAAAATCTCTGGCAAAGCCTTTGGTAAGGATCGCCGATTGCCGATCACATCACACTGGAAAGAGTCTTAAACCACTGCGTAGGGAACACGCAAACAATTCGCAATTAGCAATAACTTTATTACTGCTTTAGATTTCTCCCATGATCAAATCAATCGGCAAATGGCTGTTTACGCGCCGCCGGGTAATTGATTTTGGTCTTGCCACATCTTGTAGTTGCTAATTTATTCTCTTTCTCATCCCGCAAGACCTTTTTTTCATTCAACCAACCAATTTATAGGAGAAATAAATGAAGATTTACAATGATATTACTGAGATCTACGGAAATACCCCGCTAGTTAAAATAAATAAAATTATGGATGGTGCGGCCGCAAATGTTTGGGCAAAGCTTGAGTTCTACAACCCATCTGCAACTGTAAAAGATCGCCTTGCGATTGCCATGGTTGATGCCGCTGAAAAAAGTGGTGAACTAAAGCCTGGTGGCACAATTGTTGAAGCTACCTCTGGAAATACTGGAGTTGCTCTGGCCATGGTTGGCGCAGCCCGCGGGTACAAAGTAATTTTAACAATGCCAGAATCAGTTTCGAAAGAGCGACGTAAATTAATAAGAGCATATGGCGCAGAATTAATTTTAACTCCAGCAGCAGAGGGAATGAAGGGTGCTGTTTCAAGATCTGAGGAGCTAGGAAAATCTGGCGCAGTAATGGTTCGTCAATTTGAAAACGCAGCAGGCCCAATCATTCACCGCCAAACAACTGGTGAAGAGATCTGGCGAGATACTGATGGCACAGTTGATGTTTTGGTTTCTGGAATCGGAACTGGCGGAACAATTACTGGAACTGGACAACTACTTAAAGAGCGTAAATCAAGCATTAAAGTAATTGGTGTTGAACCGGCAGCCTCCCCAATTTTAAATGGTGGCGTACCTGGCTCACACCCAATACAAGGAATTGGACCAAACTTTGTACCACCAGTATTGGATCGCAAAGTTTATGATGAAATCTTAGATGCATCAGCAGAAGATGCAATTAAGTATGCACGTCGTGCTGGAAGTGAAGAGGGCATCTTGGCGGGTATTTCATCAGGTGCTGCGCTTTGGGCAGCATCAGTTGTTGCAAAACGACCAGAGTTTGCCGGTAAGAATATTGTTGTAATCATTCCTTCATTTGGTGAGCGTTATCTTTCAACTGTTTTGTATGAAGATTTAACAGATTAAATGTTCAAACAAATATTTGAAGATATTGATACCGCACTTGCCAAAGATCCGGCTGCGCGAAATCGATTAGAGGTAGCGCTGACCTATCCAGGTGTGCATGCAGTTTGGGGCCATCGAATCTCACATTTTCTTTGGCGAATAAACTTGAAGTTAATTGCCCGCATCCATGCAAATTTGGTGCGAAGTACTACTGGAATTGAGATTCATCCAGCAGCAAAGATTGGCCGAAGACTATTTATTGATCACGGCATGGGCGTAGTAATTGGCGCAACAGCTGTAATCGGTGATGATGTCATGATTTATCACAATGTGACATTAGGGGCCAAGAGCAATGTTGGCGTTACTGCTAAAGATAAACGTCATCCAACTGTTGGAAACAACGTCTTAATTGGCGCAGGAGCAAAAGTTTTGGGCAATATCAACATTGGTGATGGCTCAAAAATTGCAGCAAACTCTGTGGTTACCAAGGATTTGTTGCCACAAAGCACTGTTGAAACTGGCGACTCTTTCGTTATTTAAGCATGGGTGCTGGGTTGGCCGGATAAGTTTGTTAACACAGCCGTAACGCGGCTTTGTTTTAATACCACCTATGAACTCCCCATCAGATTTAGCCAAACAACAAGAGTTTGTGCTTCGCACCTTAGAAGAGCGCAACATCAGATTTGTTCGCCTGTGGTTTACCGATGTACTTGGATTTTTAAAATCAGTTGCAATTGCACCAGCAGAATTAGAAAACGCCTTCGCTGAAGGAATTGGCTTTGATGGATCTGCAATCGAAGGTTTTGCTCGGGTTACCGAAGCAGATATGTTGGCCAGACCTGATCCATCCTCATTTTCAGTATTGCCTTGGCGAACTGAAGCACCAGGTGCGGCGCGAATGTTTTGCGATATTGCATTGCCAGATGGAACACCGGCCTCTGTTGATCCAAGAAGAGTTTTAAAGAGAACGTTAGAAAAAGCGGCAAAGCTTGGATACACCTGTTACACACATCCAGAGATTGAGTTTTTCTTATTTAAAAATCAACCAGTAAATGGTGAAGCGCCAATTCCAGTTGATTCGGCTGGCTACTTTGATCACACACCATCAATTGTTGGTCATGATTTTCGCAGGCAGGCAATTACATTGTTAGAAGCCATGGGAGTATCCGTTGAGTTTTCTCATCATGAAGGCGCCCCTGGTCAACAGGAGATTGATCTGCGTTATGCGGACGCGTTAACTACTGCAGATAACATCATGACCTTTAGACATGTTGTGAAAGAGGTTGCACTAGACCAAGGCTTCTACGCCTCATTTATGCCAAAGCCATTTACAGAACATCCAGGATCTGCAATGCATACTCATATCTCGTTGTTTGAAGGCGAGAAGAATGCATTTTATGAAGCGGGTGCACCAATGCAATTATCAAAGGTTGGTCGCTCATTTATTGCAGGAATTATCAAACATGCAGCAGAGATAACTGCAATTACTAATCAATGGGTTAACTCATACAAACGATTAAATGGCGGGGGCGAAGCACCAGCATTTGCAACCTGGGCGCAAAATGATCGCAATGCATTAGTTCGTATTCCAACTTATAAACCAAAGAAAGAAGCATCAACTCGAATCGAAATTCGTTCACCAGATTCAGCATGCAATCCATATCTAGCCTTTGCTGTAATTATTGGCGCAGGCCTAGCTGGTGTTGAGGGTAAGTATGAATTAAATGAAAATTCAGATCCAACGCCACTGCCATCTGATTTAGCAGAGGCAATATCTGCCATGGAGAAAAGTAAATTAGTGAAAGAGACATTAGGCGATGATGTCTTTGAGTTTGTGCTGCGAAATAAGCGTGCTGAGTGGAATGAGTATCGTAAGCAGGTAAGCGCCTTTGAATTAAGTAGGTATCTGCCAGTTTTATAGAAATTTCTCGCTAGAATCTTTGCATGAGCAAACAAATTGTTACCCACATAGTTGTTGATCTAGATAATCGGGATAAAGGATCAGTTCTTTGGCGATTGGTTTTGGCCGTTCCCTTCATGATCTTTGTCTCCGCATTTTCCACATGGGCCAGCGATAATGGTGAGTTTTTGCAATACACCGGCGGAGTATTTATTGTCCCAGCAGCTCTTGCGCTGATCTTTCGTGGGGTTTATCCATCTTACGTTTTAGCATTTAATAAGGCATATCTATCTTTAACTAATCGATTAGCCTCATTTATTTTTTGCCTAACCGATGAGTACCCATCGATTGAAGAGAATCAAAAGGTAAAGCTAGATTTTCCAGAGATAGCTGGCGGTAAAAACTTAAATCGTTATGCACCACTATATAAATGGTTTTTAGCTATTCCACTTTACGTAGTTGGAGTGCTCTACGCTATTTATGCATTAGTCCTTACAGTGATCGCTTGGTTTAATATCTTATTTACTGGTAATTACCCTGATGCAAGTGCAGATGGCGTGGTTAAGGTAATGGCTTACTGGAATCGCGTATATGGATATGCAATTCTGCTGGTGAGTGATGAGTACCCAAGCTTCTCTCTTTAATCTAAAACCTTTACGCGATTTTTAACCTTGCCCTTTGGGCGGTAGGTAGCACGAGGCTGTGGCTTAGGAAATTTTCCAGATAGTTCAAAGCTTCTAGCTACCATTAACAAAATTAATCTTGCTTCAGCCAGTGCAAAGTACTCGCCTAAACATTTGCGACTGCCAGCACCAAAGGCAAAGTAAGCACCCTTTGGTAGGGAGTTTTCAAAGTTTGGCGCAAGCCATCTATTTGGATCAAAGAGTTCTGGCTCTGGAAAGTATCTTGGATTTCGATGAGTCACATATTGGCTTACCAACACATGCGCACCAGCTGGAATCTTTACACCTTCGATTACAACATCTTTAGTAGCAATTCTTGGCGCAATCCAAACTGGCGGTGCAAGCCGCATCGTCTCGTTAAGAATTGCAGTTGCGATTGGTGAGCCATCCTCTAACTCTTTATAAGTTGGTGCACGTTTCTCATCTAACCAACTTTGATTTAACGCCTCTTGTCGCAATAGTTCACGAAATTTCTGGTTTTTGTTTAAGTATGAGAAAGCCCATGACATCACATTTGCAGTAGTTTCATGGCCACTTAAAATCAAGGTTAAGACCTCATCCCTGATGTGTTCAGTACTTACCTGATCCTGCATCTGTAACATAATGCCAAGCAGATCTTCTGAAGTTGTCACTTTTGACGCAATTCGCTTGTTGATTATTTCCTCTGCAATATCAGCTAAATTATCTGAAGCAATTTCAAACTTCTTGAAATAGGAGATAGGCGAGTGATCAAATTTTTCAAGTCCAGGCAACATAGTGCGTTCAATTCGGTCAATTGCGATCTCCATATTGTGTGCAATCGCTTTTGTGTACTGATGTGAATCTAGGCCAAACAAACATTGTGCAACAATTTCTAAAGTTAGCGCCATCATCTCTGGGGCTAGTTCAATTTCATCCTGGCTGCGCCATTGCTCGGTGTATTTCTCAACCAGATCAAACATCAATGAAACGTAGCCATCCAGATTTCCATGATGAAATGGTGGTTGCATCATCCGGCGATGATTTAGGTGAATCGGCTCTTCATTAGTCAGTAATCCTTCACCTAATACTTTGCGCATTCGGGCAAAACCAACACCCTTCACAAAGCTATGTTGCTGGGCAACTGTTACTTCATGAACAGATGCGGGTGAAAATAAACCGATAAACAATCGCTTTGAAAGAAAAAAAGATACATGATCACCATATTTACGTTGCAGATTTAAAATGTACTTTGGAGTGTCGGCCAGAAAAATTATGCTTTGCAGATCAGATAATTTTGGATTTGGCCCCGGCAAAAGTGAATCTGTAAACCAATCTTTTCTATAGATTGGTTTTGGTATCTGTGCATACTCCGCCGGTCTAGGGGAGGTAAATGGCTTGGCCATTTTTATTGCCATGCTTTAATCGTATGGATTAAGGGATATAAAGGGAATGGGTTTGGGTTTAAATTGGCATGAATTCGATGCTTCGGTTAACCTTGGACCATGTTAAATGCAGGTTCATCAGCAACAACTTCATTCAACCTGCCTTCACTTTCAACTCTGCTTCTTCTTACCTGCCGCGGCGGGGCCAAGTAACCGGTCCCCTCGTCGCGGGGTTGGTCGCATCGGTAGACCCGTAAGCCCAAAAAAATTCGACGAGGAGTTCAGAAAAAAATGACAAGTAATTTCCCAGATCAAAGCAAATCAAAGATGCCGGTTAATCGGTACTCTGCCTTTAATCCATTTCCAAATAATGGCGCCTTAACCGATCGCACTTGGCCAGATAAAACAATTACCAAAGCACCAAAGTGGTGCAGTGTTGATTTGCGTGATGGCAACCAAGCGCTGATTGATCCAATGGATGCACATCGCAAACTAGCAATGTTTCAATTGTTGGTAAAGATGGGTTACAAAGAGATTGAGGTTGGTTTTCCGGCTGCATCACAAACTGATTTTGATTTCATTCGTAAAATCATTGAAGAGAAGTTAATCCCAGATGATGTAGTTATTCAGGTTCTAACCCAAGCTCGTAAACCATTAATTGAGCGAACCTTTGAATCAATTAAAGGTTCAAAGCAAGCCATCGTTCACTTATATAACTCAACTTCAGCGCTACAACGACGGGTTGTTTTTGGTCAAGATAAAGCTGGCATCATGAAGATTGCAACTGATGGCGCACAAATCTGTTTAGATTTAGTTAAAACTGTTCCGGGCACTCTGGTTTCATTTGAGTACTCACCTGAGTCTTACACCGGTACCGAACTTGAGTTTGCGGTTGAGGTTTGCAACGCGGTAAATGATGTTTGGAAGCCAACCCCGCAGTGGAAGACCATCATGAATTTACCGGCAACAGTTGAGATGGCAACGCCAAATATCTATGCAGATTCAATTGAATGGATGCATCGGAACTTAAAGAATAGAGATAGCGTCATTTTAAGTTTGCATCCACATAATGATCGTGGAACTGGTGTTGCAGCAGCAGAGCTTGCCTACTTGGCAGGGGCAGATCGAATTGAAGGTACATTATTTGGAAATGGTGAGCGCACTGGAAATGTTTGCTTAATTACCCTTGGCCTTAACTTGTTAAGCCATGGTGTTGATCCAATGATTGATTTCAGCAATATTGATGAGATTCGCAGAACTGTTGAGTACTGCAATCAATTGCGTGTGCCAGAGCGACATCCATATGGTGGCGACTTAGTCTTCACTGCATTTTCTGGTTCTCATCAAGATGCAATTAAAAAAGGATTTGATCACTTAGATACAGATGCAAAAGCAGCAGGAAAAACTCGAGATGAATTCACTTGGTCTATTCCTTACTTACCAATTGATCCAAAAGATATCGGGCGCTCATACGAGGCGGTTATTCGCGTAAACAGTCAATCCGGTAAGGGTGGCGTTGCTTATCTGATGAAAAATGAACATCAATTAGATTTACCGCGAAGACTTCAAATTGAGTTCAGCCAAGTAATTCAAACAAAAACAGATTCTGAAGGTGGTGAGGTTTCACCAGATGCTATGTGGCATTCATTTGAGGATGAGTACCTGCCAGCAAAGGAGAATCAATGGGGCCGATTTAAATTAACGGCCCTCTCACAAACTTCACAAATGGATGAGGATGTAAAGCTATCTGTTGAGTTAATTGATGGCGGTAAATCTCATAATTTATCAGGCGCTGGAAACGGCCCGATTGCAGCCTTTGTTGCAATTGTTAATGCACATGCACCTGGCATGGAGCTTCGCGTACTTGATTATTACGAGCACGCGTTATCTGCAGGAGGGGACGCGAAAGCTGCGGCATACCTAGAGTGTGAAGTAGCAGGCAAGGTTTATTGGGGAGTTGGAATTGATCCAAGCACTACAACCGCTGCGCTAAAAGCGGTTATCTCTTCAATTAATCGAGCAGTTCGTTAATTAAAGCTAACCTTCAATTGGATTCAGATTCACGCACCCTGGTTGTGCCAGTGTGCCGGCTGAAAATCCTCGCTTATTGTCGGCAGCGACCATCGCTGCCAAGTCACTAATTATTTTGGTTTTTACAGAGGCTTTTATTTTCGTAAAGGGACAAATATGAGTCGGTGGTCCAGTCGATGCAACCAATAGTCCAAGTTCTACCAGTCCGATTCCAGGAGTGTATCTCTCATCAAAATCACCCACCTTGGCAATTGCCTGCCCTGCTTTAACTTTGTCTCCCTCTTTAACACTAACTGCAATGACGTGCTCTACCTCCCAGATATTTTTTGAGTTTGAACTTGAAGCCATCATGATGCTGTAGTCATTTGAGTACAACTTGTTAATTTTAGTAACTACTCCTGTGATTGGAGCAAGCACTGATGTGCCAATTGGTGCATAAAAAACCGGTTGCGGATTTTTTGTTACCGTTCCGACTGCTCCTTGACCACGAGGTCCAGTATCAAAACCATATGGAACAAACGCTAACCCCTTGCCTTGTCCTTGACCTTTTAAATCAACATCTAAAGGTTTGGCTGCATCCAATGGCAGAGATTCAAGTTCATCACCAGATCCGCTGATGGTTGAGTTTTTAGAAGCCGGCACACCTTTATCCCAAACAAGCTTGTTACCTGATTTGATACATGTATAAATTTTTCCAGAAGACTGATTTTTTTGATTTAACGTTTTGCACCCTGACCCAGCTTTGATGCCAGCATTGGCGGGTAAAACTCCTTGATTTAAGATGAGAAAAAGAATAGTTATTGAAATGAGGGGTTTTTTTAGGAGGTTTTCCATAGGTAAATATTAGAAATAGAATGATAAGAGTCAATACCCAGCCCTAGTTTTCTGAAATTTCCTGCTTGGCTCTAGTAAGTTAGCCAGTATGGCGCTCTACCGAGATCAGGCGATTGTCCTGCGCACTCATAAATTAGGGGAGGCGGATCGAATAATCACCTTATTCACCCGCGAACATGGGCGGATTAAAGCTGTTGCAAAAGGTGTTCGCAGAACTAAATCAAGATTTGGCGCCCGGCTTGAGCCGGCAAGTTATGTTGATTTACAACTTTATACCGGTCGAACCTTTGACACCATTACGCAGGTAGAGGCGATTGAAAATTACGGAGATGTTTTATCCAGTGACTATCAAAACTGGACTGTAACCTCCGCAATACTTGAAGCGGCAGAGCGCTTTACCCAGGCAGAACACGAGCCAGCTCTACAGCAATTTCTACTTGTTGCAGGTTCACTAAAAGCACTAGCTGAAAAAAAATATGACCCATCGTTAATATTAGATGCATACTTACTTAGATCATTATCTGTTGCAGG
>JBILCN010000032.1:0-12127 GCA_044353095.1 Candidatus Nanopelagicus sp.
ATCAAGTTGTGCCAAATTGGATCACGTTGCGGGTGGAAAAACTCTAAATAACCACCGTGCGGAATTGATGCCAATAAATGTGATGCAACTTGAGCTTCTTCATGATGGGCCATTCCAACATCGTAGACAGTTGCCATCGCTGCAACGCGGCGCCATTCAGTCGGCCCGCCCGACCATGATGAGTCAAAATTACAAAAATCTATCGAACCCGTTTCCATTAAATCTCGACAACCAGCTGCTGAAAATTCACTTTGTCCTGCGCAGACTGGAACGCTGCCGGAGTATCTAACATCGCGCATTCCGCGCCGATCATTTTGCCATTGACATGGCTCTTCAAACCACAACAAATTGTCATTTTGAACTAACTTGGCAAACCTAATTGCTTGTTCTGGGGTGTAACCCTGATTTGCATCAACTGCAATCCGAAAATCATCTCCACCTGCTGCGCGTGCCCGCTTAAATCGCACCGCATCCTCTTCCGGACTCAAACCACCAATCTTAAATTTCATTCCCGCAAACTGTTCATTACGCAGGTACTCAACCTCTTCTTCAATGCTCATTTCACTTCCGTAGTAACCACCAATACTTATTACAGGAATTGATGATCTATAGCCACCCCAAAGCTTCCAAAGTGGAACATCTAGCGAACGTGCAAATAAATCCCAGAGAGTCACATCTAATGAAGCACAAGCAACTAATCCAAGTCTGCGATCACGCAGAATATTCCATGTTACAGGTCGAGCCAACTCCCAGCATTTTTCAATGGCAGATCCATCTTGGCCTAAAAGTAAAGGAGCGATTTCTTCATGAATAATCCCATCAATTTCCATCAAGCCTGCATCTTCATCACCTGCATACGCTTCACCTACCAAGCCACTTGCAGTGTGAACGCGAGTAACAATTGTGGAGCGATGTGTCATTTTATAATGGCTGCCTCGATACACGCGTTCTAGCGGAACTCGAATTGCTTCAGTCTCAATCTTAGTTATGGTCAAATCCATTATGTCCCCCATGGTTAGCTATTTTAACCTAACCACTTATCATTTAAATACAATAGAAGTTATCTAAGTGCATTTATCTTCCATTTGGCTTATTTCCCCGGTCGGGGTATTGACCCAGATGACCTCATACGCTTATTATTGTAAAGCAATCTAGTAGCTGAAATCATTGGTTTTAGAGTCAATAATTTTTCAGTACAAAGATTAAGAGAGCCAGGACAAAAAATGCCCGCACTTAGGTTTAGGCAAGCAATCGTTGCCGCACTGACCGATGAAATGAAGGCTGATCCAACAGTAATTACTTTCGGTGAAGATATAGCAGCAGCTGAAGGTGTTTTCAAAGCCACTGAAGGCCTGCTTACAACTTTTGGTCCTGAGCGAGTACGTGATACTCCAATTTCGGAGATGGCATTTACCGGAGCCGCAGTTGGAGCGGCAATGATGGGAATGAAACCAGTCGTTGAGATTATGTTTATAGAATTTTTAGGGGTTGCACTCGACCAACTAGTTACCGAAGCGGCAAAGATGCGCTATTTGAGTAAAGGGCAGTACTCAGTTCCAATGGTTGTTCGTGCCTCATCTGGATCTGGTTTAGGTTTTGGATGTCAGCATTCACAAACTCTTGAAAATTGGGTGGCAGCTACTCCTGGTTTAAAAGTTGTTACTCCATCAGATCCACAATCAGCATATAGTTTGTTAAGAGCATCGATTGCTGATCCAGATCCAGTAGTGTTTTTAGAACCACGTATCCTGTACGCAGAGCGCGGGGATGTTGATTTCAATCTGAAGATGAAATTAGGTCAAGCCCGTGTGCTTACTACTGGAACTGATTTAACAATCGTCGCACTTGGGAACATGGTTAATGTATCCAAAGCGGCCATTGCCCAAGCAGGTGTGAGTGCTGATTTAATAGATTTAGGAACAATAGTTCCGTGGGACAGAGAAACGGTTTTAAACTCAGTTAAAAAGAGTAAAAGATTAATTGTTGTTGAAGAAGCACCACTAAGCGGTGGCTGGGGATCTGAAATAATTGCCACAGTTACTAAGGAGCTCTTCTCTTCCTTGGTCAGTGCTCCATTTCGAATAACAACTCCGGATATCCCAGTGCCCTTTAATGGTGGTTTGGAAGCAAAATTTGCACCAAATCCCGATGATGTTTGCCGTCAGATCCTTGAATCTATGAAAAACAACTCTGTTCCAGATGCCTGGTGGGTTAGTGAAGGAGTAGCAAAGTGAGCAATTCAGTAGAGCGACGCTCCACCCTAAAAGATAATGAAATTGCTTGGTTTGAGCGGATGCTTGAGATCCGAGAATTTGAAAAACAAACTAATTTACTTTTTGCCTCTGGTGCAATTCGAGGAACGACACATTTATGTGTCGGACAAGAAGCATTGGCTGTGGGAATTGCTTCAGTATTAAATAAAGATGATGTTGTTGCCGCAACATACCGAGGTCACGGTTTGGCTCTTGCCCTAGGACTTTCTTCCCATTCAGCACTTGCAGAAATTATGGGTAAAGCCACAGGTTGTGCCGGCGGCTTAGGCGGATCGATGCACCTCTGCGATAGCAGTGTAGGAATTTTGCCGACTTCAGCAATTATCGGTGGCGGAATGCCAATTGCTGCTGGAGCTGCGCTCGCCTTTCAGATACAAAAAAAATCAAATGTTGCAGTTGCTGTTTTTGGAGATGGTGCCACAAATATTGGGGCCTTCCATGAAACTTTAAATCTTGCTGCGATTTGGAAGCTACCAGTGATTTTTATCTGTGATAACAATGTTTATGGCGAATATAGTCGGATCAACACGACAACACCTATAGAAGATTTACATACTCGTGCTGATAGTTATGCCATGCCAAACCTTAAAATAGACGGAATGGATATCTATACGGTGAGAGCGGCACTAGAAGTCGCAGTTGAAAGAGCTCGAACTGGTGGTGGACCAACTCTTATTGAAGCAAAAACTTATCGTTTTTCTGGACATTCAAGAGCAGATACTGCACCTTACAGACCCGAAGGTGAGTTAGCCGAATGGGAAAAGCGTGATCCAATTAAAGTAACGCAGGAGCATTTAATCGCCAAAGGTTTACTTTCTTCAGAGAAAATTGCAAAAATGATCTCTGAAACCGAAGAATTTATGCAGACAACTATTAAAAAAGTTCAAAACGATCCAGAGCCAACAGTAAAAGATATGTTTAAAAATATCTTGGCTGAATCAAAGAGGTAAGAGGATTATGCAAGTAAAAGTAAAATTGCCACGAGTAGGCGAAACAGTGGACGAAGTTTTTGTTGTAAATTGGAATAAGGCGCCGGGTGATCAGGTAGCCGTTGGTGAGTCACTGCTAGAAGTTGAAACTGATAAAGCCACTGTTGAAGTCCCCTCTCTCGTTGCTGGAGTAGTTGTGGAACAGCTGTTTAAAGTAAATGATGCAATAAAAACGGGTGAAGTATTTGTCATTATCGAAGTTGCTCCGTAATCAATCAAAGCTAAAACATGGTGATACTTTCCTAACTAAGGATGGAATCAAACTCACCTTTGATAGTTGCGAATGCTCGATACACTCAGCGGGTGCCGAATCTCTTTGATCCCCTAAACCTTCCAAATACCAATATTTCAGTGCATCCGTTGTGCCTAGGAACAAATGTATTTGGCTGGGGCGCTGATGAAAAGCAATCATTTAAAGTTTTAGATGCATACGTTGCATATGGCGGTAATTTTCTCGACACTGCAGATGTTTACTCAGAGTGGAAAGAGGGTAACTCTGGCGGGGAATCTGAAACCATAATCGGTAAGTGGATGAAGGCGCGAGGCAATCGAGACAAAATTATTCTGGCCACTAAGGTCGCTAAGTTAACTACTCGGCGCGGTCTGTCCCCCGAGAATATCAAGGCAGCACTCACCGACTCCCTTAACCGATTACAAACAGATTATGTTGATATCTATTACTCCCATGAGGATGATTTAGCTGTGCCTACCATTGAAACTTTGGCCACTTATACCGACTTAATTCAACAAGGAAAAATAAGATATGTCGCAGCCTCACAACACAAGGCAGATCGACTTGAACAAGCACTTTTGATTTCTAAAGAAAATAATTTAGCCGCTTATATTGCTCTGCAAGATCATTACAATTTAATTGTTAGAGATCCTTTTGAATCCGAACAAGCCGCAATTGTTTCAAAATACAATCTATCTGCGCTTCCATTTTATGGATTAGCTAAAGGATTCCTAACTGGAAAGTATCGAGTCGGAAAAACTGTTAACTCCATAAGATCAGCTTCCGCCTCTGCCTACCTAGATCAAAGAGGTATTGCAATCCTTGATGTGCTAGATGAGGTGGCTAAGGAGAGCAATGCCCCGATTGCAGCCATCGCACTGGCTTGGCTGCGAAGCCATCCTGGCGTTAGCACACCAATTGCAAGTGCCAGAACTGTTGAGCAGCTAGAGGAGATAATTCAAATAGTTGAATTAACTGCTGATCAAATTAGTCGATTAAATGCTGTGAGCAAGCGGTAATACAGCATTGTGCTAGCAGTGATTAAGTGCAAGAATTGAGGTAAATCTTTAACTTTAGTACCCGAATACTTAAGGAGCATCATGATAGTTACTGCAATATTTGAGGCAAAGACTGGCAAATCAGAAGAATTACGGAAACAACTTTATAATGGTGCTGCCGCATCATGGCAAGAGCCGGGTGTGAAAACTTATGCTGTTCATGAATTACTAGATCGTCCCGGTGTGTTTATGAATATTGAAGTTTACGAGAATGAAGCAGCATTTAAATCTCATCTTGAAACAGCACATGTGAAATCTTTTTTAGGAATGTTAGATGATCTGCTAGCAAATCCACTTACGGTTTACCAAGGAGTTTCTATCTTTAGTAGTGAGAATAAAAAATCAAGCATTTGATCGAAATAATCTAATATTTTTTCATGTTATGATTAAGGCAATTCGAAGGGGTAGTTATGTCAATTAAGCTTAATTCGATCTTTAAAGCCAATAAACCGATTATCGGCATGGTGCACCTACCTGCCTCACCTGGACAGCCCCAAGCAAAAGCTAATCCTGATTTGAAATCAGTAATTGCCGCCGTCAAGGCAGATATAAAAGCTTTACAAGATGGTGGAATCGATGGACTTTTATTTTGCAATGAATCAGATCTGCCTTACACCACAAAATTAAACTCTGAGGTTGGTACATGGACCACATTCTTAGTTGGCGCTGTTTATGATCAAATTAAAATTCCTTATGGTGTAAATCTACTTTGGGACCCAATCGCTTCAATTGAGGCAGCCGCCGGCTGCGGAGCATCTTTTGTGCGCGAGGTAATGTGCGGTTCATTTTCCAGCGAGATGGGTTTGTTAACTCCAGACCCTGCCGCCATCGCGCAAGCAAGGACTAGATTAAAAGCTGATCAGATCGCCCTATTTACCAACATTGTTCCGGAGTTTGCCTCAGCCCTTGAAGGACGAACCGTTGAACAACGAGCAAAGGCTGCTGAATACTTTGGTTTTGATGCCATTCTTATTTCGGGCCCAGTAGCAGGAGTCGCATTTAGTGAAGCTGACCTGCTAGCAGCGAAGGGTGCTGCAAAAAATACGCCAATTTTTGCAAACACTGGCGTCAACGCTTCTACAGTTGCTAAGACACTAGAAATGGCAGATGGCGTTATTTCAGGTAGTGCGATGAAGATTGATGGAAAAACTTTTAATCCAGTTGACCCAAAGCGAGTAATTGAATTAGTTCAAGCCGCTAACAAATCAAGATAGTAGGTTGAATTAAAATGGCAAAGGTTAGTTTTATTGGCTTAGGCATTATGGGCACCGGCATGGTGGGTAATTTAGTTAAAGCCGGACATGATGTAACTGTCTGGAATCGAACCGCAAGTAAACTCAAGGAAATTGAAAAAATCGGTGCAAAGACTGTCGCCGATCCAGCAGATTTATTAAAAGATGCTGACTTCTTTATGTATTGCTTAGCCGATGATGCTGCAATCAAAGATGTAATTACCGGTGGACTCAACTTAGCCGCAAAGGTAAAACCAACGACGATCGCAATTGATCTCTCCACTATTGATCCGCAGACCAGTGATGCACAGCGAATGATTTATGAGAAAAATGGCGTCGCCTTTCTTGATGCTCCGATCTTTGGTACCAAGGGTGAGGCTAGAGATGGTGGCCTTTGGATTGTAATTGGCGGAGATGAATCTGTATTTAAAAAGAGTTTGCCAGTTTTAGAGCCACTCAGTGAGACAACCCATTACATGGGCAAAGGTGGCAATGGCGCAAAAATGAAATTAGTTGGCAACCTACTTGTTGCATCGCAACTGCTTTCAATTGGTGAGGCTTTGTCGTTGGCAAAAAATGCCGGCTTAGATTTACGCAAGGTGCTTGAGGTTGCAGCGGTAGCAGATTTTAAGACTCCAATTTATGCAGGTGTAGGTGCGGGAGTGATTAAAGGTGATTACGAGGTTAATTTCCCATTGAAACTAATGCTAAAAGATGCTCGATTAATTCAAGCATTTGCCGAAAGATTTAATTCCCCAGTTAGCATCGCAGTTACTACTGAGGAGTTAGCAAAAGCAGGCGTTGATGCAGGCGATGGTGAATTAAATGCCTCTGCAATTGTTAAAGTGATAGCTAAGCGAGCAGGAGTTGATCTAGTTGAGTAAATTAAGAAAGAAAATGTTTAATCCAAAATCAAAGAAATGCATAAATATAGCGCTTGATCTTGGCATCTTTGGTGATCGCGCCTTTTCCAAAGGAATTGAAAATCTAGCTACCGCACTACCCCAAATTCTGGCTGGTAAGCCTGATGTAATTCAGCTAAACCCAGGTGGTTTAAAGATATTTAACAATTTGAAAATAAAAAGTGATGTCGCCATTGCACTTCGCCTAGATGTGACAAATGTTTATGAAGCCCGCGATATTGATCACGCTTGGGACAGGGCGGACATTTCAACCCTAGATCTTGCTAGTGATACCAATGTTGCAGCTGTAGTTTTGAATTTACTCAATCTAGATGAAAACTCTAGATTGCAGGAGCAATGCATTAAAAATATTCAAGAGGTAGTTGCTAAATGTAAAAAACTTGGAATTCCACTGATGGTAGAGCCGCTAGTAATGACCGCAAAGCCGGGTGCTGGATCAGCCTCAGTTGGTGATGTAAATAAAATCACCGCCCTGGTTCGCCAGGCTGTAGAGCTAGGTGCTGATCTAATCAAAGTTGATGCCACAACTCCCATGAGTGATTTCAATCAGGTAGTTGAGATCGCCTCCGGTGTTCCAGTTCTAGTTAGAGGCGGCGGGCAAGTAAGCCCCGTTGAATTACTAGAGCGAACCCGAATTGCCATGGATTCTGGTGCTGCCGGTGTTGTTTACGGGCGAAATGTTGTTCAGCATCCAAATCCAGCTAAATTTATTAAATCAATTCGAGCAATAGTTCATCAAAACTCCTCTGTCGCCGATGCAGTAAAGATTTTGGATAAATAATTTAAGTGAGTGAGAAAATGAAGGCTGCAGTTATTACCGGTATTAAAAAAATTGAGGTAATAGATGTTCCAATGCCAGTTATTGGGCCGCGGGATGTACTGCTTAAAATTAAATCAGCTGGCCTTTGTACTTGGGAACAAAGAATCTATACCGGGCAAACAAAGGCTGATTATCCATTTTTAGGTGGACATGAAAACGCTGGCGAAATTGCAGCTATTGGCGAATTAGTAACAAATGTAAAGGTTGGCGATCGAGTAAGCATGGGCTCATCCTCATGCAGTACCTGCAGAGCATGTTTACGCGGTGAAGATAAAGGATGTGCCGAACACTTCTTAAACTTCTCACTTAAAGGTGGCCAGTACGGTCCAGGTGGATTCGCACAGTACAAAATTCATCGAAGTGATGGTGTATTTCCAATTGGTAATGCCACTTGGGATCAAGCAGCCCTTGCTGAACCTTTATCTTGCGCAATTCACGCGGCTCGCTTGTTAAATGCCAGGTTAGGTGACACAGCTGTAGTTTTTGGTGCCGGCACAATGGGCTTAATGAATCTGCTGGTGCTTAAAAAATCTGGTTTGCGCGTAGGTGTCGTTGATATAAATGAGGCCCGGTTAGATAAAGCTAAAGCACTAGGTGCAGATTTAATCTTTAAAGCTGGGCCAAAAATTAGAGAGCGGATTAAAGAGGCTTTTCTCGGCGGCGTTGACTTTGCAATTACTGCTCATGGCAGTGATGAGGTAAATCAAGATGCCTTAGATGTTTTAAATAATCGAGGCAAGATCTGTCTTTTCGCTTCCGCTCATCCGGTCACACCATTTGCGATTGACCCAAACCTGATGCATAACAAAGAGACCTCAGCCGTTGGTGTAGTCAGTGCTGATCGAGCAGATCACGCAGTTGCCAGTGAAATGATCGCCAATAGTCAAATAGATCTATCTGCATTAATCGATAACTCCTACCCACTCGAGCAGGCAGCGCAAGCTTTTGAACAAGCAACATCAACACCAAGTTATCGGGTGATGCTCAATCCTTGATTAATAATCAAGTTGATGCAATTTGTGCATTTGATCTTTAGTTGCATCATAGAGTTTTGCATAAATTTCACTTAATGGTTCATAAGTTTTTTTCAATTCAACATTTGGCTGAACGATCCTAGGTGCGCCTTGCCAAACTCTGATCTCCTCCGCTGATGACACCAAACCAGTTGCCACACCAGCTAGCAATGCATCGCCATAGCTAGCACCAAAGGTTAATGGCGCTACCTCTTGTGGTACTCCTGAAATATCACTTATCGCTTGTAACCAAACCTCATTTTTTGTTCCACCACCAACAGATTTTATTGTGGCGGGTCTAGCACCAATGTTGGTGAATAAATCAACATGTTGCTTAACACCATGTCCCATACCCTCCAGAATTGATCGAAAGATATGTCCTCTAGTGTGAGTAAGGCTTAACCCAAAGATCATTCCCTTAGCACGAGGATCCATAACTGGTGTTCGCTCGCCACTAAAATATGGAAGTACAACTACACCTTCAGCACCTGCAGCCGTTGCCTTGGCTTCCTTTACCAACTCTGTGTAAGCCGAAGCTCCACCAGCCTCCTCATTAATTACTAAATCTTTTGCAAAATTATCTTTAAACCATCTAGTTAGTGAGCCACTTGTCGCCATTCCAGCTAATAGGCACCAGGTATTTGGAAACAGATATGGACCCGCCCATAACCGCTTCTCTCTGGCTTGATTATTATCAGTAACTTGAATCATGAAGATGGTTGAGCCATACATCATCATCATTTCCCCTGGCTTAGTCACACTCACACTCAACGCCTCTGCGCCAGCATCGATTGTGCCAACTGAGACGGGTGTGCCAACTGCTAATCCAGTTTGCTTTGCTGCTTTCTCAGTTACCGTACCAGCTAATTCATTACTCCATAAAATCTCCGGTAATTGATCCAGATTTACATACTCTTTACAGTATTTATCACTCCATTTGTTAGTGAATGGATCATAAAGTGGCACCATGCAACCGGCTGAAAAGTGATCTAACACAACTCGATTAGTTAGCCGAGCCACGATAAAGGTGGTGGCATCGACAAACCATCTAGCTTTCTTATAAACCTCGGGCTCATTCTTTTTAATCCATAAAATTTTTGGACCTGTTGATTGGGAGGACAAGCAGTTTGCCGTAGCGTTAAAAATAGTATCCTCACCAAATTGCGCATTTAATTCATCAATCTCCTTAACCGCCCTGGTATCAACCCCATAAAGAATGCCCATCCGCAGCGGATTAAAATCCTCATCAATTGGCAGCACATCCGGGCCGATTGCGCTAACGCCAACACCTTTAATATCAGAGGCACTTACACCTGGTGTTGTTAATAATTTTTTTGTGATCGTACAAAAATCTCCCCACCAAGTTAGCTCTGGATCATGCTCAGCCCAACCAGCCCTGGGAAATAAAAGTTGATGAGCAACTGCAGTTTGCGCAATTACCTCACCCTTAACGGTGGTTAGCACACCCTTTGACTCATAAGTTCCAATATCAATTCCAAGTAAGAGATCTTGTCCCATGAGCAATCCTTTCTAACTTAATTTAAAGCTGTTTATCCTCGAAGAAATTTTTCCTGCTTAGGAAATTTAGTGATTATCTCAATTAACAACTTACGAAGTTGATCTAGATCATCGATGGAACAGCTCTCAACACCAGAGTGGGTGTAACGAGTTGGCCACGCTAAATCAACACAAGCAACGCCATCGCCAACTAACTGAACATATGAGGCATCGGTAAGTAATCCCATGGTGGCATGACGTTGTAAATTAATCTTTAAATCAGCTGCCGCCTGATCAACTAGGGCAAGTAATTTTGGATTTGGAATTAGGCCATTTAATGTGCCGCGGCCATGGAATGTATAGGTACCAACAATTGGTCCCTTTCCAAGTGCAACACCATTTCCATCTTTGATATCTGGTGTATCTGAAGCAGCAACTAAATCAAGACTGATTGCAGCTAGTGGCTTAATCTGTTGGGCGGCAACCATTGCGCCACGAAGATTAAACTCCTCTTGCACAGTTCCAACTAGATGCAAGGTGACATTTGGTCGATTCTTTTTAAAATGAGCCGCTAATTCAACAAGTAGCGCGCAACCTGCTCGATCATCAATTGAAGTGGCAGCAACTCTATTATTAAGTAATTTCTCAAAGCTTGGGCGATAAATTACCGGTGTTCCAACTCGCACACCAGCATCTGCAACCTCTTTAGCGCTCTTAGCACCAATATCTACATAACACTCATTGATTGGCTTAACCTTGTACTTATCCTCAGGAGGTGTTAAATGATGAGCGACAAAACCAATTAGCCCATTTACTAGCTTGCCATCTGCTGCTTGCAAAACAACATTTGAGGCGGCCAGAATTCGCTCTGGTACCCCACCTACCCTTTCAATTCGGATAAATCCATTCTCTTCCACTTTTTTAACAATCATTCCAAGTGAATCTGTGTGGGCAAATACCATTACTTCAGGAGCCCCTGCTTGATCACTTTTAATTGTGGTAATCACATTACCTAATACATCAACTCGTATTTCATCAACATAGGGCGCTAAATCTGCCTTTAACTTTTTAATCATCTCATCTTCAAAGCCTGCCATCGCAGGTGTTAGACAGTACTTTTCTAAGCGCTCTATATATGACATTACTCTCCCGTTGATTTCTTCACTGATTTATTAACTCTTCGATTCTCTAGCACAGCATTTAAGATCATAACTAAAACTAATACACCACCTTGGGCTGCTAGGTAGAAAAATTGACTAAAGCGCAATGCATTAAAGCCAGATGAGACCATTTGCAACACCAAAGTTGCCAGCACAACACCAGTAACGGTGCCAAAGCCGCCCATCGGATTAACCCCACCTAGTACCACAATTACAATCGCTAATAAGATGTAAGAGTTACCAAAATCTGGGCTAGCAGCTGAGGTACGAGCGGCGATAATTAAGCCAGCAAGTGAGGATAGAAAACCAGAAATAACATAGGTCCAAGCAATAACTTTGCGATCGCCCATAACGCTGTACTGGGCAGCCTTTCGATTTGTACCAATTAATAAAACCTTTAAACCTAATCCAGTGCGATTGATTAAATAACCAACCAGAATTGCAATAATTACCATTAAAACAAATGGGGTTGGAATACCAAAAAATGTGCCATTGCCAACTCGGATGAACTGCTTAGGTAGATCAGAGACTGAGATGCCATTGGTAACACCGATAGCAATGCCATTAAATAATGTCATGGTGGCCAAGGTGGCTAAAATCGGGGTGATATTTAAAATCGCAATTAGAAATGAATTAATTAAGCCGCAGATTAAACCAACTAAAATTCCAGACAAACAAGCAATTATGATCCACGCATTTGATATCTCCCCCGCAGCATTCATTTGCTCAGTCATTATGTATGCAGCAACTAGGGCTGCCGCATTTGAAATACCTACAATTGAAAGATCTATGCCACCGGTAAGCATTGAAAGCATCACTGCAATCGATAAAATCGCGATCTCAGGGACTTGATACGCCATTGATTTAAAGTTTTCGGGAGTAAAAAAGATATTAAATGAGGAGATCGAGAAAACTACAAAGGTAATGGCG
>JBILCN010000013.1:0-33186 GCA_044353095.1 Candidatus Nanopelagicus sp.
GGTTGGAGTATCACTTGAGGGGTTAATCCCGGCAGAGGATGCATCTGAACAATTACTTTTGGGCCAGCGCGATATTGGTTGGCGCCAGGCCGACTCTGCGATTGATCGGGTTAAGGCCAAGTTTGGTAGGGCAAGTGTTCGCCCAGCACGCTTGGTTTCACCTAGTGATGAAGATTAATCACTCTGGGTTTCCCTGCCGATAAAATCTGCTCTATATTTCGAATATGGGCCTATCCGATCATGAACTCAAGGTATTAGCTGAGATGGAGGCTGCTCTGGATCAAGAGGATCCAAAGCTGCTCTCGACCTTAACTGGTAAGGCTCGCACCAAGGAGTCATCTAAAGCATTACTCGGTGTTGCAACATTTCTACTTGGCCTAATCGCCTTAATCACCGCCCTGATCGCAAAATCCACTCCGATTGGCGTTGCCGCTTTTGTGCTTTCCCTGACTGGCTTGATTTTAATTTTAGGCAACTTAACTGTTGGCTCCGGGCAAATGGGTAGAGCCAAGCGGGTTAAAAAACCTGGCTGGTCTGCGACCCTAAATGAGCGCTGGGATCAACGTGGTGAGGATCGGTAGATCCAAGCAAGATTTAAGTAAGCCGCCCGCCAAGGGCGGTTTTTTTATGCCCAAATCCTGAAGGGGTTGGGTGTGGAGGATTGGGAGGAGAAGTGGGTGAGGGGGGTTGAAAGTGGGGAAAAAGGGAGTAAAGTGGTGACCTGAGCTTTTTCCTAAGCGTGAAAGGGGGTCATCAATGTTCTTGGGTACACACGAGCCAAAGCTTGATGAGAAGGGTCGTTTGATCCTGCCCGCCCGATTCCGCGATGAGTTATCCGAAGGTTTAGTAATTACTAAGGGTCAAGAACGCTGTCTTTATGTATTTCCCGCTAATGAATTCTCACTAATTACCGAACGTTTGCGCCAAGCACCAGTTACAGAAAAAAAATCACGTGATTACTTACGTGTGATGTTTGCCGGAGCACACGATGAGGTTCCAGATAATCAAGGTCGCGTAAATATTCCAGCTGGTCTTCGTACATACGCATCCCTTGAAAAAAATTGTGTAGTTATTGGCGCAAATACCAGATTAGAAATTTGGGATTCAACAACTTGGAACGCTTATTTATCAGATCGTGAAAAAACATTCGCAGATGTTTCTGAGGAGGTACTACCCGGACTGTTCTAGATATCAATTTCGGCCACCGCCACTCACTAAAGATTCGCGGCGCCACTTCCCCGGTGCCGCGCATAACTTTAAAGAGTTCGACTCCGTCGGCTAGATCTTCGAATTTATTCGCTAGATCTTTCAAGCCACCTAGTGGCGGTGACCAAAGTTGATATCAAAAATTTAAAAGTAATTAAATGTAAGAAGTTTCTAGCTGAAAGGGGAAGTAAATGAATGCAGAGTTAAATCACGTACCAGTTGCGTTAGAACGCTGTATTCAGCTATTAACTCCCGTAATTGAAAAAAATCCAGAGGCGGTAATCATCGATTGCACTCTTGGCGCTGGCGGACATGCCAAATTATTGTTGGAAAGATTCAAAACTCTGCACTTGATTGGAATCGACCGAGACCAATCAGCACTAGATCTAGCCGCTGCCAATCTAGCGCCATATCAAAATCGCATAACTTTAGTTCATTCGACATATGATCAAATTGAAAAAGTACTCTCCGATCTAAAGATCACAAAAGTAGATGGCATTCTCTTTGATCTTGGCGTCTCTTCTATGCAGTTAGATAATGCTGCAAGGGGATTTGCGTATTCGCAAGAGGCTTCACTAGATATGCGCATGGATCAAAGCGCACCCCTAACTGCAGCGGTAGTTTTGAATACCTATTCACACGGTCAATTAGCTAAGTTGCTGCAGAGATTTGGTGAAGAGAAATTTGCCAGCAAGATTGCCGAAAACATTATCAAAGCAAGAGATCTCGGCAAATTAAACACAACTAAAGATTTAGCCGAGATAGTAAAGGATTCAATTCCAGCTCCGGCTCGTCGCACAGGTGGAAATCCTGCTAAACGTACCTTTCAAGCCCTTCGTATCGAAGTAAATCAAGAGTTATCAATATTAGAGAGTGCAATTCCGGCAGCGCTTAACTCTCTAAAAATTGGTGGCCGAATAGTTGTTATGTCATATCAATCTTTAGAGGATCGAATAGTAAAAAACTTTTTTGCCGAAGCAACTAAGGGGACCACTCCGCTGGGTCTACCAATGGATCTACCTAACTCTGCTGCAAAATTTAAATTACTTTTAAATGGCAGTGAAGGTGCTGATTTAGCAGAGCAAGATTTAAATCCACGTTCCCAATCTATGCGCTTACGGGCGATTGAGAGGGTGGCTGCATAATGGCAATTTTTGATTTTGCACCTGCGATAGAACGTTCTCGAAAAGTAGTAAGTGAAAATACCAACAAGGTAGTTCTTCGTCTGGTCCCTGAATTAGCAAATGGCAAAAAAGCCGATAACCACACATTCGGATTTGCAGTGGGTGCTGTTTTTATTGGGGGACTAATGTCTCTTTTGATCATCAATACCGCCCTTACTCAGGATGCATTTAAATTGCAGGAGTTAAAGATTCAGGCCACGACTTTAGCTGATCAGCGAGAGGCAATTCTTAGAGAGGTTGCAGCGAAATCTTCCCCTGACAAATTAGCGCAAAGCGCAGTTGAGATGGGCATGATTGTAAATCTCAATCCAAAATTTCTTGACCTTACCGCAAACGAGATTAAGCCATGAGTAAAGTAAATTTAACTCAACAACAATTAGTGCATGATCGCATTCGTAAAGTGGTAGCAATTGCCCTAGTAATTCTGATGCTGTTTTCCCTTCGCTTAATTGATCTACAGGCGGTTAGAGCAGCAGGCTTTGTCGAGCGGGCTCAAAATGAATTGACAAAATCTGGCACCTTACTTGCACCTCGTGGAACTATTTACGATATCAATGGCATCGAATTAGCAAGAAGTGTTTCTGCAATTAATATAGCCGTAGATCAATTATTAATAAATGACCCACAAACAGCGGCGAATTTAGTAGCACCGATCTTAGGATTAACTCCAGAGCAGCTCGAGCCTGAACTAACTGGAGTAAGACGTTATGTTTTAATTGCAAAAGATGTAGCTCCTGCAATTTGGCGAGAAGTCAACGCCACCATATCTGCCTACAACAGCTCGGTCATGTCAGAAAGTGATGGCATCACAAAGCGAATAGGTGGCTTTGTGCCAGAACGTTCTTTCATTAGAGATTATCCAAGCGGTTCATTAACCGCATCCCTTGTTGGAATCATTAACGATCAAGGAGTAGGCGCCTCCGGTATTGAATCATCTTTAAATCCAATGTTAAGTGGCGTGAATGGTAAGTATCTTTATGCAAATGGTCGCGGCAGTATCATCCCGGGTTCGCAACAAGTTCAAGTAGAAGCGAAATCTGGCACCAGTATTAGATTAACGATAGATCGCAATGTGCAATGGGTAGCACAAAATGCGATCAATCAAGCAGTCACATCCTCAAGAGCAAAATCTGGCACAGTAGTTGTAATGGATCCAAAAACTGGGCACATCTTGGCTCAAGCTAGTGCACCTACATTTGATCCTAACAATTCAAAGAGCATAACTTTAGAAAAACTAAACAATCCATCGGTACAAGAGGTTTTTGAACCAGGCTCTATTGGCAAGGTTATAACTGTTGCTGCTGCGTTAGAAGAGAAAAAGATCAGACCGGATACTGTATTTACCATCCCTTACTCAATGAAAATTTATGATCGAACCTTTAGCGACCATGAGAAACATCCAACAGTAAAAATGACGACAACTAAAATGTTAGCGGTATCAAGCAACACTGGCTCGATCCAAGTTGGACAGATGCTTGGAAAAAACACACTTTATGATTATCTTCGTAAATTTGGAATTGGTGAAAGCACAAACTCAAAATTACCTGGTGAATCAGCTGGAATTTTGCACCCAGTTAAAGATTGGTCTGGTGTTTCACTTCCAACAATCTCATTTGGTCAGGGATACTCATTAACCGCCATGCAGGCCACTTCAGTTTTTGCCACGATTGCAAATAATGGCGTCAGAGTTAACCCCACAATTTTGGCTGGTGTAGTTGATCAAAACGGTCGATATACCCCAGCAAAAACAACTGAAGGGCTTCGTGTTTTAAGTGATCAAACAGCGGCCGAGATGCGACTTATGATGGAGGGTGTTGTTTCAAGCACTGGAACAGCGCCATCTGCTGCAATTGATGGTTATCGAGTGGCTGGAAAAACGGGAACTGCCCAAAGATATAACAGCAGATGCGGCTGCTACAGCGGATACACCGCCTCCTTTATTGGTTTTGCACCAGCTGATGAACCTAAATTTGTTATTAGCGTGACTATTCAGGATCCAAAAGGCTTGCACTGGGGAGGCTTACTTGCTGGCCCAGTATTTAAAAAAGTAATGAGCTTTGTTTTACAAAATGAAAGAGTCAAACCAACACCTGCGGCTGAGAACATATTCGCGCTCAAAGCTAATTCATCAAATAAAAAGAAACAAAGTGAGTAAATTGAACAAAGATCTGCCGACCCCAGATATTTCTGCAAAAAATTTAGCAGAGTTCAACCCATCAATATTCACTAAGGATGTTTTAATTACCGGCGTTAAACTAAACGCCCAATCAGTAAAACCGGGTGATTTATTTATTGCTTTGCCTGGCAATAAAACTCATGGACTTAATTTTGTAAATCAAGCGATCGAAAATGGCGCAGTAGCAATTCTTTCTGATCGGGCACAGCCAGAAATAGAAATCAAGGTGCCATACTTTGCAACACCTAACCCGCGATCACTTGTCGGAGAAATTAGTGCCTGGTTTTATAACTCACCATTTAGCTCATTAATGGCAGTTGGTATCACCGGAACAAATGGAAAGACAACTACCTCAAATCTGGTCAAACAGTTATGGCAGTTAGCCGGTCTTTCATCAGGTGTTATTGGAACCCTTGGGGTTGAGGTGGGAAGTGTTAAGTATGAATCGAGCAGGACTACACCCGAAGCCAGTGATCTTCAATCAATTGCGGCGGTGATGGTGCAAAAAGAGATTACTCACCTAGCGATGGAGGTTTCTAGCCATGCCCTAGAACTTGGTCGAGTTAATGGTGCCCATTTTCAAGTTAGTGCTTTCTCAAATTTGACTCAAGATCATTTAGATTTTCACGGGGATATGGAGAGTTACTACCTAGCTAAAGCAAAATTATTTACTGACAAACTAAGTGATAAAGCAGTTGTGAATATCGATGATCCATACGGTAAGCGCCTACATTCTGAAATTAAAACTCCGGTCACTACCGTTTCTCGTCAAAATAAAGAGGCTAATTGGAGTTATTCATCCTATAAATCTAAGGAGGATGGCTATCAAGTTTCAATAATGCACCAAGGCGCGGACGTAATAAATTGTGATTACAAGTTACTTGGTGACTACAACCTAGATAACTTACTTTTAGCGGTAGCAATTGCTTTTGAAACCGGCCTATCAACTTCGCAAATTGAACAAGTAATTCCAGCATTACAAAGTATTCCTGGGCGGCTTGAAAAATTAGATCTTGGCCAGAGTTTTAACGCAATTATTGATTATGCCCACACACCAGATGCAGTTGATCGGGTTTTAAAAACTGCCAAACTCTTTACATCTGGCAAGGTGATCGCTGTTCTGGGATGCGGTGGTGATCGCGATCAAAGCAAACGCCCAATTATGGGCAACTCTCTTTTAAATGGTTCAGATGTAGCAATCTTTACAAGTGATAACCCAAGGGGAGAATCTGCCGAAACCATACTCTTGCAAATGGTTGGTAATAATGAAATAGAGAACCTCAACCGGGTAATAACAGATCGAAAAGAGGCGATTGCATATGCTGTTTCAGTGGCAGAACATGGGGATACATTGTTGTTACTTGGTAAAGGTCACGAAACTGGCCAAGAGGTAAACGGTGAGATCTATCCATTTGATGATTTTCTTGAGCTTGAGAATGCCATTATTCTAAAGATAAAAACTCAGATGAAGAAAAGATAAGAATCATGATTAAAATTTCAGCTAAAGAGTTCGCCCAAATTATTTCTGGTGAACTAATTGCAATAGCTGAAGATGAAATACTTAATCAAACCCCAGTCATTAACTCAAAGGTTGCTACTTCAGATAATTTCTTTGCCGCCTTTATTGGCGAAAAAGTTGATGGTCATGATTACGTCGGTGATGCGATATCTAATGGTGCAAAATTTGCCTTAGTATCAAAACCAGTTTCTTACCCATCTATTCTGGTAAAAGATGTCGGAGCTGCACTTCTACAGTTGAGTAAAGCGGTACGAGATTTACTTCCAAACATGAAGGTTATTGGTATTACTGGATCACAGGGCAAGACAACAACTAAGGAGTATCTGGCTTCAATTCTTAGCCAGGTTGGTAATACCGTAGCAACTAAAGGAAATTTAAACACCGATATTGGATTGCCATTAACCATCTTAAGAGCAGATGAAAAGACTCAATTTTGCATTCTCGAAATGGGGGCCAGGCATGCTGGCGATGTAGATTTATTAACCAGAGTTAGTTCACCAAACGTTGGAGTTGTCCTTGTTGTAGGAACAGCTCATCTCTCTGAGTTTGGTTCTATTGAAGGTATCGCTAAAACTAAAGGTGAATTAATTAGAGCCTTACCAGCAGGGGCAACCGCAGTATTGGGAAATCAAGATAATTTCACACCAAAAATGGCTGATGGCTTGGATCTTAAGAAATTAATAATTGGCGAAGATGTGCGAGCAGGCAACCTTGAATTACCCGGTGGTTATGCTCATTTTGATTTAGTGACTCCAACTGGTCGAGTGCCAGTTTCACTTGCTCAACTAGGGGAACACCAAGTTCTTAATGCTCTTGCTGCGGCAACTGTTGCCTTTGCGTTAGGAGTAAGTAATGAAAAAATTGCGGATGGTTTAACTACATCTGAGGCAATGAGTAAGTGGCGTATGCAGGTTGAAGAGGTTGCTGGCATCACGATTATTCATGATTATTACAATGCAAATCCCGAGAGTATGAAGGCTGCCCTAAAAAGTTTAGTTATTTTGACACAAATAAGTGGCGGAGCATCTTGGGCAGTACTTGGCAAAATGCATGAATTAGGCAGTACTGAGTCCGAGCGTCATTTAGAGGTGCTCAATTACGCCGCTGAAATGGGAGTTGATCATTTTGTGGCGGTGGGGTGCGATCTTTATGGTGGCAAAGGTATTAATAACAACCAGGATCAAAAAGAAAATCTAGCTCAAATGGGTTTTCATTACTGCCCAGACCACAACGCTGTTTTACAGTTGGTTAGTAATTTTTCAGCGGGCGATGTCTTATTACTAAAAGCATCAAGATCTGAGAAATTTGAAGATCTAGCAGATCAAATCAACTTGCAGTTACAAAACAAGCAAGAGGGGGAGAACTCTTGAGAGGTATTTTGCTCGCCGGTGGAATCTCTGCCCTATTCGCATTCTTTGCAACTCCGGTATTAATAAAATATTTAGCTAAAAAGGGTTTTGGCCAGTTCATCAGAGAGGATGGGCCAACTACCCACCATACAAAACGTGGAACCCCAACAATGGGTGGCTTGATAATAATTTCAGCATCAACTCTCGGATACGGCCTAAGTCATCTAATTACCTCAATTGCAATGACAACATCTGCACTTTTGGTATTGGGCTTAGTTATCGCGCTGGGATTTGTAGGTTTTATCGATGATTATTTGAAAGTAGCAAAAAAGCGATCACTTGGTTTAACTGCTAGACAGAAAATATTTGGACAAGTAATAGCGGCAAGTGGATTTGCCTACGCCGGCTTACAATTTCCTGATAGAGATGGTTTAACTCCGATCTCAGCCAACCTATCAACGGTTCGTGATACATCAATAAAACTTTCTATTGTGTTAGTAATCATTTGGGTAGTTTTCATGGTGCTTGGCACAAGCAATGGCGTTAATTTAACTGACGGACTAGATGGGTTAGCTACTGGTGCTGCGGTAATGGTTTTCATCGCCTTTATCTTGATTGGTGTTTGGGAGTTTGGTCAAAGTTGTGCGGTTTCTCCTGGCTTAAAATGTTATAACGTTCGAGACCCTCTTGATCTAGCGGTATTGGCTGCAGCTTTTGCTGGAGCTTGCGGTGGATTTTTATGGTGGAATGCATCACCAGCAAAGATTTTTATGGGCGATGTTGGTTCCTTGGCTTTGGGTGGAGCCTTAGCAGGAATCGCAATTACATTAAGAATTCAACTCTTGTTAGCAGTACTTGGATTTCTATTTGTATTAATCACCGCATCAGTAATCATTCAGGTTGCATACTTCAAAATCAGTGGCGGAAAAAGAGTGTTTAAAATGGCTCCACTGCAACATCATTTTGAGTTGCTTGGATGGGGTGAAGTAACAATTGTTATCCGTTTTTGGATCATTGCCAGCTTAGGAGTTGCCGCTGGCCTTGGCCTGTTTTACGCCCAATGGGTGGTTTCATAACATGTCATTTATTGCCCAACTCAAGGGCAAAGAGTGTCTAGTAGTTGGTGCCGGAATTACTGGTCAGGCAGTTGCAAAAACCTTAATTGAATTTGGCGCACAAGTTATATTCTTTGATGAGAAAGTTAAGCAGTCACAAACTCAACTAATCTCTGAGATTGATTTGATCCCCAGCACTATCGAATTAGTTATAGTTTCACCGGGTTGGCGAAAAGATCATCCAGTTGTTAAGAAAATGATTGATGCCGGCGCCACAGTTAAAAGTGAGCTGGATTTGGCCTGGTTGATTAAGAAAGAGATCGCACCCGATCAAAAGTGGGTTGGACTTACTGGAACCAATGGCAAGACAACAACCATCCAGATGGTGCAAAGCATCTTTGATGCCGCAAAAATTAACGCACTTGCATGTGGCAATCTTGGTGAACCAGTGATTTCTGCGGTTTGCCGAAGGCCTGCTCGCCAGATACTTGCGCTAGAACTCTCCTCTTTTCAAATAGATTGGAGTGAACTGCCAGAGTATGAGTCAATTGCAATTTTAAATATTGCAGAAGATCATATTGATTGGCATGGTTCATTTGAAAATTATGCAAAAGCAAAGTTAAAACTTCTGTCTCAAAGTAAGCAGAGCTTTATCAACAAATCAGATCCATTCTTAGCCAGCCGTCATATGAATCAAACTGGTGTTATTTGGTTCTCACTAGATACCCCAGCGCCGGGGGAGATTGGTTTGGTTGAAGAGTTAATCGTTGATCGCGCATTTTCACCGACCCAACTTCAAGCTGGTGAAATCGCTGAAATTGTTGATGTTAAGCCAACAGTTCCACACAATATTTTAAATGCTATGGCGGCTGCTTCCTTGGCTCTGTCTTTAAAGATTTCTTACTCTGATATCAAGGCGGGATTGAAATCATTTTCAACAGATCACCACAGAATGGAAATAGTTGGCAACTTTGATCAAATTACCTGGATTGATGATTCAAAGGCAACAAACCCTCATGCCGCATCTGCTGCGATCATGGCAAATTTAAATGTCATTTGGATTGCGGGAGGTCTTGCCAAGGGAGCAAGCATGGATGAACTTGTGAAGCGTTGTGCTCCGCGAATTAAAGCAGCTATTTTGATAGGTAAAGATAGAGATGTAATTAAAGATTCATTAACGCAATTTGCACCAGATATTCCAACATACTTAATTGATTTCAAGGCGAGCAAAGAGGCGTTGCTAATCGAGGTAGTGAAATTAGCTGCCGAACTAGCCAAACCCGGCGACACAGTTTTGTTAGCACCAGCCTGCGCCTCTATGGATCAATTCTCCTCCTATGCAGAACGGGGAGAGCTATTTGCCAAGACGGTTAAAGATTTGAATTCTGGTGTGCTCAAATGAGTAGCTCAACTACCGCTAAAAGTTATAGGGGAGTTTTCCTTCGTCCAGAACTACCTTTTTATTTAATACTTTGGTCGGTGATCGCATTATCTGGAATTGGTTTAACAATGGTGCTTTCAGCTTCAGCCGTTGAATCCCTGCAAGACAACGGATCTACCTACTCAATTTTTATTAAACAATTCCTGTTTTTTATCTTAGGCAGTTTCTGTGCTTACTGGGCATACCGCGTAAAAGGGGCTATCTGGTTGGTAGTGGCAAGGTTTTCATTACTTCTTTCAATTTTCTTTCTATCTCTGCCATTTGTGCCGGGATTGGGAAAGAGCGTAAATGGAAATCGTAACTGGATTGAATTTGCTGGTTTCACCTTACAACCCTCTGAATTTGCAAAGTTCGCTCTGATTTTGTGGTGCGCTCTGCATCTGCGCAAGAGTGAGAGTAAGAGCCCGGATGGATTTATCAAGAATCCATTATTTGTAATTTTGCCAGCAGCGATTGTGATCGAAAGCTTTGTCTTATTCCAACGAGATTTAGGTACTGCAATTTTAATCTTTGGAATTTTAGGTGGTCTAGTTTTCATATCTGGTGCACCATTAAAACAGTTTGGGTACGGAATTTTGTTAGTAGGCATTTTGATCACAGCGCTAGTGGTAACAACACCCAATCGAGTCAACCGTTTTGGGGCATTCCTTGATCCATTTGACGATCAGTACTACAAATTTTCGGGCTGGCAACCAGCTCACAGCATTATGGGATTAGCAAGTGGCGGATTATTTGGATCGGGGTTAGGTGCCAGCAAACAGAAGTGGTCTAATTTAGCTGAGGCTCACACAGATTTTATCTTTGCTGTAATCGGTGAAGAGCTTGGATTACTGGGTACTTTAATTGTTTTACTTTTATTTGCCGCCCTAATTTTTGGAATTCTCCGAGTTGCCTTAAAGACAAAGGATTCATTCTCTAGGTATGCAACAGCGGGTGTGGCTTGTTGGTTTATTGTTCAAGTAACTGTAAATGTTGGATCTGTTACCTCGACCTTGCCAGTAATTGGCGTGACATTGCCATTTATCTCCTATGGCGGTTCATCATTGATGGCTAATTTCATTGCAATTGGCTTTGTTTTAAGCGTGGCCAGGAGAACTCCTGAGATCGCTGAAGGGATTAAAGCCAACCGCATGCGAAAATTAGGGAGATGAATAAGAAAATAATCTTTGCTGGTGGCGGCACTGCCGGACATGTCGAGCCCGCACTTGCTGTGGCTAACCAACTGCAATCACTTCAGCCATCCTATGAAATTACATTTATCGGAACTAAGAATGGTTTAGAGAATCAACTAGTACCTACGGCCGGATTTAAAGTAAAACACATTCCCAAGATTCTTTTGCCTAGAGAGATTTCGCTTTCACTTCTTGGTTGGCCATTTAAGTTTGTGGCTGCTATTTGGCAAGGGATTAAACTTTGCCGAGATGCGGATTTAATTATTGGATTTGGTGGCTATGCCTGTCCGCCGGTATATCTTGCTGCCGCCCTTCTTCGTAAACCAATCATCATTCATGAAGCAAATGCAATACCAGGTTGGGCTAATCGACTAGGTGTACTTTTTGCAAAAGAGGTTTTTATCGCTTTTGATTCGCCAGCAAAGAAAATTGGAAAATGGCGCAGTGCGAAGTTAATCGGAATGCCATTGAAGTCTGATATTTTGAATAATCATAAATTATCTGATGATGCCAGATCGAAGTTACGGACGGATCAATTGGATAAGTGGGGGTTATCGCCAGATAAGTTTATTTTGTTAGTTTTTGGTGGCTCTCAAGGTTCACGTCACATAAATGAAGCGATCCTTCAATCACTCTCCTTCTTTACTGAGAAAAATATTCAAGTAGTACATTCGGTTGGTAGAAATAATCCACTACCAACATCTACTGAAAACTATCTACCGGTCCCTTATATCGAAGATATGGCAGCGGCCTACACCGCAAGTGATTTAGTAATAGCCCGAAGTGGGGCCTTAACATGTGCAGAGTTAGCAGCTGTTGGTAAATTTGCGCTCTTAATCCCGCTACCAGTTGGAAATGGGGAGCAATCTGCTAATGCCCAAGATCTTAAAGAGTCAGGTGCAGCTCTAGTCATTAGTGATAACAAATTTAATTCAGATTGGTTGATTGGTAACTGGGGCGAGTTGGCTCGAAGCGCAAAGAGTTATAAACCAAAACCAATGCCAGACACATCAGCCAGCATGGTGGTAAGTGCGGCAATAATTCAAAGGTTGTCAAATTAATGAGCATTCCGTCTTCGAGCAATTACACAATTGCTGATTTACAAAAAATTAAATTACATTTTATTGGTATCGGCGGCGCAGGAATGAGTGGGATTGCCCGAATCATGCTGGCGAAATCAATTGAGGTTTCTGGTTCAGATGCGAAAGATTCTCAAGTTCTGTTATCTTTAAAAACTCTTGGTGCCAATATTTCTATTGGTCACTCTGCTGGCAATATCGGGCAGGCCCAACTAGTAGTGGTCTCAGCAGCTATCGCAGAGAACAACCCTGAATTAGTTGAAGCTAAAAATTTAGGAGTTCCAATCGTCTCTCGCGCCACCGCCCTTTCATGGTTGTTGACCGAGTCCACTTCAATTGCGATTGCGGGAACACATGGCAAAACAACTACAACTGCCATGCTTACCGTTGCCTTGCAATCGGCTGGAGAGGACCCCTCCTTTGCAATTGGTGGCACAATAAATTCAGCTGGCACAAATGCTCATAGCGGAAGCGGTAAATTCTTTGTCGTAGAAGCAGATGAATCTGATGGTTCATTCTTGGCTTACAAGCCCAGCGCTGCCATCATTACAAATATCGAGATGGATCATGTTGATCATTTTGAAAATGAAGATCAGCTTTTTGCAACCTTTAATGATTTTATTTCTTCAGTTCAGGTAGGCGGCTATTTAGTAATTTGTGGAGATGATTCGGGATGCCAACGAATTCTAAAAGAGATGGATCTACAGAAGATTCAAGTGGTCACATACGGCCAGGGCCCTGAAAATGATTTCCAATTAACGCGAGTAATTCTTGAGCCAACATCATCCTCTGCTTTGATCATGCAAAATGGCAGAAAGGTGGGGGAGCTCAATTTGCTTGTTCCGGGCTTGCACAATCTTTTGAATGCTTTAGCCGCATTTGCAGCAGCTACCTCTTTAGGAGTTCCGGTAGATCGATTACTTACCGGCCTTAAATCATTTACCGGTACACGTCGTCGCTTCGAATTAAAGGGTGAAGTAAATTCCATCAAAGTTATTGATGATTATGGCCATCATCCAACTGAACTTTTGGTAACTTTAAAAGCTGCCCGAAATCTAGTTGGTGCTGGAAAGCTTTATGCAATATTTCAGCCCCATCGATACTCTCGGACCGCAGTTTTTGCAGAACAGTTTGCCCAAGTATTAGACGCAGCTGATTTTGTCTACCTGCTTGAAATATACGCTGCTAGTGAAAAGCCAATGGAGGGTGTCTCCTCACTTCTTATAAGTAAAAAAATGAATCAAAGTAAGGTCAAATTTGAACCATCAATGTTGCAGGTAGTAAATGATGTAGGAAGCGCTGCCAAACCAGGGGATTTGATCATAATTTTGGGTGCCGGTGATGTTTCATCCCTAAGTGCTCCAATTCTTGAACAACTTGCTCTGAATTAGCACTTACCTATGAGATCTGCACAAATAAAAAAAGGCTTATTCGCATTCGCCACTCTTTTACTCATCTCAAGCACATCTTATTTACTGGGTTGGTCAGATTATTTAACAGTAAAAAATATAGAGATAACCGGAACCGCCTCTCAATCCATCATTAACAGAGAGTTAACTAAAAATAACCTCACTCTAGAAGTAGATATGAAATTAGCAAGGGTGGATTTGCGAGCCATAGAACGAGTTTGCGGAGATCTAGAGTGGCTGGCAAGTGCCGATGTAAAACGCAGTTGGCTTGATCGTTCGATCAGTATCGAGGTGGTTGAGAAAATTGCAGTAGCAAAGGCGATAAATTCGAGCAATGAAATAGTAAATTTTGATAGTCAAGGCAAACTTTTTGCACCAACTTCAGCAATACAACTGGCTCAGAGTTTAAAGTTGCCATTAGTCACCTCAAAATCCAATGATCAGAACCAGCTTTTGACGGCAGCAAAATTTTTACAGGATTTACCTGATGAATCCCTGCCCTTAATTGATGATCTGATTGGAATTTCAATTGCAGATTCAGGCTTCATCATCATGCAGACCAAGGTAGCCAATCGTGAAGTAGTTATTAATTGGGGAGCGCCCTCCGAGATACCCCAAAAAAGTAGGGTTTTACAAGCATTAATTGATCTACCAGAGAATAAAAAAGCAAAGAGATTTGATTTGTCCCTGCCAGATTCACCAGTAGCTTCCTGATTTTTAACTGCAGTATTTTTTACAATAAAAATTGGATTTAAATCCGCTCTAAATTTACTTAATTTAAAATCGTGTCGGTGTTTGATTGATAAGCCTCTAGTGCCTACTTTTGCGTAATCGTAAAAGCAATAACTTTAACTCTAAAGTAGAGGTTTAAAGTAAGGGATGAGGCGTGAAGTGGCAACACCACAGAACTACCTAGCAGTTATCAAAGTTGTTGGTATCGGCGGCGGTGGCGTAAATGCAGTTAACCGAATGATTGATGTCGGATTAAAAGGTGTTGAGTTCATTGCAATTAATACAGATGCACAAGCATTGTTAATGTCGGACGCGGATGTGAAATTAGATATTGGTAGAAAATTAACAAGAGGTTTAGGTGCAGGAGCAGCTCCAGAGATTGGTCGTCAAGCAGCACTTGATCACATTGATGAGATCGAAGAAGTTTTACGTGGTGCAGATATGGTTTTTGTTACTGCTGGCGAAGGTGGCGGCACTGGTACAGGTGGCGCACCAATTGTTGCCAAGGTTGCAAAAGATTTGGGTGCATTAACTGTTGGTGTTGTTACTAAACCATTTAGTTTTGAAGGCAAGCGCCGTACAGCGCAAGCTGAAGAGGGAATTGAAAATTTACGTAGTGAGGTTGACACTTTAATTGTTATTCCGAATGATCGTTTGCTAGCAATCTCTGATCGATCAATTAGCGCTCTTGAAGCATTTAAAACTGCTGATCAGGTATTGCTATCTGGTGTTCAAGGAATAACAGATTTAATTACAACTCCTGGATTAATTAATTTAGATTTTGCCGACGTTAAAAGTGTGATGGCCGGTGCTGGTTCTGCATTAATGGGAATTGGTTCAGCTCGTGGCGAAGCTAGATCAATACGTGCGGCTGAACTTGCTATCTCTAGTCCATTGTTGGAGGCATCAATTGATGGTGCTCGTGGTGTACTGCTTTCAATTGCAGGTGGCAGCGATCTTGGTTTGTTTGAAATTTCAGAGGCGGCAGAGTTAGTAGCGCAATCTGCACACCCAGATGCAAACATTATTTATGGAACTGTAATTGATGACGCCTTAGGCGATGAGGTTCGGGTAACGGTAATTGCTGCCGGCTTTGAAGGTGGACAACCTAAGTATGTTGCTCGTCCGACAATTACAACAGCAGAGTTAAGTGGTGAGGCTGATCCAATAGCCGCAAATGACCCAATTGCAGTTGCGTTAGATTTAAAAGTGGAAGCCAATCAAAGCCCTCGAAAGCGGGTCTCCTTTGAGGAGTTAGTAGCAGAGGATGAGATCGACATTCCAGATTTCATGAAGTAGAAAACTTCATGGCAAGACTGCTATTTACCGGTAAGTCTGGCGGCACCTACGACCTGAACTCGGGCTTAACCAATCGAGATCATCTGGCAAAAACCCTCAGTGTTACAAAATCTATTTTTATGAAACAAGTGCATGGCAATTCCGTGCAGGTGATCGACAGCGATTCAGAAAGCCTGATCGAAGCTGATGGCTTAGTGACTACTTTAAAGTCAACCGCCCTAATTGTTCAAAGTGCTGATTGTTTACCATTACTAATGTCGGGGATCGCAGCAGATGGTGGCGAGATTGCAATTGCGGCGGTGCACGTTGGTCGCAAAGGATTGGTCAACGGCGTAGCTATTAATGCAGTGACTGCCATGCAAGCCCTTGGGGCGGTCAAGATTACTGGGGTAGTTGGTCCACATATCTGTCATAAATGTTATGAGGTTGATGATCAGATCTTTAATGAGGTGACAGCATTGCATCCAAAGAGTAAATCTGATGATCGTAGGTTAAATCTATTTGCTGGTTTGGCTGCCCAAATTCCGCAGGTCACTTTGAGAAACCTGAATATTTGTACCTTAGAGAATCCAAGATACTTCTCATATCGACGGGGCGCTGAGAGCGGCAGGCAGGTAGGTGTGATTTGTCTGTAGATCGTAAGTCGCAGATCCTTCAAAATCTAAACTTGGTTAGAGAACGCATAAAGAGTGCAGCGCTGGCTGCAAATAGAGATCCAGATGATATAAATTTAATTGCAGTAACAAAAAATTTTCCAATCCCAGATTTGCTTACACTTTATGAGGCTGGAGTAAGAGATTTCGGTGAAAATCGAGATCAAGAGGCTCGCGAGAAGGTGGCTCATCTGCCATCAGATATTAAGTGGCATTTTCAGGGCCAAATTCAGAGCAATAAATTAAAATCAATCACTCAATGGGCAACCTATATTCATTCAGTTGATCAATTTAGGTATGCCAAGATGATCTCTGATTTTACTGAAGGAGCAAACCGCTCTATTTTCATTCAAATTTCACTAGATAATCAAGTTAAAGTGGATCAAGAATCACAAACACGTGGGGGAGTAAATCCAGATACTTTGTTGCAACTATCTGATGAAATTTCTCAATTACCCAAAGTGAATTTACTTGGAGTAATGGCAGTTGCTCCTTTAAATGGATCTGTTACGGAAGCCTTTTCAAAGATGGCACAATTTTCATCTACCCTCGTTAAATCCCACCCCAAGGCAAAGGCATTATCGATCGGAATGAGTGGTGATTTTGAGGAGGGCATTAAGCATGGTGCGACACATCTGCGAATTGGTACCTCAATACTCGGCAATCGATAACTCTTAACCTAATCTTGACCCATGGCTAATACATTTAAGAGAGTCGCCGGATACCTCGGCTTAATGGATGAAGAGGAGCTAGACCACGCCAACGTGGCAGCCCCCGCAAACCGCGCAGTGCGCAGTAAACCAAGTTTTGAAATTGTTGGAAAATCTAATTCAATTTCTTCACCTGTTATTGAACCGCAAAGCATGGATAGAATAATTTCGCTAACACCACGTACATACAGCGAGGTTCGTTTAATTGGTGAGCATTACCGTGAAGGTAAGCCGGTAATTATGAATTTAAGTGACATGGAAGAGTCTGAGCGAAAGAGATTAGTTGATTTTGCATCAGGATTAGTTTTTGGCCATCACGGCAACATTGAACGTGTAACACCAAAAGTTTTCTTGCTAACGCCGCCAAATGTCTCGGTCTCGGTCGAGGATAAGAACAGCGCAGCGCAGGCAAGTTTTTTCAACCAAAGCTGATAAGCAGTGGGACAAATATTTGATGCAATAGCTTGGTTGTTGCAAATTTTCTTGTTTGCATTAATCGCTCGCTTAATTCTTGATTATGTTCGTGTTTTTCGACCACAGTGGCGACCTCAGGGTGTAGTTCTAGCACTTGCAGAGTTGGTCTACACAATCACCGATCGCCCACTTCGATATGTAAGAAGATTTGTTCCACCATTGCAACTAGGCGGAGTCTCGTTGGATCTCTCTTTTATTGTGGTTTTCTTTGTGGTTCAGTTACTAATTAGGTTGGTTCTAGCTCTTTAATTTTTTTCTAGCTTTAACCAAAGTCCAATCTCACTCTGACTTGTTGCCTCAGCGCTGATTTGAATCATTTGAGTTGCCAAAACTTCAGCAGAGATTTCCTCGATAGCCCCATTAATCGCTTGTGCTAACTCAGTTGGCGCATTCCAATTTACAGTTATGCGATCACTAATTTCCAAACCAATACGTTTGCGTTCCTCTTGAATTGCTCGGATTGCTTCCCGTACTAAGCCAGCCTTAATTAAATCTGGGGTGAGAGTTAAATCTAAAGCTACTGACTCACCATTATGAGAGGAGACCGACCAACCACTTCGCGGGGTTTCAGTGATGATCAGATCATCTAGTTCAATACTGGCGTTCTTAATCTCGCCACCACTTTCATACGCAATCTGAGTTGGTGATTTAAGGCGCAAAGACTTAACCAATTCAGTGGCATCTAATTGAGAAATTTTGCTAGCAATTGGTTGTACATCTCCGCCATAGCGCGCACCAATTGATTTAAAGTTTGCCTTGATTGATATATCAACTAGATCTGCACCAGCTGAACTGATGTCGGCAATCTGGAGAATATTTAGTTCATCAGCAATATCTGCTTGAATTTCTGCTGACATTTTCTGCCAGCCAGATGCTGCAATCAATGCTCGAGCCAATGGTTGGCGAATTTTTACCTTGGATTCGGCTCTAGCAGCTCGACCCAACTCAACTAATCTTCTTGATAAAGCAACTGAGATTGAGAGTTCTTGATCAACTGCCTGATGATTGGCAACTGGAAAGTTAGCTAAATGGACAGATTCACTCTCATCACTTTGTGCCACCTTTATTAGCTCTTGCCAAACATACTCTGAGATAAATGGAACCATAGGAGCCAAAAGCAAGGTTAAATTCTTGAGGCAGTAATAAAGAGTATTCAATGAATCGCTATCGCCATCCCAAAATTTTCTGCGAGATCTGCGCACATACCAATTGGATAAATCATCAATAAAGGCACTAAGCAGATTACCCGCTAATTGTGAATCAAAGCTCTCTAATGCATTATCTACACCATCGATTACTCGGTTCATCTCTGAGATTATCCATCGATCCATAACGCTGGGATTGGCTGGCAATTTAGTAACTTTGAAATTTGCTGCCTTTGCATAGAGCGTGAAAAAAGAAACGGTATTCCAATAGGTTAATAATGATTTTCTAACTACATCTGAAATTGCATCATGGCCAACCCTGCGTGCACTCCAAGGAGAGCCAGCAGCCAACATGTACCAACGAACCGCATCCGCACCATGTTGATCCATCAGCGCCATTGGCTCGATTACATTTCCTAAATGCTTGCTCATCTTGCGGCCATCTTTATCTAGGATATGACCCAGACATAAAACAGTTTTATAAGATGATTTATCAAAGACTAAAGTTCCAATCGCCATTAGCGTATAAAACCAGCCACGAGTTTGATCAATTGCTTCGCAAATAAAATCAGCAGGGTAGGCAGCTTCAAATGATTGTTTTGAACCTTGCTTGTGCGGGTAACCCCATTGTGCAAAGGGCATGGCACCGGAGTCATACCAGCAATCAATAACTTCGGGAACTCGATTCATCGTTAAATCGCACTCGGCACAAGGGAAGGTAATTTCATCAACAAATGGACGATGTGGATCTAAATTGCTCAGCTGCTTACCTGATAACTGACTTAATTCTGAGAGGGATCCGATACATGTTTCATGTTTGTTTTCGCATCGCCAAATCGGTAGTGGAGTTCCCCAGTAACGATTACGTGAAACTGCCCAGTCAATATTGTTATTCAACCAATCGCCAAATCGACCAGTCTTAATTGTTTCTGGGTGCCAATTAGTTTTTTCATTTTCGCGAAGTAGATCATCTTTGATCGCAGTAGTTCTGATGTACCAAGATGGTTGGGCGTAATACATCAATGCGGTGTGGCAGCGCCAACAATGGGGATAGGAGTGTTCAAAGTGCGAGCTTTTAAACATGAGCCCACGTTGTTTCAAATCCTTTATTAGATCCTTGTCTGCATCTTTAAAGAATTTTCCACCCGCAATTGGGATATCACTTTGAAAGTGACCATCTGGATTAATTGGATTGACGACTGGCAGGTTATAGCGACGGCAGACTTCAAGGTCATCTGCGCCAAAGGCTGGTGATTGATGTACTAAACCGGTGCCATCTTCTACCGTTACATAATCGGCAAGCACAATAAAATGCGCATTTGGAATCTCGATAAAATCAAATGGTCTGGAATAAGTTGTATGTTCAAGTTCTGAGCCTTTAAAGGTTGCGATAACTTTACGATCTTCACCAAGCACAGTTGCTAAATCAGCGGCGACTACTAATCGCTCTACCTTTTCATCAACGGTAATCTCAATAACTTGATAATCAACCTTTGGATTCACCGCAATGGCGGTGTTAGCAACCAAAGTCCAAGGAGTAGTTGTCCAAACCAGTAGAGATGCTTTTAACTTCGCTAACTCACCAGATGTTGCAGCAAATCTTACAAATACAGATGGATCCTTAATATTTTCATAGCCCTGCGCTAACTCATGATCAGACAATCCAGTACCGCACCGTGGGCAGTAAGGGGCAACTCGATGATCTTGAACTAGTAACCCTTTCTTCCAGATTTGTTGTAATGACCACCAAACACTTTCAACATACTCAGGTGACATCGTCCAATAGGCTTCATCAAAATCAACCCAGAAACCCATTCGCTTTGTCATATCAGTGAACTCACCGACATGTCGCTGCACTGACTCTCGGCATTTATCATTAAATTGTGCAACGCCATACTTCTCAATATCTGCTTTTCCAGTAAATCCCAACTCTTTCTCTACTGCAATTTCAACCGGTAAACCATGACAATCCCAACCAGCTTTGCGAATTACCTGCTTACCTTTCATTGTTTGAAAGCGGGGAAATAAATCCTTGAATACGCGCGCTTCAATGTGATGAGTACCAGGTTTGCCATTAGCAGTTGGGGGGCCTTCATAAAAGCTCCAACGTGGTGAACCATCACGAGTTGAAACAGATTTTTCGAAAATATTATTTTCCTGCCAATATTGCAGGATCTGCGACTCCATTGCTGGAAGATCAATCTGTGCGGGCAATGATTTAATACCTTTGGTGGCACCCTGATCTTGATTACCCGTCATATTCACCCTTCATTCTAACTTGATGCGGGTGGCGGTTGGTAATTAGGCATAACAACGCATAATCTTTGCCCCTTCAGGGGGTAGTTGCAACAATGAAAAAATTATTCAAAAAGAGTGGCAAAAAGGCTCATTCGAAAAAAGTGGCATCGAAAAAACCAACGAAAAGTACTGCTAAAAAAGCAGTGGCTAAGAAGGCTTCCGCCAAGAAAGCACCGGCTAAAAAAACTGTTGGTAAAAAGAGCCCAACTCGTTCACCAAATATTATTAAGCCATCACTTTCCAAGAGTTCAGCTAAAAAAGCCCCGGGCAAACCATTTCCAGCTAAGTTACAAACTTCAACCTCTGGATCATCAACCACAATTTCTGTTACATCAACAATGCCTAATGCAAATGTGGCACCAGTTGTTGCTGAACGTCGATTAACAATGCCGCCGCCACCAAAGCCGGTCATAAAATCAAAAAAAGTTGCTGCGCTAAAGCCAATTAAAAGTGCGCCAGCACCATTCATTATTGAAGAGGGTGAGAACGCTTTCACCGCAACTGAACTGAAATCTTTAAAGAGTGAGCTAGCCAAGGATTTAATTAGATTACAGAAGGAGCTTGCTGCCGCAGAGGCAGAGATGGAAGATCTAGTTGAAGCCGCCGGTGTTGGTGCAGGCGATGATCAAGCAGATGCTGGGGCAAAAACATTTGAAAGAGAGCATGAAATGTCTCTGGTTTATAACGCTCGGGATATGGTCCAACAAACTGAACGTGCTTTAGATCGCATAAACGGAAAAACTTATGGAAAATGTGAAGATTGCGGAAATTACATTGGCAAGGCTCGATTGCAGGTATTCCCTCGTGCAACATTATGTATGGCATGTAAACAAAAAGAGGAACGGCGCTGAACTTACTCCATCGTAAATGGCTAGCAGTAACGGCATTACTTGTTTTTCTTTTTGATTATGCAAGTAAAGAGATAGCAATCAGGTTCCTATCAGATGGATCAGTTGATGTAATTGGAGATCTGCTTCGATTCAATCTTGTTTACAACCCTGGAGCCGCCTTTAGCCTGGCAAGTAATGCAACAATTTTTCTATCAGTTTTTGCCATCTCAGTTTCTGTTGTAATTTTTTACTACGGACGCAAAGTGAAATCAACTCCGTGGGCGGTAGCACTGGGTTTGGCGCTAGGTGGAATTTTTGGAAATTTAGCTGACCGAATTTTTCGAGAGCCTGGAATGTTAAGGGGAGAGGTAGTTGATTGGATTCAATTACCAAACTGGCCAATCTTTAACATTGCTGATTCAGCTGTTGTTTGCGCTGCAGTCCTAGTTACTATCTTGTCCATCAAGAATATTGAGTTTTACGGCCCTACTAAAAATAATGAGATGTTAAATGATTGAGCGCGAACTAAGATCTTTAATAATTCCAGATGGTTTACATAATGAACGTATTGATACCGCTCTCTCCAGGCTGCTTGGATTATCTAGAACTGTAGTTGTGGGCTTAATTGAAGCGGCCGAGATTTCTTGTGATGGAAAGCCAGTGAGCAAATCATTTAAAGTCAGCACCAATGATCAGATCGAAGTATTAATGCCAGCAGCTAAAAGTGAGGGAAAATTAACCGCTACGCCAATTGATGGATTAGATGTTGTTTACGATGACGAGTACGTAATTGTCATCAATAAACCAGTTGGTATTGCAGCTCATCCCAGCCCTGGTTGGCGAGGGGCCACAGTTGTTGGGGCAATTTTTGCGGCCGGGTATCAATTAGCAACATCAGGTGCGGCAGAGCGGCAGGGAGTTGTACATAGATTAGATGTCGGAACCTCTGGCTTAATGGTTGTTGCTAAAAATGAAAAGGCATACAGCAGTTTGAAGGATCAATTTCGGGAGCGAACTGTTTCAAAGATTTATCATGCATTAATTCAAGGTCACATGGATCCAACCACTGGCACCATTGACGCACCAATTGATCGCCATCCTCGAGAGGATTACCGCTTCGCAGTAGTTGCAAATGGCAAGGCCTCAATCACACATTACAAAACCTTAGAAGTTTTTCCAGCAGTTTCATTAATGGAGATTGAATTAGAAACAGGCAGAACTCACCAAATCCGAGTTCATTTTTCAGCACTGCACCATGCATTAGTTGGCGATCTAACTTATGGCGCAGATCCATCTCTTGCGCAAAGATTGCAAATTACCCGACCATGGTTGCATGCGAAAGATCTAGCCTTTAAACACCCCGCTACAGGTCAGGTGATCTCATTTACAGCGCAGTACCCCGAGGATCTGACACGCTCACTTGCCTTACTGGCCGATAATCAACGCTAGAAATTCGCGACAGTAGTAATCTCACCATCTCATGTCTGTTAATCCATCAAATCTAAAAGATAACGAGAATTTTGTGCATCTTCATGTGCACACCGAATACTCAATGCTTGATGGTGCTGCAAAAATCTCAGAGCTAGTAGAAGAGGTTGCCAGACAAGAGATGCCAGCGGTGGCAATGACCGATCATGGAAATGTTTTTGGTGCATTTGAATTTCATAAACTAGCCAAAAAAGCTGGAGTTAAACCAATTATTGGTATAGAAGCTTACGTCGCCCCAGAATCAAGATTTGATAAACGCAGAGTTAAGTGGGCAGAAGGCGGTGAAGATGATGTATCAGGTGGTGGCGCTTATACGCACATGACTTTACTTGCTGAGAATAATTTAGGGTTATCTAATCTCTTTAAGCTTTCATCTTTGGCTTCCTTAGAAGGCTTCTACTACAAGCCTCGGATGGATCGCGAGTTACTTTCTCAGTACGCAAAGGGATTAATTGCAACTACTGGTTGTGCCGGCGGTGAAATACAAACTCGCCTTCGAATGGGTGGATATAAAGAGGCGGTTAAAGCAGCAAGTGAGTTACAGGATATTTTTGGTAAAGAAAATTACTTTCTAGAAATCATGGATCACAATATTGATATTGAAACCCGAACCTTTAAAGATTTGATCAAATTAGGTAAAGAGTTAAACATGCCTTTACTGGCTACCAATGATCTGCACTACACCCACCATGATGACTCAGCCGCACATGAGGTGCTCCTTTGTATCCAGTCTGGATCAACGTTAGCTGATCCAAAGCGATTCAAATTTGAGAACTCTGAATTTTATTTAAAGAGTGCAAAGCAGATGAGGCAACTTTTCAAGGATTTCCCAGAAAGCTGCGACAACACATTATTAATAGCACAGCGCTGTGATACAACAATGCGCGAAGGTGAAAATCTGCTTCCTAGATTCACCGTACCAAATGGTGAAAGTGAAGACTCCTGGCTAATCAAACAAGCAAATCTTGGTTTACATAAGAGATTAGATGGCAAGGTTCCAGATGATTATCAGCAGCGGTTAGATTTTGAATTAGATGTCATGATCAAAATGGGTTTTCCAGGTTACTTCCTCGTGGTTTCAGATCTTTGCAATTATGCTCGAGAGGTAGGAATCAGAGTAGGTCCAGGTCGTGGTTCAGCAGCAGGCTCCCTGGTTTCATATGCACTCGGTATCACCGGGCTTGATCCAATTAAGTTTGGTCTGTTGTTTGAAAGATTCTTAAATCCAGAACGTATTTCTATGCCAGATATTGATTTGGATTTTGATGAGCGACGCAGATCAGAAATGATCCAGTATGCAACAACAAAGTATGGTGATGATCGAGTTGCTCAGATAATTACCTATGGCACAATTAAATCTAAGCAAGCGATTAAAGATTCAACTCGAGTTTTAGGTTACCCATACGCGCTGGGTGAAAAGCTAACCAAATCTCTACCGCCATCAGTAATGGGTAAAGACATTTCGTTAAAGGGTGTCTTTGATATTAATGATGAACGCTATGGCGAGGCTTCCGAGTTGAGAGCGCTTTATGATTCAGATCCAGATTCCAAAAAAATTGTTGACACCGCTCTAGGTATCGAAGGTTTAAAGCGCCAGTGGGGAGTTCATGCGGCTGGTGTAATTTTAAGTAAAGAGCCGCTGTTGGATGTAATTCCAATTCATCGCCGCGAAGCTGATGGCGCAATAATTACTCAATTTGATATGGGCGCCTGCGAGGCAACTGGGTTACTAAAAATGGATTTTCTTGGCCTTCGAAATCTATCGGTTTTGGATGATTGTTTAATTAACATTAAGAAAAATCTTGGCAAAGAGGTAGTACTAGAGACATTACCTCTTTCAGATAAGAAAACCTTTGAACTTTTAGCTCGCGGTGACACCCTTGGCGTATTCCAATTAGATAGTGCTCCGATTAGAGCACTCCTTCGCTCAATGATTCCAGATAGTTTTGAGGATATTTCCGCGGTAATTGCTTTGTATCGTCCCGGACCCATGGGTGAAGATTCACACAATAAATATGCGGATTATAAGAATGGTCGAAAGTTACCGGTACCAATTCATCCAGAGCTTGAACAACCACTTAATGAGATTCTCAAAGACACCTATGGGTTAATTGTTTATCAAGAGCAAGTTCTTTCTATTGCAAGAAAGGTCGCTGGATTTTCACTTGGAAGAGCAGATCTGCTTCGTAAAGCGATGGGTAAAAAGAATAAGGAGATTCTTGATAAAGAGCGGGTTCACTTTGAATCAGGCATGAAAGCAAATAAGTTCTCAGCAGATGCGGTTGAAAAATTGTGGCAGACCCTAATTCCATTCTCAGATTACGCATTCAACCGGGCACACAGTGCCGGTTACGGATTACTTTCATTTTGGACCGCGTATTTAAAGGCTAATTATCCAACCGAGTATATGGCTGCACTATTGACTAGCGTGCGTGATGACAAGGATAAGAGCGCCCTCTATTTAAATGAATGTCGGCGAATGGGAATAAAGGTCCTAGCACCTGATGTAAATGAATCTGATTCTGAGTACACACCTAGGGGATCAGATATTCGATTTGGATTAACTGCGATCAGAAATGTTGGCGAGAATGTTGTTGCCTCAATTGTTAACAACCGAATTTCCAAGGGAAAGTATCAAAGTTTTGGAGATTTCTTAAGCAAGGTGGACGCGTCAGTTTGCAATAAGAAAACTATTGAATCTTTAATCAAAGGTGGAGCATTTGATTCACTAAAACACTCTCGCAAAGGCTTAATGATGGTTTATTTAGAGGCAATCGATGCTGTCTCTGAAGCCAAACGTGCAGAAGCTATTGGGCAGTTTGATCTCTTTGGCTTAGAAACATCAGCCACTGCAGTTAATGGGGTAAGCCTTGATATTCCTATGACTGAATGGGAGAAAGCGATGCTTCTCTCCTATGAAAGAGAGATGCTTGGGCTTTATGTTTCAGATCATCCTTTACTTGGAATCGAACATATTTTAAGAGCCGCATCTGATATGACAATTAGCCAATTAAATGATGTCAACCATGATCAAATTATTACCATTGGTGGATTGATCACTCAGGTACAGCGGAAAGTTTCTAGGCAGGGAACACCTTGGGCAATAGTCACAGTTGAGGATTTAGAAGGCGCTGTTGATGTTATGTTCTTTTCCAACTCATATGCAACACATGGTGTAAACCTTGTTGAGGATCGGGTAGTTGCAATCAGAGGCCGAGTTGATAAACGTGAAGAGCGGCCAAGAATCTCAGCGTTGGATCTAACAATGCCTGATCTGAATAAAACGCCAACCGGGCCATTAACAATTTCCATGGAGATGTCTAGGTGTACGCCACCAGTTATCGAACGTATGAAAGAAATCTTGCGATCACATCCAGGCGGGCGTGAAGTTCATCTGCAATTAGATGAAAATGGCAAATTAACAATATTAAAGCTAGATGAAGGATTAAAAGTCACTTCATCGCCATCACTGTCTGCTGACTTGAAAACTGTACTTGGCCCTGATTGCATACTAATTTAGTTAATGAGAGTTAAGTAATGAAATCAATTGAACTGTTGCCTGCAGTTGATATTCGCTCTGGTCAGGCCGCAAGATTGCAACAGGGTTCATTAACATCGCTAACAACTTATGGTGCACCAGGTGAAATTATTGATAATTTCATTGAATCAGGGGCCAGCTGGATTCATTTAGTAGATCTAGATGCCGCATTTGGATCAGGTAATAATCGAGCACTGATCAATGATCTGATAAATACCAAATCTGTAAAGTTTGCGTTATCAGGCGGAGTCTTTAATCAAGAAAGTTTAGATTTTGCTATCTCTACAAAGGCGCAGCGGATCAACCTAGCAACCTCTGCGTTACTTGATTTACAGTGGGTAGAAAAAGTTATTGATCAACATAAAGATTTGTTAAGCGTTAGCTTAGATGTGCAAGGCCCCAATTTGATCGCACGCGGCACTGGGCAAGCGGCTGGGGATTTAATTGAGATAATTGGCAGATTAGATCAAATGGGTTGCACAAGATTTGTGATTACTGACATCGAAACCGATGGCACACTAACTGGCCCCAATTTTGAATTGCTATCAAAGGTAATTTCGGTTACAAAAGTGAAGGTAGTAGCAAGCGGCGGTGTTGCAAGTGCAGCAGACTTAACAAAGTTAAGGGCGCTTAACTTAGATGGCGTGATCTTGGGAAAGGCGCTTTACACTGGCCAGATAGATCTGCAAGAGGCGATTTCGGCCTGCTATAAATAACATTTCGCACCAATACTGCCTTTACGGCAGAATGATCCAATGAAACATCCGATTACGTTAGAGAAATTTCGCGCACTTGCTAGCGAATTTAATGTAATTCCGGTGGCTCGAATTATCAGTGGGCAAGGTTTAACCCCTCTTGCAATTTATTTGAAATTAACCCAGAACAGAGTTGATACCTTTTTACTTGAATCAGCAGAATCAAATGGAATCTGGTCTAGATACTCATTTATTGGCGTCAATAGTGAAGCAACATTGACTGAAAAAAACGGTAGTGTTTTTTGGCGAGGTGTAATGCCGGCAGGTGCTCCGACCGGAGTCGACCCACTAACTGCACTTCGTATTGCAACTGCGCATCTTTCTTCTCCAAAATTTGATGATCTTCCGCCATTAACTGGCGGTCTAGTTGGTTACTTGGGGTATGAAATCATCCGCCGTCTTGAGAAAATTAAATCTAGTACATTAGCAGATATCGCAATTCCAGAGATAACTATGTTGTTGACCTCTGATTTAGCAGTCTTTGATCATGAGCAGGATGAAATTACTTTGATTGCTAATGCAATTAATTGGGATGGTTCCTCTGAACGTGTTGATCAAGCCTATGAGAATGCGGTAAAGAGATTAGACAAAATGCAACAGGATTTAACTTCTGTTGAGGTGAAGAAGTTTGATTTGATCCCAGAGCGAGTAACTCCCGAATTTCATCGGCAGGTAAGTGATGCTGATTTTCAGAGCAAAGTTGAGTTAATAAAAGAGGAGATTAGATCTGGTGAAGCATTTCAAGTAGTTCTATCTCAAAGATTCGAGATGGATTGCGTGGCGGATGTTTTTGATGTTTATCGCACTTTGAGAGAACAAAACCCAAGTCCATACATGTATTTGTTTAGATTTGCAGATGAGCTTTGTGTTGTTGGATCAAGCCCAGAGGCTTTGGTCAAGGTAACTGGTAGCGAAGTAATGATCCACCCAATTGCTGGAACTAGGCCGCGAAGTAAAGAATTAAAGATAGATCAACAAAATGGCGAGGATCTATTGGCTGATCCTAAAGAACGGGCCGAGCATCTGATGTTAGTTGATTTGGGCAGAAATGATTTAGGCAGAGTTTGCGAACCAGGTTCTGTTGAAGTTACTCAATTTATGCAGATTGAGAGATACTCCCACGTTATGCATATAGTTTCGACTGTGATTGGTAAATTAGCTAAAAAATACTCTGCCATTGAAGCATTGTTTGCAGTTTTTCCAGCTGGCACATTATCGGGCGCCCCTAAACCTCGTGCGATGCAGATTATTGAAGATAATGAGGAAAGCCGTCGAGGAATATATGGCGGCACAATTGGTTATTTAGATTTCACAGGAAATATTGATACCTGCATAGCAATTAGAACAGCGGTCATAAAAGGTAACAAAGCTTATGTTCAGGCCGGCGCTGGCATCGTGGCAGATTCAGATCCAATTACTGAGAATCAAGAGTGCATTAATAAAGCAGCCGCAGTTCTTGGAGCGGTTGCCACAGCGAATACGATGGTCAAAAGATGAGATCATTAATTCTTACAGCTTTAGCAATTTTTTTAATCGGTTACGCAATTTCTATGATTAATAAAAGTGCTTCTTCCTCTCGGTATCAGCGAAAGCCAAAGGACCAGTGGAACAAATTAAATGAGGGCGATGATCCAACTGATCCGCAAGATGAAATTTATGGGTAAGTGATGGAGAGTAAAAACGTACTTGATGGGATCATCCAAGGAGTTTTGTTAGATATAGCTGCGCGAGAAATACCAATTGGTGATCTACAGCAGCAAATTGAATCAGCGCCAAAACTTCGAGGTGCCAAGGCGACATTGGCTAAGGCCGGTACAAGTTTAATCGCAGAGATAAAAAGATCTTCTCCAAGCAAAGGTCAGCTATCTGAAATTAATGACCCAGTTGCATTAGCAAAATCATATGAGATTGGTGGCGCCGAGATAGTAAGTGTTTTGACGGAAGAGCGCAGATTTAATGGAAAGATTGCAGATTTAATTGCAGTTCGAGATGCGATTAAGTTACCTGTTTTAAGGAAAGATTTTGTTGTAACTGAATTTCAAGTTTATGAGTCTCGATTAATTGGCGCCGATCTAATTCTTTTAATTGTGGCTGCTCTATCGCAGACTCAGTTACGTGATTTTTATCAACTATCAAAACAATTGGGCATGGATGTTTTAGTTGAGGTTCATGATGAGAATGAGGCGCAGCGGGCAATTGATTTAAAGGCGGAGATAATTGGCGTTAACTCTAGAAATTTAAAAACCCTAGAGGTTAATGACCTCAATTTTAAGAAGATCTTTCCGCACCTGCCAAAGGATGTGATCAAGGTCGCTGAATCTGGAATTGCAACAAGAGCACAGGTTGAATTTGTTGAAAGTTTAGGCGCAGATGCCATCTTGGTGGGGGAGTCATTGGTTAAATCAGGGGATCCGATGCAAAGCATTAAAGAGTTACTTAATCGCTGAGGATCATCTAAACTTATAGTTATGTCAGCTCCTGAAATAAATACTCAAGCAGCTCAAGCAGATAAAGCATTGGGACATTTTGGTCCGTACGGTGGAAGGTTTGTGCCCGAAGCACTTATTGCTGCATTAGATGAATTAACTGCTGCACATGAATCCGCATTAAAGGATCCAGAGTTTCAACGTGAATTAACCCAGCTACACGCTACATACTCTGGTCGGCCAAGCATCATCACTGAAGCTAAAAGATTTGCTGAACATGCAGGTGGCGCCAAAATTTTACTTAAGCGTGAGGATCTAAATCATACGGGTAGTCACAAAATAAATAATGTTTTAGGTCAGGCATTGCTGACGAAGAAAATGGGTAAGAAGAGAATTATCGCCGAAACAGGAGCAGGCCAACATGGTGTTGCATCCGCAACGGCTGCTGCATTGTTGGGGCTGGAATGTGTTGTCTACATGGGTGAGGCAGATACAAAGCGACAGGCGCTCAATGTTGCACGAATGAAATTACTCGGCGCAAAGGTTGTTGCTGTTACACAAGGATCAAAAACGCTTAAAGATGCGATTAATGAGGCGATGCGGGATTGGGTAACAAATGTGCAAGATACTCATTACTTGCTAGGAACTGTTGCTGGTCCACATCCATTTCCAACAATTGTCCGAGATTTTCAAAGAATTATTGGTGTTGAAGCGCGTGCACAAGTTTTAGAGCTAACCGGAAAGTTGCCTGACGCAGTGTTAGCGTGCGTTGGCGGTGGATCTAATGCAATTGGAATTTTCCACCCATTCATTGATGATAAATCAGTTCGCTTGATTGGCTTTGAAGCCGGTGGCAGCGGAATTGAAACTGGCAAACATGCAGCCACTATCTCTGGCGGTAAACCAGGAGTCTTGCATGGAACTCGCTCATATGTTCTTCAAGATGAAAATGGTCAAACAGTTGAGTCGCATTCAATTTCAGCCGGCTTGGATTATCCAGGTGTTGGACCTGAGCATGCTTTCTTAAATGACATTGGCAGAGCTGAATACCGCGCAATTAATGATGACCAGGCTATGTATGCATTCTCATTACTCTGTAAAACAGAGGGAATTATTCCGGCGATTGAAACTGCACATGCATTAGCAGGAGCTCTTGTAATTGGTAATGAGTTGGGACCAGATGCAACCTTGTTAATTAACTTATCTGGTCGTGGCGATAAGGATGTGCAGACTGCAGCCGAGTACTTCGGATTACCTCTCTAATGAATCAGGCGTTGCCACAATTATTTGCGCAATGTAAATCAGAGAATCGGGCAGCACTTATTGGATACCTACCTGCGGGTTTTCCGACTCAACGAAGTGCTAAGAAAATTATTAAATCGATGATCGCTGGTGGCGTAGATGCAGTAGAGATTGGTTATCCATACTCTGATCCAGTAATGGATGGTCCAGTAATTCAAGCGGCATCAGAGCAGTCACTGACAAATGGAACTGGCGCGGCAGAGGTTTTTGAGTTACTTGCCCACAGCGTTCGACTAGGCGCGCCATCGCTTGTTATGAGTTACTGGAGTCCGATTGAAAAATATGGTGTTGCAAAATTTGCTGCTGCCATTACGGATGCTGGCGGTTGTGGAGTTATTACTCCAGATTTAACAATTGAAGAGTCCGCTACCTGGCGGGATGAATCATCAAAAAATGAAATCGATCGAGTTTATGTAGTTGCACCAAGCTCATCCGATGCTCGGTTACAACTAGTAAGTGCTCAATGTTCCGGCTTTGTATACGCTGCCAGTTTGATGGGAGTAACCGGTACGCGAGAATCAGTTTCAGGAAATGCCAGTGGTTTAGTAGCAAAACTCCGCACAACCACAAAATTACCTATCGCAGTTGGTCTTGGTGTTTCAACCAAGGAGCAGGCACGTGAGGTTGCAAGCTATGCAGATGGAGTTATCGTTGGCTCTGCCTTTATCAAAATTATTCAAAAATATGGTGGCGGCCGCAAAGGTTTACGAAAAGTAAAAGAGCTAGCTCAATCACTATCTGAAGGAGTCCGCGGTGCTAAAGAAGAATAAGTTGTTAACTTTTTTGGCTACTAGTCAGCCTTGGCTGACACTTCTTGGACGTTTAACTCTTGGTGGAGTTTTATTTGTGGCAGGTGCGCTAAAGGTTGGCGATCCACAAATGTCTGCAATGTCAGTACGAGCATATGAGATGCTGCCTACTGATTTCGCAAACTTCTTTGGATATGTATTGCCTTGGTTTGAAGTTGGCTTAGGTCTACTTTTAATTATTGGAGCAGCCGTTAAGGTTGGTGCAATTCTTGGCGGAGTGACAATGCTCATGTTTATCATAGCAATCTCCCAGGCATGGGCACGGGGCCTAAGCATAGATTGTGGTTGCTTTAGTGCTGGTGGGGTGATTGATCCAAGTGAGACAAATTACCTGTCATCAATTATTAGAAATACTGGCTTAACACTCATTGCCATTTACCTATATCGCTTTCCAAAGGGTAGATTTGGATTAGATAAGTAGCATTCAGGTTGATCAAAAACTTATAAGGAGAGAGATGCCAGCCAGTAACAGCAGTTCAGATAAAGGTACTCGTAATTTAGTAATCGGTATGGTTGTTTTCGTTGTTCTGATCGGTGTCATCTTCTCATTCATTAGCAATAGATCAAGTACTACAGCGATGGTGCCAGCATCAGTATCGGCTGAAGATGGTTACGGAATTGTTTTGAATCCAACAGCAACTCCAACAGTTGATATTTACCTTGATTATCAATGTGTAATTTGTAAAAACTTTGAAATCATTAATGGTGGATATATAAGTGAAATTGCTGCTCAAAATAAGGCTAAGGTTGTATTTCATACAATGAGCTTTCTGGGCTCTGAATCTGTGATTGCTGCTAATGCTGCTGCATGTGCAGCGGATGAGGGTAAGTTTTTAGAAATGAATTTGGCTTTATTTCAAAATCAGCCCGCCACACATGATTCTGGAATGTGGGCCGGTGATTTTATGAAGCGTTTAGGTAACTCAATTGGATTAAACTCTGCAAGCTTTGAAAAATGTGTTGAAGAGGGCGAATACATTGATTGGACAAGAAATGTTGCGCAAGCCTCTGCCTCTGCTGATGTAAACAGCACTCCAACGGTGAAGATCAATGGAAAAGAGATTGATCGCAACTCAGAGTACATGGATCCAGTTAAGTTCCGTGCTGCACTAGCTGCAGGCGGAGTTAAGTAATTAA
>JBILCN010000033.1:0-11770 GCA_044353095.1 Candidatus Nanopelagicus sp.
ATGCTCGAACCGAAAGTGTTGATGTTAAACCAACCTTTAAAAATGCTTTTAAATACTATCGTTGTTTAATACCGGCTACCGGTTACTACGAATGGGCAACAGAGCTGGGTGATATTCCAAGCAAGCAACCTTTTTATATCCATAGCAAAACTGATAAAACATTAGCCTTTGCCGGAATCTACTCATCATGGCAGGATGAAAGTGGAGTTACCAAAGAGAGCGCAGCATTAATTACTAGGCCAGCAGTAGATTTTCTAGAAAAAATTCATCATCGGATGCCAACTTTCTTGCCAATTAATCGTTGGGATATCTGGCTTGATAGCAAACAAAATAATGTCACCGAATTAAAAGAGCTACTTAATTTTTCAGATGAAGCAAAGGGGCTAGTTGCTGACCCAGTTTCAACCAAGGTCAACGCCACCAGAAATAATGGACCAGAGTTGATCGCACCCATTGAAATAGGAGATCCCCAAACCCTCTTCTAAGTGAATAATTTGCAGGATTAGAAGCTTGGGAATAGATCTTGCTCACAATTTGTTTAGAGTTTATGCAGCAAATTTTGCATTCAAAAGGGCAGCTACAGGCGGGTGGCAAGGCGGTTGCTGAGAGTTCACAGAAACCAAACAGCAACTTTGATAAAAAGTTTGAAATTGGTTCATCTCCAATCGGAGTAGCCTTTGCCCAAATGCGAGAGACAAAAAGTGAAAGTAGCAATCATGGCGGCGGTAATGAGAGTGCCATGAATGCAAACTTGCCGACGGTAATTGATCGCCAAAAAGAAACACAAAATGAGCGAACCACAAGATTTGAAAAGGATGCTTTAATTTTTGCATCAGCACTTTATGGCGCAGCCCTTAGATACACAAAAAATCCGCAAGATGCGCAAGATCTTGTGCAAGATACTTACGCGAAAGCATTTACAAGTTTTCATCAGTTTGAACCAGGAACAAATCTAAAGGCTTGGTTGTATCGAATTCTGACCACAACATTTATAAATAATTACCGCAAAGATCAGCGCCGCCCACTTTTAAGTGGCAGCGAGTTAGAGGATTGGCAGATTGCAGATGCAGCATCACACACAAGTGATCTTGGTAAATCTGCAGAGGATGAAGTATTAGAAAATATCGCCGACCGCGATGTTAAAGAGGCACTCGCTGCTATGCCAGAGGATTTTCGGATGGCGGTTTATCTCTCAGATGTTGAGGGATTTTCATATAAAGAGATTGCCGAGATTATGGGTGTTCCGACCGGAACAGTAATGTCACGTCTGCACCGAGGTCGTAAATTATTAAGAGAATCCTTAGCCGCTTACGCAAAAGAGCGTGGCTTTACAGTTAAGGATGGTGATAAAAAATGAGTTGCGGAAACCATCACGATGTTCCTTGTATTGAAATTCGACCATTGATTGTTTTATTTATTGATAATGAGATCTCCGATGCTCATCAATTAGATATTGTTGAGATTCATTTTGGTGAGTGCCCGCCATGCAAAGTTGAAATGGAGCGCGAGAGTCAATCCCTTTTACTAATGCGCGACCTTCTGACTCGTTGTTGCAATGAGCCAGCCCCAACCTCACTCCACGAGCGATTGATCGAGCAGACCCAGCAGCTTCATCAAGAGATGACCATGCGTACTGAAATCACATACACCGAGAGCACTTACACAGAAATAACAGTGGATGGCCAAACTCAAATTGAAATTACCAGCAAAATTCGCAGAGAGTTTCCACTCGAATAATTAATTAATCACTAATCTTGTGATTATGAAAGCTGAGCAGGTAATCGGCACGGTAGGTATGTCTACTATGACCATCCGGCCGGGTGATACCTCTGTCGCGCAAGGCATTAATGATCTGCCGGTTGCTTCGACAAATAATATTTTGAGTTTGATGGAGAGCGCATGCAGCGCAAGCATTATCGAATTTTTAGATTTTGGTGAAACAACAATTACCGAGTGCTCTACTTTAAATTTTTTTGGTGCAGTTGGTGTGGGATCTGAAATTCATGCTACGGCTCGCTGTTTAAGCTTTGAAAGTAATTCACTAGTTTTTGAGGTTGAAGTGCATCAACATGCACGTTTAATCGCTAGCGGTCAATTAACAAGAAAGTTTGTAGAACGTGTTTCTTTTATGGCTCGCGCCGCCGCCGAAACAATGGTGGCGGAGCGAGCACCAAGCTCTGTGTCTTAATCTTTTAACTTATTTTTTTGTTGCCCAAAATACTTCAGCGATCTCATCAATCTTGGCTATTAACTTATCAGCAACTGCAACATCATTTGTGCCCTTGCTGCCACCGGCTCCGGCTAACTTAGTTGCTTCGTTAAAGAGAGCATGTAGTTGTGGGTAGCTTTCAAAATGATTTGGCTTAAAGTAATCAGTCCATAACACCCAAAGGTGGTGCTTAACTAACTCAGATCTTTCCTCTTTGATTGCAACTGCGCGAGATTTAAAATCAGCGTCACTGCTAGCTGCGTACTTCTCCATACATGCCTTTACAGACAGTGCTTCAATCTTTGCTTGTGCTGGGTCGTAAACTCCACAAGGAAGATCACAATGTGCAAATGCGATCTGCTTAGGCTCGAACTTTGAAGTAATGAACTTCTTGATCATCTTTCCTCCATTTTTAAATTTCAACTGGTAGTGCGAGGATACCCGTCATGTTGGGATTTAGCACAGTAGCCCTTTCTGGCTCCTCGATGTCACCCACCTATTTGCCTGGTGATTGGTTGCTTGTGAAAAAAGTAGGTAGTAACTCACACCCACTTAAGGTAAATAAGGTCTGTTTAATTTCTGACCCGGAGCGGCCTGGTATAAAACTTTTAAAGCGAGTTAAAAGAGTTAGAAGTGAAAAGGGTGGATATATGTATTGGGTTGAGGGAGATAACCCAGCCAGTACCGATTCTCGTAAATGGGGTTGGATTGAACCTGGTGAAGTAAATGCTCAGCTAGTTCTTAGATTTCGAAAAGGTGAGTTAGCGCGTAAAGGCTTCCATCATTAATGCATGTTGTTCCTCTTCATGCAGGTGATGATTTCCAGTAGCAGGACTTGCAGTTGCACGCCTTGAAACACGGCGCAGATTTCGACCATTTAATTGTTCGTGGGATGGGAAACTCTCTTGCGCAGTGGCTGAAACAAATGGCCAGGGTCCTTGATTTGCTGGTTCATCTTGTACCCAAAGCAATGTAGCTGATGGATGTTTTTTAGCTTGGGCGATAATTTCATCAATTGGAAGTGGATACAGCTGCTCAATTCGCACAATTGCAGTTGAGCTTTCACCTAATTTTTCTCGCTCTGCAATTAAATCGTAGTAAACCTTGCCTGATGTAAAGATTAATCTCGATGCATTACTTACTTTTGGATCGGTAATCAATGGTTTAAATGTGCCATTTGTGAAATCTGCTAGACCACTAGCTGCAGCTTTAAGACGCAACATAGATTTTGGTTCAAAGATAATTAACGGCCGGCGGGCAGGATTTTTCATGTGCCAACGAAGTAGATGAAAGTAGGAGGCCGGTGTTGATGGTTGTGCAACTGTCATGTTTTGTTCAGCGGCAAGAGTTAAGAAACGTTCAATTCGACCTGATGAGTGATCTGGTCCTTGTCCTTCATATCCATGAGGTAACAGGAGTGCTACAGAGGAGCGCTCGCCCCATTTTTGAAGAGATGATGAAATGAACTCATCAATGATTGTTTGTGCACCATTAGCAAAATCTCCAAATTGCGCTTCCCAAATAACTAAGGCGTTCTCTCGTTCAACTGAGTATCCGTACTCAAATCCCATTACTGCATACTCAGATAGGAATGAGTCATAAATATGGAATTGATTTGGGTCTGTTACTAATCCGCGCAGCGGGAATAGATCAGCACCAGTCTCTTTATCAACAACTACTGCGTGACGATTACTGAATGTGCCACGTCGAACATCCTGACCACTCATTCGAATTGGATGTCCTTCTAACAGCAGTGAACCAAATGCCAGCATCTCACCAGTTGCCCAATCAACTGTTGAATCATCAAGCATCTCTACTCGCTTACTTAATTGCGGAAGTAATTTTGGATGAACGGTGAAGCCAGCTGGAATTGCAGTTTGCGTTGCAACAATTTTGCGTAATGTTTGCTCATCAACTGATGTGTTAACAGTTTCTGGTGCTGGCACAACCGGTGCCTTCCAATTCGGATCTTCCTCTGGCTGAGTATTGTGAACGGAAGCAAATGCTGCATCTAATTGTTCTTGGTAATCTCGCAGAACCGCTTCGGCTTCATCAACTGTAATATCACCACGACCAATTAATGCTTCGGTGTAAAGCTTTCGAGTTGATCGCTTGGCATCAACTAATTTATACATTAATGGCTGAGTAAAGCTTGGCTCATCGCCCTCGTTATGGCCACGGCGACGGTAACAAATCATGTCAATCACTACATCTTTTTTAAACTCTTGACGGTATTCAAAAGCAAGGCGAGCAATGCGAACACATGCCTCTGGGTCATCACCATTTACATGAAATACCGGCGCACCAATCATTTTTGCAATATCAGTTGAGTAAGTTGAAGAGCGAGCAGCATGTGGTGAGGTTGTAAAGCCAACTTGGTTATTAATTACGATGTGAATTGTTCCGCCAGTGCGGTAACCCTTAAGTAATGAGAGTGAGAGAGTTTCAGATACAACACCTTGGCCAGCAAATGCAGCATCACCATGAAGCAGAATTGGCATGACGGGGAATGAACTTTGTTCATCAACAGTGAAATCACCAGCTGCAGCACGCAACTTATCCTGCTTAGCGCGAGTAATACCTTCTAGTACTGGATTTACCGCTTCTAAGTGTGATGGGTTTGCAGCCAAGTAAACCTTTGTTGTTGCACCTGATTCAGCGGTGAAAACTCCCTTAGTACCTAAGTGGTACTTAACATCACCAGAACCATGAACCTCATTCTCATGATAATTTCCTTCAAACTCTTGGAAGATTTGTCCATAAGATTTACCAGCGATATTTGCTAAAACATTTAAACGACCGCGGTGCGGCATTCCAATAGTTACCTCATTTAAGCCAGCATCTGCTGCTGCTGAGATTGCGGCATCTAACATTGGAATTACAGATTCGCCACCTTCAAGTGAGAATCGTTTTTGACCAACAAATTTTGTTTGTAAGAATGATTCAAATGCCTCGGCGCTATTTAGTTTTTTCAGAATTCGAAGTTGTTCCTCGCGAGGTGTTGTTGGTGCACCAACTTCAACATGATCTTGAATCCACTTTCGCTCAGCTGGCACATCGGTATACATGTACTCAATACCAACGGTGCGGCAGTATGAGTCACGTAGTACGCCAAGAATTCGACGTAATTTCATAAAGGATTTTCCGCCAAAACCACCTGTTGCAAATTCGCGATCTAGATCCCACAGCGTTAAGCCGTGATTTACGATATCTAAATCTGGATGCGAGCGCTGTTTGTAAGCAAGCGGATCGACATCTGCCATTAAGTGGCCAGTTGATCGGTAAGCATCAATTAATTTTTGAACGCGTGCAGTCTTATTAATCTCTTCATCTTTGCCAAATTGCTTATCAACAACCCAGCGAATTGGGACGTATGGAATACGTAATGCTTCAAAAATCTCATCATAGAACTGCTCTTCACCAAGCAAAATTTCATGAATTCGGCGTAGGAAATCACCAGATTGTGCGCCTTGGATAATTCGATGATCGTAGGTGCTAGTTATTGTGACTACTTTGCTGATTGCTAGATCAGCCAATGTTTGTTCATTTGCGCCATGAAACTCTGCTGGGTAATCCATTGCGCCAACACCAAGAATCATTCCCTGACCTTGAACCAAGCGAGGAATGGAGTGAACGGTGCCAATTGTTCCTGGATTAGTTAGTGACATTGAGGTTCCGGCAAAGTCTTCAACGGTTAATGCACCAGTGCGTGCCTTACGAACCATCTCTTCATAAGCCGCCCAGAACTGACCAAAATCTAACTCTTCACAACCTTTAATTGAAGGAACAAGTAATTGACGTGAACCATCAGCCTTCGCCAAGTCAATGGCAATTCCTAGATTTATATGTTCTGGATGAGCAACCGCTGGCTTGCCATCTAATTGCGTAAAAAATGCGTTCATCTCTGGCATCGCTCGTGCTGCTTTGATCATGGCGTAACCAATTAGATGAGTAAATGAAACCTTGCCACCGCGGCCACGTTTTAAATGATTATTTATAACGGTTCGATTATCAATCATTAACTTTGCTGGAACTGCGCGCACCGAGGTTGCAGTTGGAACAGTTAATGAAGCTTCCATGCTTTGCACAACGCGGGCAGATACGCCTCTTAATGGTTCAACTGTTGCAGCCCCTGGGGAGACCAAAGTTGGAATTGGTTTAACAATTGGATCAGCAGGTTTTGCACTCGATAACGCAATATCACTTGCAGTTGGTGCCAATTGTGAAGTTGGAAGTGCAACTGGAACTACAGGTGCAGTAGGTGTTACAGGTGCAACGGGTGCTACCGGAACTGCTGGTACAACGGGTGCTATCTGTTGCGTGAGCTGTTGTGATTTAGGAATTGGCGGAACACCTTTTTGATTTGAATTTACTTGCGCAGCGGGTGATCCACCTTTGAAATCTGCAAAGAAATCCCACCAAGCTTTATCAACTGATGCTGGATCTTGTTGGTAGCGCTCATACATCTCTTGAACAAGCCACTCATTCGGACCAAAGGTGCCACCAAAGTGATTAGCTGGTGTATTGCCGCCGGCTGACATCACTTATTGACTCCTTCAAACTCGCTCGATCAAACTGGCTTTTACCCCAGGATTAAGGAAATTTACAGTTCTTATCTTATCTCTTGAGTAAGTGTGTATTAACCCCCAAAATTCAAGAAAGTTAGTGAGGACAGCCACGAAAAATACCTCACCTCTTGCTTGCATTCATTGCCCAAGTGGCGCAAATACAGTTCAACAGGCAGGGTTATCTCATGAAATGGGCAATAGTTACCGGCGGATCCCGCGGCCTTGGCTATGCAACAGCGCAAGGGTTAATTGCGCAAGGAATTTCGGTTTACATAATTGGCCAGGATGCAGCCCGAGCTGAAGCATCTGCTCAGAAATTAGGTTGTAAGTATCGCGCAGTCGATGTTGCCGATAGCAAAAAGTTTCGAGAAGTTTTAGTTGATATTACAAATGAAGCAACTGCAAATGGTTTTGGTCCACTAGATATTTTAGTTTTAGCACATGGCGTCATGAGTGAGAAAATGTCAAAGACGCTAAGAACTAATGATGAAGAGTGGCGCCGAACTCTTTCAATTAATTTAGATGCTGTCTTCACCGCAATTAACCAATTGGCACCAGCAATGGCAGAGGTGCGAAACAACTCTCGCGTAATTGTTTACAGCGCATGCCTTGGCAGAATGTCAGGTCCTGGAACACATGGCGGATTAGCTCCTTATCGAATTAGCAAGGCTGGTGTTAATGCACTAGTAAAAAATCTCTCTTATGAAACTGGAAATGGCGCTCGCGGATTCTTAGTTGATGCAATCTGTCCAAATCACTCACGAACAGATATGGGTGGACCAGATGCACCGCGTTCAGCCGAAGAAGGAGCAGAAACTGCAATTTGGTTAGCAACTAGAGATTTTGATCCAGCGGTAGATAAAACTGGTTTTCTTTGGGAGGATCGTCAGATAGTTGAGTGGTAACAATCCCTAAAAATTAATTTACTTTTGAATTACTCTTTATAACCAAGTGCAGCCGAAACCATTGTTATCAGCGCAAGTATTGCCAGCGGAATTCCAACCAGTAAAAATTTTCCAGTAATCATGTAGTAAGCAACACCAAGTGCAATTAAATTAGCCAACACAGCAGGAGCCCGTCCATAAGAGCGCTTTTGCGCAAATCCAACAGCCGATACCCACAAACCGATTGATCCCAGCAAACCATAAATAATTTCGGCGCCAAGGGCGTTCGGTAATGAGACGGTTGAAAAGAGCGGAGCGATCACAAGATAAACAACAATTCCCAAAATTAATAAGGATTCAAATTTCAGGAGATAAATTGCCCGCTTACGATTACTCTCGACATTTGCTAATTTCTTAAAGTTCATGTGCAAACAGTATCCTTAAGTTATGGCCACACGTGAATATGCAGATGAAATTGCAAAGATAAATGTAACTTTGCAATCAATTGAACAGGTATTAAATCTGCCTAACTTAATTGAATTGGCGAAAGATTTAGAGGCCCAAGCTAGCGTGCCAAATCTTTGGGATGATCCAGAGAAAGCTCAAGTAGTAACATCCAAATTATCAAGAGCACAATCAACCATAAATAAAATTCAAGGTATCCGCACGCGATTAGATGATCTGCCAGTAATGATTGAACTAGCAGATGCCGAATCAGACAAAGCTGCAGCGTATAAAGATATTGATTCAGAGTTGGATAACTTAACCAAAACAATTAATGATTTAGAGGTTCAAACATTACTTAGCGGTGAATATGATGATCGAGATGCGTTAATGACTATTCGCTCTGAAGCAGGTGGTGTTGAAGCTGCTGATTGGGCAGAGATGTTGATGCGTATGTATTTAAGATTTTGTGAGCGCCACTCATATAAGACTGATGTACTAGAAACTTCATATGCTGAAGAAGCAGGAATTAAATCAACTACCTTTCGAATCTCTGCCCCATATGCATACGGTCGCCTATCTGTGGAACAGGGAACTCATCGATTAGTTCGAATTTCACCATTTGATTCACAATCTCGCCGCCACACTTCATTTGCAGGCGTTGAAGTAGTTCCAGTTGTTGAACAGAGTGATCACATTGAGATTGATGAAAAAGATTTAAGAGTTGATGTTTATCGCTCATCAGGTCCTGGCGGTCAAGGAGTTAACACAACAGATTCTGCAGTTCGAATTACACACTTGGCTTCTGGCATTGTTGTTTCTTGCCAAAATGAGCGGTCACAAATTCAAAATAAAGCAACTGCAGTGGCTGTTTTGCAATCAAAGTTATTAGAACGACGTCGCCAAGAAGAGCGAGCAAAAATGGATGCATTAAAGGGTGACAACTCTGGCTCTTGGGGAAATCAAATGCGTTCATATGTCTTAGCGCCATATCAAATGGTGAAAGATCTAAGAACTGATTTTGAAGTTGGAAATCCATCAGCAGTTCTGGATGGGGATTTAGATGGATTCATTGAAGCTGGAATCAAGTGGCGAAAAAGCCGCGATTAATTTCACATAATTAAATTCTCAGGTAAATCACGCACAAAATTCGCAAATAAATCTCGTTAAATTATTTAAATTGCGTGTAAATCAGGAAATATACCCATTACTTATCTAAACTGGGGGCTTACCGAATTTAGGCTAACTGTGGAAATTAGGCTAACTACCGAAAGGCTTAGTTAAGTGATTCGTTTTGAAAATGTATCCAAGATGTATCCCAAGCAAGAGCGGGCTGCGCTGGATAGCGTCAATATTGAAATTACCAAAGGTGAATTCGCATTCCTAGTTGGTCAATCAGGCTCTGGTAAATCAACATTTTTAAGATTGGTTCTGCGGGAAGAGCGACCATCTACTGGAACTATCCATGTGGCTGGTAAAGATTTAAATACGCTAAAAGATCACAAAGTTCCTGATTTACGCCGCCAAGTTGGCACTGTCTTTCAAGACTTCCGATTGTTACCAAATAAAACTATTGCTGAAAATGTTGCCTTTACTTTGCATGTACTTGGTTACTCAACTAAACAAATTAGCCGTGAAGTACCAGAAGTTTTAGAGCTAGTTGGACTTGAAGAGAAATCTGAACGCAAGCCTGGTGAGTTATCAGGTGGTGAGCAACAACGTGTTGCAATCGCTCGGGCTTATGTATCTAGACCAGCCATTTTGATTGCTGATGAACCAACTGGAAATTTAGACCCAGCAACATCTGTTGGAATTATGAAGTTGCTTGACCGTATTAATCGCGAAGGCACCACAGTCGTAATGGCAACCCACGATTCAGGAATTGTGGATCAAATGCGAAAGCGAGTTATTGAGTTAGATGGCGGTCATGTAATCCGTGATCAAGCCCGTGGTGTTTACGGCTATACAGGTTAATTAACAGGAATTTAAAGACGAAACGGATAGGGTAGAAACATGAGAGCAGGGTTTGTAGCTAAAGAGGTTGGCATTGGCCTGCGTCGAAATCTAACGATGACCTTTGCGGTAATGATTACCGTAGCTATCTCGCTAACACTTCTTGGAATTGGCTTACTAGCAAACTCGCAAGTTAAGGTTATGAAGGATTATTGGTATGACAAAATCGAAGTTTCAATCTTTCTTTGTGGTTCACTTTCAGATTCACCATCTTGTTCTAATGGCGTAATTACACCTGAACAAAAAATTGCCATTCAACGTGATCTACAAAATCTTCCTGTGGTCGATGAAGTTTTTTATGAGACCCAGGCCCAAGCATTCAATCGTTTTCAGGAACGATTTAAAGGATCTGCAATTGCCCAAAATGTAACTCCAGATCAATTGCCAGAATCCTTCCGAGTTAAGTTAAAGGATCCAACAAAGTTTGCAGTTATTGACAGTGCATTTAGTGGTCGACCAGGTGTTGATATTGTGCAAGATCAGCGAGCGATCTTAGATAAATTCTTTAAACTATTAGGCGTATTAAGAAATGGTGCGCTAGCAATTGGTTTAGCATCCGTTTTAACCGCAGCCCTTTTGATTAGCAACACCTTAAGAATTGCCGCCTTCAATCGACGCCGTGAAACTGGCGTAATGAAATTAGTTGGCGCATCATCATTTTCAATTCAGTTACCATTTTTACTTGAAGGTATTTTTGCCGCGATATCAGGTTGGTTTGTAGCAACTGGATTTTTAGTTGGTTTTAAATGGGTCGTTGATGAAAGAGTTGCACCATTGCTCACCTTTACCCAATTCTTCACATGGACCGATGTCCTAAATGCATCATTGCTCTTACTAGCAACTGGCATAGTCGTAAGCAGCGTTGCATCAGTTGTTACATTGCGTAAGTACTTAAAGGTCTAATTAGACCGATTTAGGTCGAAGCTGCCTATGGTTAAAGAGTTAGGCAAAAAGGTAATTGCCCAAAATAAGACCGCCCGCCATGAATACTTTATTGAAGAGGTATACGAGTGTGGTTTGGTATTAACTGGCACAGAGGTTAAATCATTACGGGCTGGCCGCGCCTCATTAACTGATGGTTATGCAATGGCTCGCGATGGTGAAATTTGGGTGAGCGGTGTTCATATTCCTGAATACAACCAAGGTAGTTGGACTAACCACATGCCAAGGCGTGAGCGAAAACTTTTACTGCATAAAAGAGAGATCGCTCAAATTAATGGAGTTATCAAAGCTGGTGGATTGACTCTTATTCCACTCTCGCTTTACTTTAAAGATGGCAAAGCCAAGATTGAGATTGCAATTGCTAAGGGCAAGAAAGCCCATGACAAACGAAATACGCTGATGGAGAAACAGGCTGAGCGTGAGGTTGCCCGCGAGGTTTCTAGAAGAAACTCGGGCAAGGGTGGCAAAAGAAGTAAAGATCAGGATTACGACTAGTAGTTTTATTTAGGATTATCAGTTTTTGGAATAACCCTCTAAAATATGTGGTTCACTACTAATACAACTACATATCGAAATAGTAATTCGCTTTAATCTTGGGGGTGATCGGTCTCGACTTTAGTCGTTACTTCAAGGGAAGCGGGCCGAGGAAGCCGTGATGATCTCGTTAACCACAAAAACATGGCAAAATATAAGCGCAAGTAAAACTGCCG
>JBILCN010000034.1:0-11711 GCA_044353095.1 Candidatus Nanopelagicus sp.
AAGCGTCGTCGTAAGAAGGCTGCTAAGAAAGCTGCTCCAAAGCGTCGTCGTAAGAAGGCTGCTAAGAAAGCTGCTCCAAAGCGTCGTCGTAAGAAAGCTGCTAAGAAGGCTGCGCCAAAGCGTCGTCGTCGTAAAAAAGCTGCTGCATAAGTAAGTATATTTACTTAAAAAAACCCGCTACGAAAGTAGCGGGTTTTTTTATTTCGATTTAATTCTTTATTTCTCCTCGGCGATATATTGCCCGCGCAATTTATTTGTTACCCGATCAAAGATTCTAGTTACATCCTCTTGATCCTTAACTGTTAGATGATCAAGTAAACGCGAGCGCACTGACTCAACATGATCCGGCGCAGCCTTCGCAATTGCTTTAAATCCCTTATCTGTCATCACGGCAAAGTAGCCCCGCTTATCATTTGGGCACGCTTCTCGCTTTATCCAGCCCACCCCTTCCATCACCTTTATTCGATGAGAGAGCCTAGATTTTGAGAGCATGGCAAGTTGGGCTAATTCACTCATTCGCAGCTTGCGTTCTGGTGCATCTGATAGCAATGCTAAAACTTCATAATCTGCCATTGAAAGATCATGTTGATCTAAATCAAAATCAAGGGCATCTAATAATCGACGAGATGCGATTATGTAGGAACGCCAAGCTTTCATCTCTCGAGGATTTAACCAATTCGGTTGCTTAGCCATAAGACCACTTTACTTGAATTTTCAACTACTTAGGACCTAGCGAGATTTTTTATTTATAAAGATAGGCTGGTCCCATGACTTTAGACAGTGGCACATTAAAGAGCGGCTTAGACCTTTCACATATTAAATCCACAATCCGTCCGCAGGATGATCTATTCAGATTTATGAATGGTAAGTGGTTGGATGAATCAGAGATTCCAGCCGACCGTGCAAGTGATGGTGCTTTTTACTGGCTGCATCAGCAGGCCGAGCAACAGGTGCGTCAGATAATTGAAGAACAAGCCGATAGTAAATCTGCCCCCGGCACCATTGCCCAAAAAATTGGAGATCTCTACAGCTCATTTATGGATGAGGCAGGCGCACAAGCTCTTGGCATTAAGCCAATCACAGCAGATCTTGCTAAGGCGCAATCATTCAAGGATGCTAAAGAGTTTCATCAACTATTGGGCGAACTTGAAGCTCGTGGCTTCGGTGGCCTCTTCTATGCATTTGTCAGCACCGATCATAAGGACAGCACCACAAATATTATTTACCTTGGTCAATCTGGTCTCTCACTGCCAGATGAGGCGTATTACCGTGAAGACACATACGCCGAGATTCGCACCGCATTTACTGCCCATATCGCCAAGATGTATGAATTAGCTGGTCTGCCTAATGGTCAAGCATCAGCACAATTGGTTTTAGAGCTAGAGACCCAGATCGCTGCCAGCCATTGGGATCAGGTAAAAGATCGCGATGCCACCCTTACCTACAATAAAAAAACATTTGCAGAGCTTGCTGCCATCACAACTAACTTTGATTGGGCTACATGGATCTCAGCCAGTGCTACCCCAAAGCAAGTTCTAGAAAATGTGATCATTCGCCAACCCTCATACTTTGAAGGATTATCAAAGCTGCTTGGAAACTTTGAATTAGCAAAGTGGCAGGCATGGCTAACTTGGCACATTCTTTCGGCAACTGCGCCTCACTTAAACAAAGAGCTGGTTCAGGAAAACTTTAACTTTTATGGAACCACCCTGTCCGGGATTCCGCAGTTAAAGGATCGCTGGAAGCGCGGTGTTGGCTTAGTTGAAGGCGCACTTGGTGAAGCTGTTGGTCAGATTTATGTAGAGAAGTATTTCCCTGAAAAAGCTAAAAAGCGGATGGTGGATTTAGTTAAGAATTTAATTCAAGCCTACCGAGTCGATATTGCAGCACTAGATTGGATGTCGCAAGAGACAAAAGAGAAAGCCTTCATAAAGCTAGATAAGTTCACACCAAAGATTGGTTACCCAGATAAGTGGCGTGATTACAGCAAATTAACAATCACCGCCGATGATCTAGTTGGCAATATTGGCCGGATCGCAAAGTTTGGTCAGGATTACGAGCTAGCCAAAATCGGTAAACCGGTAGATCGCAGCGAGTGGTTTATGACCCCGCAAACAGTTAATGCCTACTACAACCCAGGTATGAATGAGATTGTCTTTCCAGCCGCCATTTTGCAGCCGCCATTTTTTGATGTTAATGCCGATGATGACGCAGCAAATTACGGTGGCATTGGCGCAGTTATTGGACATGAAATCGGCCATGGCTTTGATGATCAGGGCTCTAAATATGATGGTGATGGCAATCTACAAAATTGGTGGACTGATTCAGATCGCACCGAGTTTGAAAAACGAACTGGCAAGTTGATTAAACAGTATGACCAACTCAGCCCATCTGAAGCCCCTGAAATAAAGGTGAATGGCGCTCTGACTATTGGTGAGAACATTGGTGATCTTGGCGGTTTAACAATTGCTTACAAAGCTTATGAAATCTCCTTAAATGGAAAAGCGGCGCCAATAATTGATGGCTACAGCGGAGGGCAAAGATTTTTCATGGGCTGGGCACAATCTTGGCGGGGTAAGTACCGACCAGAGGAGGTTCGCCGCCGGATCGCAACCGACCCTCACTCACCAGGTGAATTTCGCTGTAATCAAGTGATCGCTAACTTAACTGAGTTCTACCAAGCCTTTGATGTAAAAGAGGGCGATGGCCACTTCATGCCAGCTGATCAACGTGTTCGAATTTGGTAATTAACTTTCTGGAAAATGGCATACAACCAATGAGTTCTCAAAGATCAATAAAGCGACCGAACTCAAGATGAGCTTCTCATTTAAGGTTGATAAAGGTCTAACGGGTGCTTTGGGCCGGACCGGTGAGATCACAACTCCGCACGGAGTAATTAAAACTCCTGCCTTCATCCCAGTTGGAACAAAGGCCACCTTAAAATCTGTCTTGCCAGAGTCAATCAAGGATTTTGGCGCACAAGCGGTTCTAGCAAATGCCTATCATCTTTATTTACAACCTGGCTCTGACCTAATAGATGAGGCGGGCGGTATTGGCAAATTTATGAATTGGGATGGGCCAACCTTCACCGATAGTGGTGGCTTCCAAGTTCTATCCCTTGGAGTCGGCTTTAAAAAAGTAATCGCAATGGATGAAAAGACATTTCAAGCAGATGATGTGATTGCCGATAAAAAAGAGCGATTAGCTCATGTTGATGATGATGGCGTTACCTTCAAATCCCATCTAGATGGCTCGCTGCACCGATTTACACCCGAGGTTTCCATGCAAGTTCAGCATCAACTTGGCGCTGACATTATCTTTGCCTTTGATGAGTGCACCACCTTGCACAACACCCGCAAGTATCAAGAGAAAGCGTTAGAGCGAACTAGGTTGTGGGCTAAGCGATGTTTAACTGAACATGATCGATTAACCCAAGAGCGAGCCAACAAGCCATACCAAGCATTGTTTGGCGTATTACAAGGTGCTCAATATGAAGATCTGCGTCGCAAAGCTGCGCAAGATCTTGGCGCCATGAATGAGGATGGAATTACCTTTGATGGCTTTGGAATTGGTGGTGCCTTAGATAAACAAACCCTTGGCCAAATTCTGCGGTGGGTAAATGAGGAGTTACCAGGAAATAAACCACGCCACTTCCTTGGCATTGGTGAGCCCGATGATCTATTTGTTGGTGTTGAAAATGGCGCAGATACCTTTGATTGCGTTGCCCCATCACGGCAGGCAAGAACTGGTTCAGTGTTTACAAAAGATGGCCGCTTAAATATTTCAAATGCCCCTCACAAACGTGAGTTCAAACCAATTGAAGATGATTGCACCTGTTACACCTGCCAAAATTACACCCGCGCTTATTTGTGTCACTTATTTCGTAGCAAAGAGATGCTGGCATCAACGCTTGCAACTATTCACAATCAACATTTTATTGTTGGATTAGTTGATCAAATGCGTAAGAGCATTGGTGATGGAAATTTCTTTGAATATAAAGCTGAGTTTATGGGGCGGTATTACGGTAAGTAGATTACTTAACTTTTGGCAGATTCCAGCCACGAGCGATTGAAACAGTTCGCACTAAAATAATTACAGCACCTGATATAAGTGCCACAATTTCATTTGGCAACGCACTTGGCTCTATTAATACATAAATCAACGCACCAACAGCGCAAGCTGTTCCAATAGTTTCTCGGTGTAATAACACTGGTTCTACTTGGCAAAGAACATCCCGTAATAAACCACCAGCAACTGCAGATAAGACGCCAAGAATTAAGGCAGCGTAACTTGGCGCTGAGTTATCAAGTGCGTACTGAACACCCGAAACAGTTGCTACCGCTAAGCCCAAGGTGTCCAGGCCAAGCACAACCTTGCCAACAGGTCTGGTAATTCGAAGGCCAATAGTTATAAAGACGGCAAGTAATATCGCCAAGAAGTACCAGGGTTCGGCTAACCAAATTGGTCGCTCTCCCAAAAACAAGTTTCGCAGCGTGCCTCCGGTAATTGATGCCACGATTGCAATTAACAAAATTCCGCCGTAATCCATTCGTCGGTCGGCTGCAATTCGAGCGCCAACTAAAGCAAATGCGAAGGTTGCGATGATGTCGAGTATGGCAATCATGGACTCAATCTATAAGGTTCTTGTTATGAACTCATCCATAAACTCAGCCCGTACCCCACTTAAAATCGGAATTCTGGGTGCTGCTCGCATTGCACCGAGTGCAATCATCTCCCCAGCACACGCAACCGGCCATCGCCTAGTCGCAGTTGCATCTCGAGATATCAAAAAGGCAGAGGAGTTCGCTAAACAGCATCAGGTAGAGGGTGTTTATGGCAACTACCAAGATTTAATTGATGATCCTGAAATTAATGTAATTTATAACGCGCTTCATAATGGTGCACACGCACCCTGGAACATTCGCGCATTAGCTGCAGGAAAGCATGTATTAAGTGAAAAACCATCGGCATCAAATGCAGCAGAAGCCAATGAAGTTGTGCAAGCTGTGGCAAAAACAGGCAAAGTATTTATGGAGGGCTTTCATTATTACTACCACCCAGTTTTTCAACGAGCCCTTGCAATCCTAAAATCAGGTGAGATCGGTGATGTCACAAAGGTTGAATCTGCTCTGATTATTCCAATGCCAGATCCATCAGATCTAAGGTTGCAATTTGAGCTAGCTGGTGGCACTTTAATGGATGTTGGTTGCTACGCTCTTCATTCACAACGAATGATTTGCAATGCAATCACTGGTGGCGAACCAACGGTCCTAAGCACTGAAGTAAACGCCGCTAAAAATGATATTGACACTAAGTTAATTGTCGAGCTGCAGTATCCAAATGGCGTTAAAGGTTATGCCAAAGGTGATTTTGAATCTCCTGAATTTAATGCTCCCCTAACCATTACCGGAACAAAGGGCAGCATTCACCTGCCAAACTTTGTTGTTTCAGGTTGGGATGATCGAGTAATTATTAAAACTGGTAACTCTGAACGCACTGAACATCTTGGCACTCTTTCGACTTATACCCATCAATTAATGGCCTTCGCTGATGCTATTGATTTAGGAAAATCAATTCAAACCGATGCCGCAGATGCACTTAAGCAAATGAGTTTGATTGATGCTTCATATATAAATGCTGGCCTACCCGTGCGGCCAAAATTTAATATATAGACCGCCAAAACTTTTAAACTTTAAATCTAAATAATAAAGTTTGCTTTAGCCTTTTCAACCGCTGATTTACGGCCATCTACCTGTAACTTCCGATAGATATTGCGTAAATGGGTTTTCATAGTGTTCTGGGATATGTGCAACTCTTTACCAATTATGTTTATAGCTTTGCCAGTGGCAAGATGTTTTAAAACCTGTTGTTCTCGTGATGTCAGCGACTCATTTTTCAAATCTCTCATTGAAGTCTCCAACTCATGCCGATTCAAACAGTCCCGACTCAGCTCTTCTAGGTACATCGAAGGCTCCTCCGATGCCAAACTTAAGATTAAATTCAGGTGAGTATCGATTTGCTTTACAAATATCTCTCGCGAACCAGTCTCTTGACCAATACGAAGTGCCTCTCGCATATATTTTTTGGGATTATCAGTTGAAGTAGCGGGATACTCACTTAAATATAAGTATTTGTAAATCTTCTCTTTAGGTGTGCGCTCTGAAAGTTTTAAGACTTTCTCGATTGGCTCTAACCTACCGTTCACATATGTCATGGCTGAAACAATCTGTTTTACAAAGTATAGATCTGGGGTTCGTTTTGCAAGTTCTTGAACCCGATTCAAATCTTTTAATCTATACCTTACAAACATTTCAGAAATATCTGCCAGCCAACCTAGATCATAAGGTTCTGAAAATTTTTTAACATAATCACGAAGTGAGTTAGATCTTTCAAGCGCCTCTTGTGTTCTTGAAAGGGCAGCAAGGTTTCGAATCATCGATCCTTCAGCCATGACATACCAAGAATTTAACCCAAACTTTAACGCATCAGCTTTTATTTCTTCTAGCATCTCATTTGCTTGTTCAAGTTTTGAGAATGCAAAGTAGCATTGGGCTATAACCTGCTTGGCATCAATTGGGCTGTTAACCCCTGTATATCCATAAGCTTCAGAACTATGCAATGCCGATTTAGCCAGCTCGAGTGCTTTTAAGTACTCCCCTTTTTGGCTGAACACCATGGCTTTAATCGCCATCAAATGTATCCCATAGATATTTTCATTGCTATTGTCTGCAATCTTTTGGGCAAGACTAAGTTGCTCTTCAATTTCAGATTCAGCAAATTGGGTCATTAAGATTGCACAGCGCATTCTTATTAATTGAATCTTGTCGGTGTCGCCTAGATCAGAGGAAATAACTGGTGCATCTAAAGCTGCTTTGATTGCGGATTTCGCACCTTCAAGATCGCCTCGAGCAAATCTGGCATTTGCAAAAACATAATTAGTAATCTTCTCTAGGAAATCATAGATAGGATTATTTTTTTCTTCTTCATATAAATTATGGGCTAATGCTTCTGCCATTTCAAAATCTAAATCAATTACATGTCCCAGCATCACAAAGCCTCTTCTAATTGCTAAACCACTTGGTGATTCATCACCCATGTAAGGTGCCATTTTGATCAATTGCTGACCTTTGCCGGTAAGGGCTAATTGACGAGCATTAGATATTAAGAGTTCAAAAATTACAGAGGTATCGCCATTGGCGATAACTTCATCCAGTGCGCTCAATGAAACGCTTTTAACTCCAGATGGGGCATCACCCTTTGCCTTTTTGCTCATGCGTAAAGGGTGATGGGTCGGGTGGGATTAGCCAAGTTCTTCTCACCCTTTTTTAGGTGATCTATCGGGTGATCTACCCGCCACGTCCTTTGGTTTGAGCGTAAATCTGGCGGGTTAATCATCTTGGTAAGGGCTCTAAAATTGGCACCATGGATCTGCCAAAGGTAATTCTTTACTACAGCTTTGTGCCATTAAAAGATCCTGAAGCAATAAAAGTTTGGCAGAAAAATCTATGTCAATCATTGAATTTAACTGGTCGCATAATCGTTTCACCTCACGGTATCAACGGTACTTTAGGTGGAGATATGACGGATCTAAAAAAGTACATTAAACAAAGCAAAAGTTATAGCGGATTCAATAAAATTAAATTTAAATGGTCTGATGGAACCGGTCAGGATTTTCCAAAGTTAAGTGTGAAGGTTCGCCCAGAGTTAGTTGCGTTTGGGTACCCAGATGAGATTAAAGTTGATGAAAATGGCGTAGTAGATGGCGGCGTTCATTTGAAACCATTTGAAGTAGATAAATTAGTTTCAGAGCGCGGTGAAGATGTTGTTTTTTTTGATGGACGAAATGCCTATGAAGCAAAGGTTGGAAAGTTTAAGAATGCCGTTGTTCCTAATGTCGAAACCTCTCGTGACTTTGTTAAAGAAATAGAAAGTGGAAAGTACGATCACTTAAAAGAGAAGCCAGTTATCACCTATTGCACTGGTGGAATTCGGTGTGAAGTACTGTCAGCAGTAATGAAAAACCGAGGTTTTAAAGAGGTTTATCAAATTGATGGTGGCATTTTTACTTACGGCCAAAAATATCGTGATAGCAGTCATTGGGAAGGTTCTCTTTATACTTTTGATAATCGTATGTCTATTGAGTTCAGTGACAAGTACAAAAAAATTGCAAATTGTGAAAAATGTGAGGCACCCGCGTATCGTTTTTATGATTGCCCAAAAGCGCCTTGCAACTCTTTAAATCTGCTTTGTGAAAACTGTGCTAAAAAAATGAATAATGAGATTTGCACTCACCCTCAAAGAAAGTACAGCAACGCCGAATTAATCGGCTAGTAATTGCCTTGCATGATCTTGTGGGTGATTGGTATAGCTTGTCATCCATTTATTTATTGAGTACTCCCCTGACTGGCTGTGTATGCCAGAGTTGTTTAATAGCTCGGGAGTAAGCCGCTTAACAATTATTAAAGATGCCTCTCTTGAGGCTTTAAACAAAGCTAGTGAAATTTCAATCGGAAGATCTTTGTAACCTAAAACTTGTGAGGCCGCCCATTTATTCTCGTCGTAACCTTGAATAACACTGCCTGGCTCTGCAATTAATCTGCGTAACCTCGCGTAACTTTGAGATTCGCTATCGGCTAGATGATGAATAATTTGTCGAGCATTCCAACCATCTTTTTTTGGCTGATCTAACTTGGCAACTGGAAAGGAGTCCACTGCATCGAGGAATTTTTGAGTTGCAGATTCATATTCTTTTGCCATTTCCTCAATACTCATAACGCAAGGATACAGTTGTTTTAGCGCCTAAGAAACTTACGCAAGGATATCCAAACTCTCCTACTTAACTTTGTAGTTTTTGTGATTGGTGCGTACCCCATAATCGGCCGTGAACTTGGATCCTCTGGGGTCTTTACATTCAAAAGTGCAGGAGATGTCTCATCTAGTGAAGCGGCAATAATGGAGATTGCTGATACAAGTGACATACAGCGAACAAATTGATCACGTGGTATCTGTTGGTTTCTTAAAATTAACTCCTCAGTTAAATTATCAGCAACCGCCTGCAAATCTTTAGCAATTCCATCAGCCTCAAGATCATTATCAGTTCTCTTGATCAACTCAATTTTTTCAGTAATTGCAACACTGGTTGCAGATAAAGCATGAGCTATTGCTCTATCGACAGTAGTAACCCTTTGCTTATCTTGGCTAGCGTCAAAAATCCTTCTGGCAATAGTTCTTACTTGAACAACCATATGTTCAATCGCAACCCCATTTACATACAAAGAATCTGCTTGCTCTTCTTCAACCAAAGGTGTCCATTTTGCATATTCGCGCGCTTCGATTGCTTGGGATCTTAAATCAGGAATCTCTTCAACTAACAATCTGGCTTTTACCAACCAAGTGCTAGCTTGTTTTTGATTAAACGATGAGGCATAACCTTCAGACATCTCGATTAGAAGATCAGCGGATTTTTTACCAAGGCGTGAAATTTGGTCAATTGTTCGCCCAGCTGGAGTTTTTGCATGGGAAAAGAATGAGAATGCAATCGCAATAATTGCACCAACTAAAGTTGATGAGAGTCTGTGAATGGCGGTACTTTCACTAAGTCCAGGACCCAAAACAATTAAGGCTGTGACTGGAACATTTACCGAGGCTACCTCGCCCAATCGAAGCGCTCTAGCCACAACTGAACATAGTAAAACAGTGGTACCAACTGCGATAAAGCCAAAGCTAAATAAGTGAACTGTAAGCAGAGCAATACTTGCCCCAATAGCTGTTCCGATTAATTGACCAAAACCTTCACGGACTGATTTATAGATTGAGATTCGAATACTTAGGGCACAAACAATTGCTGCTACCAACCCACCATTTGGAATCAATTGATCACCAATGATCCAAGAGGTGGCTGCCGCTGCGCTGGCTACAAGTACTTTTCTAATCCACGCCTTACGTCTGATAAATGGATCAAACATCTTTGCTACTTTTTTTCTCATGGTTGAAATTTTATTTTCTTAGCATCCATGATTACCTTAATTCGTGCAATCGCACTTTTTCCCATTCCATGCAATTGCTCTAGATCTTTTAATGAAATTTTTCTAAGATCAGAAACTTTGTATAACTTTGCATCGACCAATGCTCGTCGAGCCGGTCCTGCTAAACCAATCTGCCTCCACTCTTGATCAAACTTTTCATACTTTGCTAAATCAACTTCACCCACTGAAGGTAGGCGTGCATCCTTTTTGGCGGCTTTACCTTTAGGAGCTTTGGGCATGACTTAATGATAAAGCTCTATTTTCGTTTTACCTTGACCATTATCTGAACCTGCCGTTGATTCATTAATTTACGCACTAAAGTTTTTGGTAAAGGCTTATCAAAGTGAAGTGCGCTCTTTGTTTGTGGGAAATCCTTTAAATCTGCTCGGAGTGCTTCCAATACTGATCCGCTAAATGGATAGAAGGAGCAACCGCTTTTTCGAGCAGCTATTCCGCAAACTACCTCTTTATCTAATTTAAATGCTGGAATTCCATATGAGATAACCTGCTTCAATCCAGGTTCAATCTCTAAAATTATTTTGCGCATATCTTTAAGCAACTTTCGTTGTGGCTCCACCTGGGCGGCGATATATGCATCCACATCTTTCTTAGCCATGTGGCTATCTTATGATTTTATTTATTTAAAGTGGCAGATTTCGATACATTGGTAAATACATCTGACCTGGCCTAGATCGACTTGGTAACTCTGTTGCTGCCTTAACAAAACCTAACTTTAAATACGCAGAAATTGCACCCGTATTGTCTGGCCATACACCCAGACCCTGCTTGCTCCAGCCCTTGTCTTTGCAAAGAAGATCTAGCCAATCCAGCATTAACTTTGAAATGCCTTTACCTCGATAGCTTTGATCAATCCACCAACTAGATAACCAACAATCTGCATTGCGGTCACCTTCTGCCCTACTTACCTCGAGCAATCCAATGTCCTCATTATCGGACACAACTAAACACCAATTTGAAATCCTTAAGGAATTTTCCCAGTAATTCAATGGCTTCTCAGATTCAATCTGGTAATTGGCGCCAAAGGATGCAGGTGAATCTGCCAAAGCTTTTAAACGAATTGCCCGCAATCGAGCTGGATTATTTGGTGCGCTAAGGACGCGAATACTCATTAAAGAATTTTAACGCTTCACCTGACATTTGACTTCACCATTAAGTCGCATAATTAAGGCATAAGTCAATATCGCTACACCTGCAAAGGCTAGGAATGGTTGAACTGGCGCAAAGTAGTTCATCGCTCCTGAGTATCCAAGTGCAACCAATGCAATCTTGTTACACACCGGACAACCAACTGCCAAGAAAGAGAAAAAGGCACCAGCTGTACCAATTTTGAGCGAAGTGTCTTCAGTATTATCAGAGTCATTTTTAACATATGTTGCAAAAAGCAATCCAGAAAGAATTGATGTAATTACGATAACTGGGACCGACCAGCTAGTTACTGCAATTTCTCGACCAAATACAGAATTCTCTAAAACCGCCGTGGGAATTGAAATCACAAGTCCCGTAATAATTGCACTTACTGCAACTGTGATCCAGCGGCGAATACTCCATGCACGAAGAATGATCAAATAATTATTCAACACGCTTACCTAGCAAATCAGGGGTTTTTAATTGATAATTTTTTGCAGTTGAATGATTGGCTCTTAACAATTGATCCTCATACCTTGC
>JBILCN010000014.1:0-32766 GCA_044353095.1 Candidatus Nanopelagicus sp.
GCCTTCCATTCGCACCTTGCCATTGGCGCGGGCTTGCACCATTGATCCGGCAGAAACTAGATCATCAAATGCAACAATTTCTGCTTTGATAAATCCTTTTTGAAAATCTGTGTGAATTACACCAGCTGCTGCTGGAGCGGTATCACCTTTATGAATCGTCCACGCTCTAGCCTCTTTTGGCCCAGCGGTGAGATATGTCTGTAATCCTAATGTATTAAATCCAACTCTTGCTAATGTAGTAAGACCTGGCTCATCTAATCCGATTGATTTCAACAATTCCAGCGCATCTGCTTCATCTAAATCAGCTAATTCCGCCTCAGTTTTTGCATCTAGAAAAATAGCCTCGGCCGGCTTAACAAGTTGGGCTAACTCACTTCGCAAATTGCTATCACCAAGCTCTGCAGCATCAACATTAAATACATATAAAAACGGCTTTGCAGTTAATAGATGAAGTTCAGCAATCGCTGCTAGATCAACCTTGGTGCCTCGAAGCAATTGACCCTGATTTAAAATCTCTTGTGCATCCTTTGCTGCTGCAAGCACTGGCACTTTCTCTTTAACTGTTCGAACCTCTTTTTCTAATCGCGGAATTGCTTTTTCTAAGGTTTGCAAATCAGCTAAACAAAGTTCAGTGTTAATTGTCTCCATATCTTTCTTCGGATCGACATCACCATCCACATGGACCACATCACCATCTTTAAAAACTCGAATTACTTGGCAGATCGCATCAGTCTCGCGGATGTTTGATAAAAACTTATTTCCAAGTCCAGCACCTTCAGATGCACCTTTTACAATTCCAGCGATATCTACAAATGAGACAACTGCTGGCAGAATTTTTTCAGAGGTAAAGATTTTTGCTAGCTCTGCAAGGCGGGAGTCTGGAACGCCAACAACGCCGACATTGGGTTCAATTGTGGCGAATGGGTAATTAGCGGCCAGCACATTGTTTTTAGTTAATGCGTTAAAAAGGGTAGATTTACCCACATTTGGCAGTCCGACTATTCCGATTGAAAGGCTCACAAGGGGTAGAGCCTAGATCATTTCAGCTTAGATTAAGAATTTAAGCGGTTTTGTCAGTTGGTACTGCCAAGATAGGCGCATGTCCGGCTCATTAATTACTGTTATCGCCTTACTAATTGGCTTAGCCCTTGGTTTTATTATCGGAAATTTAATTTCAAAAAATAAAAATAATGGTGGCGCAGATTCAGCGCTCCTTGCTGATTACAAAAGCCAACTTGAAGCAGAGCGTGGCAAAACTGAAAACTCAATCAAGTTAACCGCCGAGTTAAGTGCGATGAAGGAAACAGTTCAAAAATTATCTCAACAATCAAATGAAGCAAATCGAATTCGTACCGAAGCAGAGGCAAAGCTAGAGACCACAATCAATGAGATGCGTCGGGCCTCTGAATCAATCTTTGATGAGACTAAAAAAATTGCAGGAGCATTATCAAGCAGCCAAACACGTGGCAAATTTGGTGAGGCTCAACTTGAGTTATTGCTGCAAGGCGCTGGACTTCGCGATGGCCATGAGTACTCCAGACAAAAATCAACCACCGATGCAGACTCATCCGGAATTCCAGATATCACGGTAAAGATGCCAGGTGGCTCCACCATATTTATTGATTCTAAATTTCCATTTGATCGCTTCCTCGAAGCATTTGGTACAGAGGTACAAAATGAGCGAGATGAATTCCTACAACTTCACACTAAAGATTTGTTAAAACATGTAGAGGCGCTGGCAAAGCGGGGTTACCATAAATCACAAGGTTCACCTGATTTTGTTATTTTATTTGTTCCCTTTGAAACTCTTTTATCAGAGGCGCTTCGTATGGATCCAAACTTTCTAGAAAAAGCCTTCAAGTTAAATGTAACTGTTGCTACGCCGACCTCAATGATGGCCTTGCTTCGCACAATCGGAAATATTTTCTCTAGAAATAAATTAGCTGAAAATGCAGATGAGATTCAAAAGGTAGCTGGTACCTTCTTAAAAAATATCACCTTGTTGCACAGCAAAATAGTTGCGGTCGGTAAGGCGATCTCATCTACCTCTAAAGCTTATGAAGATTTGATTCCAACCGCTGAAAAAACTGTACTCAGCCCAGCACGACGAATTCATAACTTAGGTGTTAGCGGAGATAAAGATAAATTAGCAATTGAGTATCCAGAACCGCCTGGTTCAGTTCGTGAGTTAAAATCTATTCAAGGTGATGATGATTTCATTGAGGTAGAAGAGATTGAGAATATAAATGAGTAATCTGCAGGTAAGTAAGCCAATTAAAGGTCCAGGCTTAACTAAAGCTGGAGTAGCGGTTTTACAGTTTCTAATAATTTTTTTCTTCGCTGCAATTGAACTGCTCTTTCGCAGCTCTTACGGAATCATTACTGGTCTTGCCCTTTGGATCGCTTTCTTTGGTGGCATCTACCTTGGCCGCAAAGGAACCGCTTATGTAAATGCAGTTGCAGCGCCAATCTCATTACTGATCTCATCCATAATTTTAATGCCAACAATTGGTGGCGGCTCTTTACAGCCAGGTAAGTTTTTGTTGGATTTAGTTGCTGGCCTAGCCGCAATCGCCTTTTATCTACTAAGTGGCGCAGCAATAGCTTGGTTTATCTGGTTTAAAAAAGAGAGAGTAAAAAACAAAAACTTACTTGCCAGCGGCCTTTAAATCCTTACGAAGTTCAGGCGGCATTGCAAAGAGAAGATGCTCCTCCATTGCAGTAATTACCTGTACATCTGCAAATCCTCTTGCTGCTAACCACTTCAATAATTCATCAACTAAAATTTCTGGTACTGAAGCACCACTTGAAACACCAATGGTTTTAACTCCTTCTAACCACTTCTCATCAACCTCATCTGCAAAATCAACCAGGTAAGCCGCCTTTGCGCCGTACTCAAGTGAAACCTCTACCAATCGCACTGAATTAGATGAGTTTGTTGATCCAACAATGATTACTAAATCTGCTTTCGGAGCAATCTGTTTAATTGCAACCTGTCGGTTTTGAGTTGCATAACAAATATCATCACTTGGCGGATCCATTAAATTTGGAAAACGTTTACGCAGTGCTGCTACCGTTTGCAGAGTTTCATCAACACTTAAAGTGGTTTGTGAAAGCCAGGCAACCTTGTTCTCATCGCGCACCTTGATATTTGCGATGCTATCTATGCCATCAACTAAAATTACGTGATCAGGTGCTTCACCAGCAGTTCCTTCAACCTCTTCATGTCCTTCATGACCGATTAACAAAATATCCAAATCATCCTGAGCGAATCGCTTAACCTCATTGTGTACCTTGGTTACAAGTGGGCAGGTAGCATCAATTGTTTTTAATGAGCGCTCAGCTGCTATCCGATGAACCTCTGGTGAGACACCATGCGCTGAGAAAACTACTGTCTTACCTACTGGCACTTCATCAGTTTCATCAACAAAAATTGCGCCGCGCTTTTCTAAAGTTGCCACTACATGTTTATTGTGAACAATCTGCTTTCGGACATAGACCGGAGCACCGTAAAGATCTAAAGCTTTTTCAACCGCAACCACAGCGCGATCTACTCCTGCGCAATAGCCCCGGGGTGCGGCAAGTAATACTTTTTTACCGGTATCAACGCTCATGGGTAGATCCTAATAGATGAACAAACTAGTAGATTTGGCTTATGGCCGAGTCAGAGTTTACCTACGAGGATCTACTGCCAATCGGGCCAGATACCACCGAATACCGTAAATTATCAGGTGATGGGATCTCCGCTTTTACCGCTGACGGTAAGGAGTTTTTGAAGGTAGCACCAGAGGCGATCGCCAACTTAACTGAGGTCGCAATCCATGACATCTCCCACTACCTACGTGGGGCACATCTTCAGCAACTACAAAATATTTTAACTGATCCAGAAAGTTCACCCAATGATCGATTTGTTGCATTAGATCTATTAAAAAATGCAAACATTGCGGCTGGTGGAATTCTGCCAATGTGTCAGGACACTGGAACAGCAATTGTGATGGGCAAAAAAGGCCAACAGGTATTAACAACTGAGAAGGATGAGATCTCAATTTCAAAAGGTGTATACAGCGCCTATACAAAACTTAATCTTCGTTATTCACAATTAGCGCCCGTAACCACTTGGGATGAGAAGAACACTGGTAATAACCTGCCTGCACAAGTTGAAATTTACTCCGACTTTGATCATGCAGATGAGTACAACTTTCTCTTCATAGCAAAAGGTGGCGGAAGCGCCAATAAATCATTCTTATATCAAGAGACCAAGGCTGTTTTAAACCCAGAGAGATTTATAAATTGGCTAGATGAAAAATTACGTTCACTAGGAACCTCAGCCTGTCCGCCATATCACTTGGTAATTGTTATTGGCGGAACAAGTGCTGAGCACACACTTAAAACTGCAAAGTTGGCTAGCACTAAGTACTTAGACTCTTTGCCAACCTCTGGGGACGCTAAAACTGGCCGAGGATTTAGAGATCTGCAACTTGAGGAAGAGGTCTTAAAGTTAAGTAGAAATATTGGAATCGGTGCACAATTTGGTGGCAAGTACTTTTGTCACGATGTTCGAGTTGTGCGATTGCCCCGACACGGCGCATCCCTTCCAATTGCAATTGCAGTTTCATGTTCAGCTGATCGACAAGCAAAGGCGAAGATCACTAAAGATGGCGTATTTATTGAGAAATTAGAGACTGAGCCAGCACACTTTTTGCCAGCAGCATTAGATCAAGATTTATCAGATCATGAGGTAAAAATAGATTTATCTAAGCCAATGAAGGAAATTTTGGCAGAGCTTTCTAAACATCCAGCAAAAACTCGTGTCTCATTAACTGGCACATTAGTTGTTGCTCGAGATTTAGCGCACTCAAAAATTAAAGAGTTAATTGATTCTGGAAAACCAATGCCACAGTACTTAAAAGATTATGCCGTTTATTACGCAGGTCCTGCTAAAACTCCAACCGGTTATGCATCTGGCTCATTTGGTCCAACTACTGCGGGTCGAATGGACTCATACGTTGAACAGTTTCAATCATTAGGCGGTTCACTAATTATGTTGGCAAAGGGAAATCGTTCATCAGCAGTTTCAGCCGCATGTAAAAAGTACGGTGGATTTTACTTAGGATCAATTGGTGGCCCAGCCGCGCGGTTGGCACAAGATTGCATTAAGAAAGTTGAAGTTCTTGATTATGAAGAGTTAGGTATGGAGGCGGTTTGGAAGATTGAGGTTGAGAATTTTCCAGCATTTATAATTATTGATGATAAAGGAAATGATTTTTACGCCGAAAGTAGAAAGCCTTTAATGATCGGACAAAAGCCAAAGTAGATTTGCGTTAAAGATTAATACCAGTTCGAGCGCTGAAACTTTTTATACGCCTTACAAGGTGTTTCATATCTAACTTCGATATATCTCAAGCCCCAGCTAATTTGCGTAACTGGGTTTGTGCGCCAATCGGTACCAATTGATTCCATTTTGGTCGCAGGCAGTGCCTGTGGAATTCCATGCGCTCCTGAAGATTTATTGCGGGCTTTGTATCGCCAGTTGCTCTCTTTGGTCCAAAGTTTATTTAAGCAAGCGAACTGAAAGGATCCCCAGCCGTACTTTGATTGAGCTATCTCTCTGGCAACGGCTCGGGCGCCATCTGGAACTCTGGCTATCTCTATCTGGCGGGAGGCGATTGAAACTAGGGCCATCTCATTGGCATTAACCGCTTTAACCGAATTAAGTTCAATTAGCGTTGGGGTGCCTGGGTTTGGATCTAGCGGATCCTCAACAATTGGCTCAGCTATTGTGATCGCTGCCTGGACGGTGTTTGGAATTGAAACTGAAGCGTTCATGGTGCCAGAGGCGTAGCTCGGCTCGACGGCAAAGAGGAAAAATGCCATGGCGGCAGCGGAGATTGAGAGCCGGCGGGCTCTGCTGATGCGAAAAAGGCGATCTAAACCTTTCATGCACTCCTCCTTTTCAACTCTTTTTTTGCCGTTCTAGAACTTTCGTCCGGGTTCAGAGTGGCAGTGGCGGGGGTAGTGGGCAACTTTAAAACCGCTCGTGGCGGAATTTTTATTAAATTCACAGTTTCGACTATCCACAAAAGTGCAGGTCAGAAGCAGGGATGTCCATTTTGTCCTATATGTCGTAAAGGCCTTTAGGTACTTCAGCTACTGAAGTTAATTGGCTCCTCAAGCAGCTCAGTCACAAGAGCTGCGATCTGCGAGCGCTCGCTTCGAGTTAGGGTCACATGGGCAAAGAGGGGGTGTCCTTTCAAGGACTCGACCACTGCGACCACACCATCATGCCGGCCGACCCGCAAGTTATCCCGTTGGGCAACATCATGAGTCAGGATTACTCGAGAGCCTTGGCCAATTCGAGAGAGCACCGTTAGCAGCACCCCTCGCTCTAGGGATTGTGCCTCATCCACGATTACAAATGAATCATGCAAAGAGCGCCCACGGATATGAGTTAGTGGCAGGACCTCAATTAAGCCTCGTTCAATAATCTCATCGATAACCTGCTGACTTACCAGCGAACCCAAAGTATCAAATACTGCTTGAGCCCAAGGTGACATCTTCTCCCCTTCGGTTCCAGGAAGGTAACCAAGCTCCTGTCCACCTACTGCATAAAGTGGTCGAAAAATTACTACCTTTTTATGAGCTCGTTTTTCTAACACCATCTCTAGGCCAGCGGCAAGGGCGAGCGCGCTCTTACCAGTTCCGGCTCTACCGCCGAGTGAAATGATTCCAACTTCAGGATCTAGCAAGATATCAAGTGCAACTCTTTGTTCAGCGCTTCGGCCATGCAAACCAAATGCACTTCGATCACCACGAACTAACTTTAATTTTTTGTCAGGAGTTACCCGCGCTAAGGCGCTTCCTTTTTCAGAGTGCAAAACTACGCCGGTATGGCAAGGCGCACTCTTAGCAATCTCGTGTTCAACTCGATCTGATTCATAAAGAGCGTCAATTAAATTACCGCCGACACTTTCCTCAATCATTCCAGTCCAACCGCTGGAGGTTGCTAACTCTGCCCGGTACTCATCAGCTTCAACTCCGACGGATGATGCCTTCACGCGCAACGGCAGATCCTTTGTAACCAATACAACTCTTCGACCATCACTCATTAAATTCTTTGCAATCGCCAATATCCGTGAATCATTTGAACCATCACGTAAAAATCCTGCTGGCAATGTAGATAAATCTGAGTGATTTAATTCAACAGCTAATGTGCCACCCTCTTCATTAATTGCTAGTGGATGATCTAATCTGCCATTTTTTACACGTAAATCATCTAATGTGCGAAGTGCGGCTCTAGCAAAGTAACCAAGCTCTGGATGATCGCGCTTGCTCTCTAACTCACCAATTACTGTTATCGGAATAATTACCTCATGCTCAGCAAAGCGAGAGAGTGCCACCGGATCTGCTAATAAAACGCTGGTATCAATTACATAAGTGATGCGGCCTGGTACAGCCTTTATCCCAGCCGAGTTTTGAATTGACTTTAATGCAAAGGATTCACTAGCCAATATCTTTGATCCCAATTCTGTGTAATTGTGGTCGGTGGTTTGGAAGTGAGTTAACGGTAAATTATCAAGAGGTGAAAGTTAGGTAGACACGCAAACCTTAAAGGTTAAGTTTAGGTAACTGAGTTACCGGCCCAACCTACGGTGGCGCTGCGAATAGGATCTGAGCGCACGTAGAAAATCAACCTTTCGAAAGTCTGGCCAATAAGCCTCACAAAAATAAAACTCTGATTTTGCGCTCTGCCAAAGTAGAAATCCACCTAGCCGTTGCTCACCTGATGTTCTGATTAATAGATCTGGATCTGGCAAGCCGGCTGTGTAGAGAAATCTTTCAATCTCATTCTCAGAGATTAATCCAGTCAATTCCTCGATGCTCTTACCGCTTTTCGCCGCATCAGTTATTAAGGATTTAACTGCATCAGCAATCTCTTGTCTGCCACCATAACCAATCGCTACATTTACTAAAACACCTGGAATGCCCTTACTTTTCTGCGCTACTTTTTTTAATCGCTCCTGTAGTTCAATTGGCAACAGCTCTATTGATCCCACTGGGCGAAGCTCCCATCGGCCGATACGGCCTAACTGCTCAATCGCATCACCAATAATTTGAAGTAGGGGATCTAATTCAGCGGCAGGTCTGGCTAAGTTGTCATTTGATAACAGCCACAAAGTAACAACAGCTACTTTTGCTTCTTCACACCAATCCAATAGATCAACAATTTTCTCGGCGCCAGCTTTGTGACCACGATTTGTTGAGGTATCTCCGGCCTCATCTGGATTCGCCTTTGCCCATCTGCGATTGCCGTCAAGAATTACACCAACATGATGCGGGGTTTGCGAGAAATCAATCTGCGAAAGTAATCGCTGCTCATATATGGGATAAACCAATGATTTAACAAATGGTTTTAGGGAGAGATTAATTTTCTTCCTGCCTTACTTTACGTTCAGCCCAGATGGAGGCGATCGGTAAAGTGCCGGCCAACATGAACCAGGCGGTGCTGATTAAGGATTTTCGCTTCATGAAGCAAAGTTGTAAGGTTGTGAGCAAATAAATTGGATAGGTGAATCCATGAACAATTGGAATCCAAATAAATGGCTCGTAAAAAGTATCGTCAGCGACTAGGTACTTCGCCGGCATGTATGCAAACCACAGAAGTAGTGACATCGCTCCCGCAAAGATAGCCATAAATCGAAAACGGATGATTGCTCCACTCATTTGGCTTTGCCTCTCTTACTGCTCTTAGTTGCTTTTTTCGCGGTGCTGGATTTTTTGACTCGCCTCTTCTTGGGCTTGTATTTACCTAACTTATCCTGCTCTGCAGCTATTGCTATGTAATTACGTTGGCGCATCTGCGGGAAGAATGGCAAGAGCAACACTAGGACGGCCATAAACCACCAAACAACTACATATGAAATATGTTGCCAATAAAAGCCAGGAACTCTTTGTGAGATCTGTGGCGATTCTATGAATTCAACTGGATAGCTTCCTTGATCGCTGAACTCTTCAGATTTCAAAACAATGTAGCCGTCATATAGGAATGGAAACTCTTTGCCCACAATTAGTGCTGGATCAATTCTTGATAACTCGCCAACTTTTGCGAATGCTCGATCTACATTTTGTCTTGGATAAAGCCGCCCGACAACTTCAACCTTTGAATTTATAACTGGCAAATTATTCTGAGCTACACCTCGCACAATTAAAACCGAAAAAGAGTTATCTAGCCGTAGAACTCTTACATCTAAATCTTTGATCACCTGCTCATTTACTTTTTGATCTCTTGCAATAAATGCTTTCTCATAGACTCCACTAGCACTTACTATTCGGTTCACCGCCTTGATTGGCATATTCATTCCAGGGGATGAAACTTCTGTTAATGCAATCACTGGCTGATCTGCGGTGGGTGCGGTAATTTTGTTTAACTCTTGAGCACGATGTAACTGCCAAAATCCTAATTGCACCAAAATAATTATGATGACCAGCCAAGTGATTGAGATCAAGCCCAGACGTAGAACTCGCTTCATGCGCAAATACTTATTTATTTATCTTTACGATCTGATAATCTCTTAAATCTACGATAAAAATTAATCAGTAATGCTGTGATTGTTAATGTCAAAATAATCATCGTGACCGAGCCAGCTATACCTACATCAAAGTTTCCGGCCTCTTCCATGCGGTAACTCTACCTTTCTTTACGATCTAGAATAATCCTATGGTTCATCCAAAAGTGCTGACTGACCCGATCTTGCGTGAGAGATACGGCATAAAACCAAAGGGCAAAAGCAATCTGTGGTTGGCAATTTCCTTTGCCACCCTGGCCGTACTTTGGTTTATTTGGAGTGGTACAAATATTGCAAATCCTGCATTAAGAAGTGAGTTAATTTCATTTCAGGTAATTGATGATCAAAAAGTTTCAATCACATACTCCATTCAGGTACGAGATTTAACACGTCCACACTCTTGTAATTTAGTAGCACGAGATATTGACAAAAATGTAGTTGGTGAGTTTGTAGATCAAATGCCAGCTGACACTTTAAATGCCGGTCCTAACCTGCGAATCATCGAGATTTCTACTCGAATTCCTGCGGTAAATGCAGGAATATCAGGTTGCCAGTAATCTTCTCCTTCTTATGAACCAACCAACCCAAACCTGGTTAACTCAGGAAGCCGCAGATCGATTAGCTGCTGAGTTATCTGAACTCGAAGGACCACTTCGCGCAGAAATAATTAAGAAGATAGAGACTGCTCGCGCTGAAGGAGATTTAAAAGAGAATGGTGGTTATCACGCTGCAAGAGAAGAGCAAGGAAAAATTGAGGGCAGGATTCGGCAATTAAAACATATGCTCGAGCATGCCCACATTGGAACTCCACCAGCTAGTGAATCTGGCGTCGTAGGGCTTGGAATGTTAGTAACAGTTGATATTGCAGGTGATGAACTTAAATTTTTACTTGGTTCAAGAGAGATCGCTAGTGGTGATATCGATGTTTACTCTGAGAAATCACCACTTGGCTCAGCAGTATTGGGTGCCAAAGTTGGCGAAACTGTTAATTACAGTGCGCCGAATGGAAAAAGTATTCAGGTAGCAATTCTTGAGGCACAACTTTACTAAAGAGTTACCGCTCTATTTACTTTGAAGTGTTGTTGTACTTTCTAATACTTAGTGGAATAAATACCGCCATCAAAAGCACCATGTAAATTATGGACATTTCAAGTGGGTTCTCACTTGGGAATGATCCAGCAGTTGCGCCAAACTCATTTTTTAAACCAAATAATTGGCGGCAGGCAGCGACCATTGTTGAAACGGGATTCCACTCTGCAAAGTACTGTAGAAATTTTGGCATTCCAGTTGTTGGCGCAAATGCATTTGATAAAAAGGTCAGTGGGAAGACCGCGATGAACGTGACATTTTGTGCCACTCGCTCCTCTTTTACTGATAAACCAATTAGCACGCCAATCCAAGACATGGCATAACCAAATACAAAGAGAAATAAGAATCCAAGAAAGATCATAAAGACACCTGAGGTAGGTCGCCAGCCAACTAAATACCCAGCAATTCCCATGACAAGTAGTACAACAATATTTAATGCTGCATCACCAAGTGTTCTGCCGAAGACCACTGCAGAACGTGAGATTGGAAGAGATCTAAAACGATCAATTAATCCTTTTTGCATATCAGAGGAAAGACCTACAGCTGTGCCAGCCAAAGTAAAAGCAACTGTTTGCACAAAAATTCCAGGCATTAACAATTGAACATAACCGCCAGGTTGACCAGTCTCTATTGAGCCACCAAAGACATATCTAAAAAGCAAAACAAACATAACCGGTTGAATTGTGGAGAAGATTAATAGCTCGGGGACGCGAGTTAATTGCAGAATCTGTCGTTTAGTAATGATCAGCGCATCAGAGACACTATTAGAAAACTTACTCATCTTTTTTCTCCTCGCCTACCTTTAGTGCCTGCACTTTCTAATTCATCTGCCTTCTCATCCTCTGCCACGTGGCCAGTTAATGATAAAAACACATCATCTAATGATGGGCGCTTTAGCCCAATATCTAAGGGATGGATTCCTTGATCATCAAGCATTCTTGCCGCTTCAATTAATGCTTTACTTCCTGTTGTTACAGGCGCACTGACACTTCTCATGCCCTCATCAACTGAAACCGCACTTGCACTGACTTTGGCAACAATCTCTTTGGTTACTGCTAAATCCTTTAACTCAACCACAATCTCAAGTTTTTCTCCGCCCACCTGGCGCTTCAAGTAATCAGATGTGCCTCGTGCAATAACTTTGCCATGATCAATTACGGCAATCTCATCTGCTAAATGATCCGCCTCTTCTAGATACTGAGTGGTTAAAAGCAGTGTGACGCCACTTTTTACTAACTCATCAATAACGCCCCACATATCCTGTCGACCGCGGGGATCTAAACCGGTGGTTGGCTCATCTAAAAATAATACTTTTGGTTTTACAATTAAAGAGGCGGCAAGATCTAACCTGCGACGCATTCCGCCTGAGTAAGTTCTGATTGGCGATTTTGCGCGAGCGGTAAGTGAGAACTGCTCTAGCAGTTCAGTTGCACGTTGTGCTGCTTGTTTACTTGATAAGTGATACAAGCGGCCAAACATAATTAGGTTATCCCAGCCAGTTAAGGTTTCATCCACCGCTGCATACTGACCAGATAAACCAATTATCTTTCTTACCTCATCTGGCTCTTTTAAAACATTGATTCCAGCTACTTGAGCTAAACCTGAATCTGGCTTTAATAATGTACTTAATATTCGGACAGTTGTAGTTTTTCCTGCACCATTTGGGCCTAGAACGCCAAGCACGGTGCCCTCTTCAACATCTAATGAAAGGCCATCTAGCGCACGCACTCGCCCCTTGTCATATGTTTTGATTAAGTTTTCCGCAATTACCGCTTTCATGGCAACATCATAATATAAAGCGCAGTAAACTAATGCTTCTAAAGTGCAATAAATTCAGAGCCTTTTCTCTGTGCCTATTGTTTATCTCAGTATATTTTTAAGGATGGTGTGGCATTAATTTGACTAAACGAAATCCATTTAAAGATATGCCAAAAGAGGTATCTATCCTCTCAACCGTATCCTTTTTAGTGGCAATCGGCTTTGGTTTAATTATCCCGGCAATTCCAATCTTTGCCTCCTCCTTCGGTGTTAGTAAAACTGCAATTGGAGTACTTATCTCTGCCTTTGCAATGATGCGATTTGCATCTGGTTTATTCTCTGGAAGATTAGTAGATCGATTTGGTGAGCGAACAGTTCTTGGTGTTGGTTTATTCATGGTCTCTTTCTTTACTTTACTGACCGCACTTGCACAAAGTTACAATCAACTACTATTTTTTCGTACCCTGGGCGGCTTAGGTTCCTCCATGTTCTCTATCGCAGCAGGCTCACTATTAATGAGGTCTGTAACAGATGATGTAAGAGCTCGCGCTCAATCACTCTACAACGGTGGATTTTTAATTGGTGGTGTAGCTGGCCCAGCAGTTGGTGGATTACTTTCTGGGCTATCGCTTAGAGCGCCTTTTATTGCTTACTCAATTACTCTTGCATTAGCAGGAATGACTGCACTCTTCTTCTTAAGTGAACGAAGATTAGGTCGCAAAGTTGATGTAAGCAGTAAAAGTATTGAAACTACCTCATTAAAAGAAGCTCTTAAATTACGTCCATATCAAATTGCTTTACTTTTAGCCTTTGTAAATAACTGGGTTTTATTTGGAATGCGATCTTCAATACTTCCATTATTTGTAATTGAAAAGTTAAACTCCACTGCAACGATTGCTGGACTTGGCTTAACTATTGGTGCGCTCATGCAAGGAATTTTCTTACTACGCGCTGGCAGATTCTCCGATGAGAGTGGCCGCAGATTAGCCTTTTTGATAGGTGGCACAGTCGTAGTGTCAGCTATTTTAGTTTTATGCATTACAGATAATGTCGCTCTCTACTTCATTGCAATGGCACTTTTTGGTATAGGTGGTGCTTTTGTTGGAACTGTGCCTGGCAGTGTTGTTGGCGACATCATTAGAGGAAGGGGTGGGCAAGTAATAGCTGCCTGGCAGATGGCAGGAGATGCCGGAATGATTGTTGGCCCAATTTTGGTAGGTCTATTAACTGATCTCTACTCTTTTCAAGCCGCATTCATACTCTCGGCAGCTGTTTATTCATCAGCGATATTTTTAGCATTAATTTTGCATGAAACTAGACAATCAAAATTAGGCCATGAATTAATACCTGATAAAAACAAACAGGAGATGTGATCACTCACATCTCCTGTTGAATTTCTTTTTTTACTTAGCGATCATTCCTTAAGATTGAAAGTAGACGTAATACCTCAAGATATAGCCACACGATCGTAACCATTAAACCAAAGGCTGCTCGCCATGATTCTTTCTCAGGTACTCCAGCGGCTACTCCCTTTTCAATCTGATCAAAATCTAGAACTAGGAAGAAGCTAGCAATTGCTACGCCCGCTACGGCAAGAAGTAGTCCAAGACCTGAAACTCCATAGAAGCCATAACCTTGTCCAACTCCAAAAAATGATGCGATCAATGAAACAAATGACAAAATGAAGTAGCCAATTGCAGCACCAACTACAGCACGCGTAAATTTTGGTGTGGCACGTAGGCGACCACTGCGATACATAACCAAAACACCAGCGAATGCAGCGATTGTTCCAATTACTGCTTGGCTAACAATTCCTGGATAAGCACCCTCATAGAAATGTGAGATTGTTCCAATAGCCAAACCTTGAAGCGCTGCATAAGCAACTACTAGGGCTGGTTTAACTGTCTTTGAAAATGAAATAACCATTGCCAGCACAAAGGCGCTAATGAATCCAATCATTGCTGTGCCCATTCCAAGATTTGCACTCCATGCAAAGGCACCAACAATTACAAGTAAGCCAAATAAAAATCCGGTTTTTGCTACAACATCTTCAATTGTCATTCGACCTGTGCGAAGGGATGAAGCAGCTGGCGCCTGGTAGGTCTTCTCTAACTCTTGATAAGAGTCTTGCGACAAGGCGTTGCTTGGTTGATTAAAAGCTTTACCAAGTACTGGATTAGAACTTTGCATTTTTCTCCTTTTGCAAAATTGGTCAAACACACTTAATTCAAGTGCGTTAGGTAGAACAAATATTAACCACCCTTAATTCCAAATGGGTAGCCAATCTCGCTTTTTCTGCTTAATCTTTGCTTAATTCTTATCTGAAGATGAGCGTGCCCCCGGTGGGGGTCGAACCCACACTTGTGCGATTTTAAGTCGCATGCCTCTGCCATTGGGCTACAGGGGCGAATCTTCAGGGGGTAAATCTACCCGTCTTTTATTGGCTTACTCACCAGCCAATTTCCACGCTATGCCATCGAGAATGTCGCTCTCAGATGCCACAAATTGCGATGCACCAGTTGCTGCCATCACTCTGGATAAAACTAAGGCGCCCGCTGTAATTACATCAACTCTTCCCGGATGCATATAACCCAACTTAGCAATCTCATCACGATTTAAAGTTTGTAACTTTGCTGCTACTTGAAAAACTTTCTCAGCTGATATTCGAGCAAGATGAATTGCATGCCGATCATATGATTCAAGATCTAATGCTGCCGCAGCGATAGTCGTGGCTGTGCCAGCAACTGCAACTAAAGTCTTTGCGGTCGTAATTGGTACATCTCTTGCAGCTAGTGCAATTGCTTGATCAATATCAGAGATCGCAGCATGTAATTGTGCTGATGTTGGAGGTTGTTGGGTGAAGTGGCGCTCACTCATTCGGACACAACCAATATTTACACTCTTTGCAAACTCTACTTTTGTTGAACCAATTACAAATTCAGTAGAGCCGCCGCCGATATCTACAACTAAAAAAGGAGCATCACTTTGCATTAACTCTTTTGTTGCACCGGCAAAGGAGAGCGCTGCCTCCTCTTCGCCAGGGATTACCTCTACCTCAACCCCCAAAATATCTCTAACTCCATCGATAAATAAATCTCTGTTGGTAGCATCTCTAGACGCGCTCGTCGCACAAAATCTTATTTTTTTAACATTGTTATTTCTTATTTGTTGCGCATATTGTTCAACCGCACTTAGAGTTCGTGCGATCGCATCTGGATGAAAAGCCTTATTAACATCAACGCCTTGGCCTAACCTAACAACCTGCATCTGGCGCACTATCTCTTTAAAATTCCCACCACTTATATCTGCAATCAATAGCCGAATTGAGTTAGTGCCACAATCAATCGCTGCCACTCTGCTCATTGTTTATCCAACAAATTTGATAAATCACTGCATGGTTTATTTTTCCACCAGTCAGGTAGCGCAGCTAGTGCTTCATCACCCAGCGGATTAACTCCCGCGCCAGCAGCTAGTGAATGTGCAATCAAGGAGTGCAAACATTTGACTCGATCTGGCATACCGCCAGCTGTTGTTCCCTTTACCTCTGGCACATTTAAATTTAATTCGGCCGCAACTGCATCTCGAGCAGATTCATACTTTACATGTGCCTGGCGATATGCATCTTGTAGCTCTGGATCATTTTGTAATCTCCCATTCATCTCAATCATTAACCCAGAACTCTCCAGAGTTGAAATGGCTGCTGTTAATTTTGGACAGGTCGCATAGTAAAAAGTTGGAAATGGTGTGCCATCTGCTAAGCGGGGTGGTGTTGCAACAACATCAACCTCACCGCATGGACATCGGTGAGCAACTTCATGAACATCTCTAGGAGTGCGTTGCAGTTGTGCTGCAACCACCTCAAGATCTTGTTCTGTGGCCTTGCTCATTTATGGATTTACATTTGTGCTTGTGATTGATGAAATCAACCGCGAATACCAAGGAATACCAACTGGAAATTGTTCTGAAACTTTTGTCTCCTCTTGCGTAGCTTCACCAGTACTTTCATCTAACACGATGTACTTTCGCTCACCTGGAAAAACAAAGTGCAATCTGGCTCGAGCTTGGCTTGCAACATACTCTGGGTCATTCCATAGCGCTAACTCTTTAACGGCAGCATCCACCATCGATTGGTTATCTTTGATTTGTACTTCGAGGGCGTTTATTGCAGCCTTCTGCGTAAAGTAGTGCTGAAGTGGTGGCGCAATGGTGACTGCTAGTGCAAATAAAATTACACCCAAAATTAATGCTCGATTTGATAAACCTTGTCCCTTTAATTCACCTTGAATTTTTTTTCTGCTGGCAGATATCAGTGGAGCTGCAAAAAATCTAGGTGCCAAAATTAACCTTTAAATCTGGGAAATGCATTTCGACCTGCATATAAGGCGACATCAGCTAACTCTTCTTCAATTCTTAGTAGTTGATTGTATTTAGCAACTCTTTCAGAACGAGCAGGTGCACCAGTTTTAATCTGTCCACATTCAAGTGCCACTGCTAAATCAGCAATAGTTGTGTCCTCAGTTTCACCAGATCGATGGCTCATCATTGAGCGATATCCGCTTCGGTGAGCAAGTGCTACCGCATCCATTGTTTCAGTAAGAGTTCCAATTTGATTTACTTTTACTAACAGCGCATTTGCAGTCTGGCTAGCAATTCCACGAGATAGCCTTTCTGGATTTGTGACAAATAAATCATCGCCCACAATTTGGATTAGATCTCCTAATTGTGTGGTCATCTTTTGCCAACCAGCCCAATCATCCTCATCCAGTGGATCCTCGATAGAGACAAGTGGATAGGAGTTAACTAAGTCGCTGTAATAAGCGATCATCTCATCTGATGAAAGTAATTTGCCTTCAAATTTATATTTGTCTTTCTCGAAAAACTCAGTTGCGGCAACATCCATTGCTAACGCAATATCTTTACCTGGCTTAAATCCAGCTTTTTCAATCGCTTCTAAAATTAAATCAAGCGCTGCTCGATTACTTGCCAGATTAGGTGCAAAGCCACCTTCATCACCAATGCTAGTTGCCAAACCTTGCTTTTTTAAAACTGCTTTTAAGCTGTGATAGATCTCAGCGCCCCATCGCAAGGACTCTTTAAAGGTTGGCGCACCAATCGGTGCAACCATAAACTCTTGGATATCAACATTTGTATCGGCGTGCGCACCACCATTTAAAATATTCATCATTGGTACTGGCAAAGTATGTGCAGTTGGTCCACCTATATATTTAAAGAATGATAGATCACTGCTTTCAGCAGCAGCACGCGCACTTGCTAATGAGACGCCAAGGATTGCATTAGCTCCTAATTTTGATTTATTTTTTGTACCATCTAAAGCAATCATTTCATCATCAATTAAACGTTGGTCTTGAGCATCAAATCCACAAATTACTGGCGCAATTTTTTCATTTACATTTCTAACTGCATTTTCAACACCTTTGCCTAAATAGCGTTTGCCTTCATCACGCAGTTCGGCTGCTTCAAAAGCTCCGGTTGATGCACCACTTGGAACAGCAGCTCGGGCGGTACTGCCATCATCTAAAACAACTTCAACTTCAACAGTTGGATTTCCTCGAGAATCTAAGATTTCTCTCGCATGAATGGTTTCAATTATTGCCATGGAATGCTCCTAGAAATGTTAGATGAGTTATGGGGTAATTCTACCTTGTTCATACTGCAAGATATTGCTGATTAAGCCTTTTGCTGCGGTGCGAAGCGCCGCCTCTGGATCAATTCCAAGAGTTACTGCTTGAGCAATTATTCCAACAAGTAGATCACCAAATTGATCTGAATTTATATTTGGATCCAACTTCACAGATTGTGGCAAATCCAACTTGTAATCAAATTTTTCACTTCGATATAACAGCTTTGCTACTAGTGGCAATGCTGGTTGACCAACTGGTACACCATCAATCGCAGAATTTCTACCCTTTTCAACCGCCTTTTGTTTCTCCCAATTCTCTAAAACCTCAGAACTTGAACTTACTTTTTGGTCGCCAAAAACATGCGGATGTCTAAGTTCTAATTTATCTGCGATTGTTTTTGCGACATCTTCAATATCAAAGGGTGAATCTTGATGCTCTTCTGCAATTCTTGAGTGGAAGAAAACTTGTAGAAGTAGATCTCCAAGCTCCTCTTGCATAGCGCTTTGATCACCTGCTTCAACCACTTCAATAAATTCATAAGACTCTTCAAGTAGGTACTTTAAAAGTGTTTGATGATCCTGTTCTGCATCCCACGGACATCCACCAGGTGATCGGAGTTGATCCATCACCTGGCGAAGTCTTACTAATTGCGAGCTCACAATTACTTCAAATTTTTATTTATTGTTGATAATTACGGAACTGGCGTAACTGCGCCATCAGTGTTATCGGCTTCATCAATAGTTGCAGTTGCTGCATTCCATTTGCCGTATCGGGAGTTAACAGTTACTCCTAATTTATTAGCAGCATCTGTAACTAATTTAGTAACTACTTCACCGGCGCTTTGTTCGGTAGCACCCTCTGCAAGCACCAACTCATTTAAGCGCTCTGAAATCAAAATAATTTTTAGATACTTATCAAAGTTTGATGGCGCCAAGCCAGCAGCAACTAATGCTCTAGGCATTTGATCCTCGCCACCGACTTGATTCACAATGCCAGCTCGCCTTGCTGCTACATCTGCTGGCGTGACTGAAATTTTCTTATCAGAGATGATTTGATCAAGAACTGCTGAAATGATCTGAAACTGTGCTTGGGTGCGGATTAAAACAGCACCTGTATCTAATTCCATTTGGGATGTATCTACTTTAGAACGTTCGGTCAGAATTTCATCTACATACTTTTGAATTTGAGCAGAACTAACCTCAGTATCACCAATTGCAACACCTGAGCCAACCTGGCTGCAGCCAGTTAAGACCACTAGCGCAATTAATCCAGCAAATACTTTTTTGAGTTTATTAATCTGGTTGAACAATTGCATCCTCTGTTTCCGCTAGTTGAATCTGGTTAGACGTTCACTTAATTTTTAGCTAGTGGTTGAATTAAATCCTTAAGAATTGAATCTACCCAAGCAAGAGTAGAAGTATCCCCTAACTGACCCGCTTCAATCCAATTGGGGGTTTGTGGGCGGGCGATCAGAACCGTCTCGCTGGCACTTTTATAGATTGAACCTGGGTAAAGGCGATTTAATTTTATTTGTGCTGATTCTGGTAGGTAGATCGGTTGCATACGTAGATTCTTGCCAGCCAAGGCAATCTCTTTAATTCCTAAACTCTTTGCATATATTCGAAGGCCAGCAACTGCAAGCAATTCTTTAACTGGATCCGGTAATTTTCCAAACCGATCAATTAACTCAGATCCAATTTCATTCAGTGCTACATCATCAACTGCATCAGCAATTCTGCGATATAAGTCCAGTCTTAATCTCTCTGATTCGATGTAATCAACTGGTAAGTGAGCATTGATTGGCAATTCAACTTTGCACTCTATTTTCTTTGGTTGATCCTCGAAGTAGCCACTCTTAAACTCTTCAACCGCATCAGAGACCATCCTCATATAAAGATCAAATCCAACCTCTGCGATATGACCAGATTGCTCACCACCTAATAAATTTCCAGCACCACGAATTTCTAGATCCTTTAATGCAACCTGCATGCCAGCTCCAAGATCAGTATTAGTTGCAATTGTTGTTAATCGATCATGGGCTAACTCGGTGATCGGTTTATCTGTTGGATAAAGAAAGTATGCGTATGCGCGCTCTCGACTTCGACCCACTCGTCCTCTTAATTGATGTAATTGTGATAATCCAAATAGATCAGATCGATCAACTATCAGAGTGTTTGCATTAGGAATATCTATTCCGCTTTCAATAATTGTTGTGCAAAGCAGTAAATCAAACTCTCTATTCCAAAACCCAAGAATTACATCCTCAAGAACTCGCTCATTCATTTGACCATGGGCAATCGCAATTTTTAACTCTGGAACCAATTTTTTAAGCCGCTCTGCAACTGCTTCAATACTCTCGACGCGATTATGGATAAAAAAGATTTGTCCATCTCTAAGTAACTCTCGATGAATAGCAGCACTGACCTGTTTTTCATCATATGGTCCAACATATGTCAGAACCGGATGACGCTCCTCCGGTGGCGTAGTTATGTTAGACATCTCTCTAATTCCAGTAATTGCCATCTCTAGCGTTCGTGGGATTGGTGTTGCAGACATTGCTAGAACATCAACATTTGTTCGTGCTTTCTTTAACTCCTCTTTATGCTCTACGCCAAAGCGTTGCTCTTCATCTACTACTAGTAAACCAAGATCTCTAAAAGAAATATCTTTGGATAATAATCTGTGAGTTCCTATGACAACATCAATCTCACCTGTTGCTAACCCAGCGATAATTGATTTACTTTGGGCGGCAGTATTAAACCTTGAGAGTGCCGCAATTTTAATTGGAAATCCAGAGTATCTGGATGTAAAGGTATTGAAGTGTTGTTGCACAAGTAATGTTGTAGGTACCAAGATGGCAACTTGCTTTCCATCTTGAACCGCTTTAAATGCTGCACGTACTGCAATCTCTGTTTTGCCATAACCAACATCACCGCAAACAATTCGATCCATCGGATGAGGCGCTTCCATGTCGCGCTTTACCTCATCTATTGTGGATTGTTGATCAATTGTTTCAACAAATGCAAAGCTCTCTTCTAACTCTTTTTGCCAAGGTGTGTCTTGCGAAAAAGCAAAACCAGGTGCACTCATTCGAGCCGCATACAATCTAATTAACTCAGCTGCAATTTGTTTGATTGCTTTTCTTGCTTTTCGTTTAGTCGTTTGCCAATCTGCGCCACCAATTCTGTGTAGGGATGGCGCTTCACCACCCACATACTTAGTTACTTGTTCAAGAGTGTCAGTTGGTACAAATAATTTATCTGCTGGTTGACCACGCTTGGCCGATGCGTATTCAAGTACTAAGTACTCTCGTGTAACACCATTCGTAGTTCGATTGATCAATTCAACATAACGACCCACACCATGCTGTTCGTGGACTACATAATCCCCTGCAATTAACAGCAGTGGATCAATAGATTTTTTACGCCGTGATGGCATTCTTGCTAAATCTTTATCAGATGCGCGCTGCCCAGAGATATCTTTCTCGGTTAGAAAAACAATTTTTTTAGAGTCGCTTATGAAACCATTTGCAATTGCACTTTGAATTAAATGTATTACAGAGCTTTCAGATAAAGTTATTGAGTTTGGTAAATCTGCTTGATTTAGCAGTTCGTGAAATCGATTTAAAGTGCCTAGGCCAAGTGCGGAAAAGGTTATTTGGTATCCATCTTTAAACCACTCTTTAATCTGTGAAATTGCTGCTTCATAATCATTACCAAATGATTCAATCTCGGTAATCTCTTCAACTTCAAGATCATTTGGATCGGTCTGATAAAGATTCAAAGCTCGTAATGAAAAGCCATCGGCTTTACTTTCGGAGATGATGGAATCCAAGGTAAAGAAACTTCCTTTATCTAACTCTTTACTTAAATCAATTGGGCTTTGCTTTTCATTATTTTTCGAACCCTCTGAATTTGACCAAGCTAAATTTGACCATGCAGCTTCTAAAAACTCTTGATTTGTTTCTAAGAGATCTAGCGCACGAGAAGTCAGTCGTGGTTGATCAATCAACCAAATTTGTGTCTTGGCCGGTAAGTATTTAATTAATGATTTGTACTCGTCAACTAAACCAGCCGCTAAAGACTCGATACCTTCAAAGTAAATTCCCTCTTGAATTTTCTCAGTTAGATCTTTAATTTGGGGATAACGTTCGCCAAGTTTGGCCGCTTTACTCTTTATCTGCGCATCAATAATCAACTCTCGACATGGATATATCTGTAGTTGTTCAATCTTTGTAATTCTTCGTTGATCTGAAATTGAGAAGTAAGAAAGCTCCTCGATCTCATCGCCAAAGTAATCAACTCGAACTGGATGCTCATGATCGGCTGGAAATAAATCAACAATTCCACCACGTACTGCAAACTCACCACGGCGCTCGACTAGATCAACTCTTGCAAATCCAAAGGTTGATAATTGTTTTGCTAATTCACTTAACGGCTGCTCTTGGCCAATTACCAAAGAGAGTTTTGTTTCCTTTAGATCATTAGCAATTATTGGTTGAAGAAGTGCGCGAATTGATGTAACAACTATTTGTGATTGGTTTGAGGTGATCTCGTTTAATGCTTTGAAACGATTTGTAACGGTGTCACTTTTTGGACTCAATCTCTCATGCGGCAAAGTTTCCCAAGGTGGAAAGTTAGAGATTGAAGTTGATGGTAAGTATGATTTTAATTCTGCAGTTAACTCATCTGCTTTTCGGGTAGAACTTGTTACCAACAATAACGGTTGCTCATTTGATGCAACTGCAGCTAGCAGTGAATGGATTGCGGCTGGGGCGACCAGCGGGTAATCCTGATCTAGCAAATACGTATTGATCACAGCTTCCAACGCTTTAACTTCAGTGCGCATGAAAGGCTCCAATCAAAAAAATCGTCAAATAACGCCAGTTACCCCCACTTCTAAAAGAAGGGGGGTGTTTGTACTGGGTAAATTCTAGTTGAATAAATTAGGCATATTCGACCATGGATACCTGTAATGATTACGCCATGGACTCCGATAACTCAGCCCTTAGAAATGATGTTAGAAGGTTAGCTGATCTTCTTGGTCAAACTCTGGCACGTCAAGAAGGTCCAGAACTTTTAGATTTAGTTGAATCAGTTCGCTTGGCAGTAAAAGAGGGCAGACCAGATGAAGCGCTCAGCGATCTTTCCGTAGCAAAAATAGTCTCACTTGTTAGAGCTTTCAGTACGTACTTTAATTTAGCGAATGTAGCCGAACAGGTTGATCGCGTAAAACTTTTATCAAACCAACAACTTCAACGTGGTGGTTGGATTAGCCAAGCGGTTTCCAATATTGAAGCTGCACTGGAGAAAAATGAGTTTTCTAAATCAGAGTTACAAGGCTGGATAAACACACTTTCAATTCGACCAGTCTTTACTGCTCACCCAACTGAGGCTGCACGTAGATCAGTTCTTAGTAAGTTGACCACTATTTCAGAGCTGCTTGATTCACCAGATAGCAAAATTAGAGATTCCAAATTAGCTGAAACTATAGATTTGCTCTGGCAAACCGATGAGTTAAGGCTTGGTCAACCAGAGCCATTAGATGAAGCGGTTAACTCTTTGTACTACTTAGATGAGTTATTTGAATTTACGGTTCCTGAAGTTCTTGATCAATTCGCTAAAGAGTTAGAGCGAATTGGTATAAAAATTGGCCCAACCACCAAACCTCTAACATTTGGTACTTGGATCGGTGGCGATCGCGATGGCAATCCATTTATTACAGCTGAGGTAACAAAATCTGCAATCTTGTTACAAAATGCCCACTTCACTCGAACCATCATTCACTCACTTGATGAGCTTCGTCAGGGGCTTTCGGTCTCGACAAAGTTAGCTGGCGTATCCTCAGAGTTACTTAAATCTGTTGCGCAAGATCTAGAACTAATTCCTGAGATTGAACAGCGTTTTCGCAGAATCAATGTTGAAGAGCCGTATCGGCTAAAAGCAACAGCAATCCGACATAAGTTATTAATTACGCAAGCAAGACATCGAAGTTCTGGTGCTCATGTACCTGGCCGCGATTACAAAGATACTGCTGAATTACTGGCTGATTTCACCATCATGCGTGATTCCCTACTAAAACACAATGGTGAATTAATTGCTGGTGGCTTACTTGAGCGATTAATAAGAGCAATAACGGCATTTGGCTTAACCCATGCAACTATGGATATTCGAGAGCACTCAGATGCCCACTGGAAATTACTTGAACAAACAGTGGGTAAGTTAGATATGAAACAAATTAGTTCAGAGTTAATTGCTGACTCAAAATTAAGTGTTGATAAATTAGATCAGTCATCTAAAAAGACATTTCAAACATTTTTGGCAATTGGCGACTTGATTAAGCAATTTGGTCCTGAAGTTATTGAAACTTACATCATCTCAATGACCAAATCTGCTGAAGATGTGTTGGCTGCGGTTCTGATTGGAAAGTACGCTGGATTGATAAACCTAACTGGGCCAACAAAATTTGCACAGATTAACTTCGTACCGCTTCTGGAGACTGTTGCTGAATTACGAGCTGCTGATGAAATTCTAGATAATTTGTTAAGTAATAAGGAGTACCGCGAGATTGTTTCACTTCGTGGAAATGTTCAAGAGGTAATGCTTGGTTACTCAGATTCAAATAAGGATGCTGGAATTACAACTAGCCAGTGGGAGATTCACAAAGCACAACGCAAACTTCGAGATGTTTCAATTAAACATGGCGTTAAGTTGCGCTTATTCCATGGTCGCGGTGGATCTGTTGGCCGTGGTGGTGGACCAACCTATGACGCTTTAATTGCCCTTCCTTGGGGTTCAATTGATGGTCAAATAAAGATGACCGAACAAGGTGAAGTGATCTCAGATAAGTATGGTTTACCTGCACTAGCTAAAGAGAATATTGAGCTAACGCTAGCTGCTGCACTTGAAGCAACTGTGTTAAATCGAAAGCCAAGACAGAGTTCTAACTCTTTAAATTCATGGGATTCCTGCATGGATCTAATTAGTGATGCCGCATTTAAAACTTATCGAAATTTAGTAGATCAACCTGATCTGCCAAACTACTTCTACCAATCAACTCCGGTCGAGCAATTAGGTAATTTATTCTTAGGATCAAGACCATCTCGAAGAGCTGATGCTGGTGGCGGGCTCTCATCATTAAGAGCCATTCCATGGGTATTTGGCTGGACGCAATCTAGACAAATTGTTCCAGGTTGGTTTGGTGTTGGATCAGGATTAAAGGCAGCACGTTTGGCTGGCCATGGAGATTTACTTGTTGATTTGCTTAAGGACTGGCACTTCTTCCGAACATTTATCAGCAATGTAGAAATGACAATTGCAAAGACTGATTTGAAGATTGCCCAACGATATGTCGAAGCATTAGTTGATCCGGCCTTGCATAAAATTTTTGAAGAGATTAAAGCTGAATACGAACTTACTGTTGCTGAGTTGTTAGCGCTGACAAATAAAAAAGAGCTTCTTGGAAATCAACCAATTCTGGCTCGAACCCTGGCGGTTAGAGATACCTACTTAGCGCCATTGCAATTACTTCAAGTATCTTTATTAAAGCAGGTACGTGCTCAATCCACGCCAGACCCACTGCTTACAAGAGCGCTCTTGCTAACGATTAATGGTGTGGCAGCTGGGCTTAGAAATACTGGCTGATTATGCTCATCTTAGAATTAGATCGGAGTTAAATTGGCTAAACAATTTGTTTATCCATTTACATTTGGCGATAAGAGCAAATCAGATTTGCTTGGTGGCAAAGGTGCCAATATTGCTGAGATGGTGCAGATGGGATTACCCGTCCCGCCCGGTTTCACAATAACAACTGATGCTTGTCGAGAGTTTTTAACTACCGGCGTTATTCCTACTCAATTATCTGGTCAAATTGAAACAGCTCTTGCTAATCTTGAAAAAGTTGTAGGAAAAAAGTTTGGTGATGCCAAAAATCCATTATTAGTCTCTGTTCGATCAGGAGCTAAGCACTCTATGCCAGGCATGATGGAGACTGTTCTTAATGTTGGCATTACTCCTGAGGTTGCCCAGGCGATGGCAACTGAATCAGGAAATGAAAAATTTGCGTGGGACTCTTATCGCAGATTTATTGATATGTATGGGCGAATTGTTTGTGAGGTGCCCGATGAGAGTGTTCATAAACTTGAACGTGAGTATCTACAAAAACATTCAGTTGGAGTAGTTGCCGATTTAACTGCGTCCGCCCTTAAGGATCTGGCACAAGCATTAATTAAGTTGATCGAATCTCATACAGGTAGGGCTTTTCCAACTAATCCAGTAGATCACTTAAACCATTCAATCGAGGCGGTATTTAGGTCATGGAATTCAGAGCGAGCAAATCTTTATCGCAGGCGAGAGAGAATCCCTTCTGATCTTGGCACAGCTGTAAACATACAATCAATGGTTTTTGGAAATCTAAGTGATGACTCAGGCACTGGCGTTGCATTTACTCGCAATCCAGCAACTGGTGAAAAAGGAAGTTACGGCGATTATTTAGATAAGGCCCAGGGTGAAGATGTAGTCGCGGGAATTAGAAACACAATGTCTTTAGTAGATATGGCAAAAAAAGAGCCAGTAGTACATGCTGAATTAGAGAGATTAATGAAAACGCTCGAAGATCATTATCGAGATCTTTGTGACATTGAGTTCACCGTAGAACGTGGAAAGTTATGGATTCTACAAACTCGAGTTGGTAAGCGAACCGCAGAAGCTGCATTCCGCATTGCAACTCAGTTAGTTGATGAAGGAAAGATTTCGATGGATGAAGCACTGGCCCGTACTAATGGCGAGCAATTAGTTCAATTAATGTTTCCACAATTTGATTTATCACAAAAGCAAAATTTAATTGCTACAGGTACTCCAGCATCCCCTGGTGCTGCAGTTGGTGAGGTTGTGTTTAATTCAAAGCGGGCATTTGATCTTGCAAAGGCTGGGCGTAAAGTTATTTTGGTTCGGCGCGAGACTAGCCCTGATGATTTAGTTGGAATGGTGGCGGCTGAAGGAATTTTAACTACTCGTGGTGGAAAGACTTCACATGCGGCAGTAGTTGCAAGAGGTATGGGCAAGACTGCTGTTTGTGGAACTGAGGCGATAAATGTTGATGAAAAACTTTTGCAGTTTAATGTTGGTGATTTAATTGTAAAAGAGGGTGATGTTGTATCCATCGATGGCACAACTGGTTGCGTGTATCTTGGTGAAATAGCTGTTACGCAATCTACAGTTACCTCATATTTAGAGGGCCATGTAAAAGTAGATTCAGATCAAGCTAGTCCGATTGTTAAAGCAGTGGACCGAATCCTGAACCACGCTGATGAGATTAGAAAGCTATATGTAAGGGCAAATGCTGATACGCCAGAGGATAGTCAGCGTGCGCGAACCCTTGGTGCCCAAGGAATTGGGCTTTGCCGAACAGAACATATGTTTCTTGGTGAGCGCAGATCATATGTAGAGCAAGTGGTCTTAGCAGAAAGTGAAGAAGAACAAAATAAAGTAATTGCGCAGATGCAGGTAATGCAACAAGCAGACTTTGTCGGAATCCTAAAAGCTATGTCTGGCTTACCCGTAACAGTTCGCTTATTAGATCCACCGCTGCATGAATTTTTACCTGATCTTGCAACTTTGAGTGCGCAAATGGCGACAGCTGAAGCTTTGAATAATGAGGTCAGCACCCGAGATAAAGCAATATTTACAGCGGTTAAGAGATTGCACGAATCAAATCCAATGCTTGGTCTGCGAGGCGTGCGGCTTGGAATATTAATTCCTGAGTTATTTAAAATGCAGGTTCGAGCTTTGGTATTAGCAAGTATCGAGGTTAAAAAAGCAGGCTTTGATCCACGCCCAGAATTAATGATTCCATTAGTTACAACTCAGCGAGAGCTTTTATACCTTCGAGAAAATCTTGAAGCTGAGATTGTAAAAACTTTAGGTAATGAAAAATTAGATATACCGATTGGCACCATGATTGAAACTCCTAGAGCTGCCATTACTGCAACCAGGTTGGCAGATTATGCAGACTTCTTCTCCTTCGGCACCAATGATCTAACCCAGTTAACTTGGGCATTCAGTAGAGATGATGTGGAATCATCCTTTTTACCAAGATATTTAGATTTAGAGCTCTTGCCATTTAATCCATTTGAATCACTAGACCAAGATGGTGTTGGTCTGTTGGTGAAGATTGCTAGAGATCAAGCTAGAGCAGTCCGGAAAGATTTTAAGTTAGGTGTGTGCGGTGAACATGGAGGTGATCCAAGAAGTATTCATTTCTTTAATAATCTAGGAATTGATTATGTATCTTGCTCACCATTTAGAGTTCCAGTAGCACGGCTAGAAGCCGGCCGTGCTCAAATCATCAAGAGTTAAACGCGGTTTGCGCCTTATCTATTCCGTTTTCAATTAACGCCTTTACCGCTCTGCTACTTCTATCAATGAAATCAGGTAACTCGTTTCGCTCCTCTTTGTTAAAAGGTTTCAAGACAAAATCTGCTGGATCTTGTTGTCCAATCGGTCTGCCTATTCCCATTCGAATTCGATAGTAGTCTGCCGTTCCCAATGATGATGTAAGTGATTTCAAACCATTATGGCCATTATCGCCACCGCCAAATTTTAAACGTAAAGAATTAAATGGCAGATCTAGCTCATCATGAGCCACAATTACTTGATCTACTGGAATCTTGTAAAAATCAATTAGAGATTTTGCTGGCCCGCCCGTTTCATTCATATATCCACGAGACTTAGCAAGAACTAAAGTATTTTCATTAACTCTTATCTCACAAATTTCCATGCGGGATTTATGAGCCGTAAATTTATTTTTCTCCGCTAATTCAGAAAGCAACAATTGACCAATATTGTGTCTTGTTTTCTCATACTCTGCCCCAGGATTACCAAGGCCGATAACTAACCAACGAGCCGTCATAAGTTAAGGCTAGCGGTTGGCTTATCTTTTTAACTTACTTTTTATCTTCCTTTGCGGCAGCGCCTTCAACAGGAGCAGCGCCTTCAACAGGAGCAGCGCCTTCAACAGGAGCAGCAACAACTGCAACCTCTTCAACCTCTGCAGAACGAACTGATAAGTGAACAACTGTCATCTTTGGATCGCTGATTAATTTAATTCCAGCAGGTAGTACGACCTTGTCTGCAGTTAGAGATTCACCAGCAGCCAAGCCCTCCATGCTAAGAACTAAGAAGCTTGGAATGCTTGTTACATCTGCTTCAACCTCAATTGAAGTATGAACATTTTCCAAAATACCATCTTGATCGTACTTACCTTCAGTATGAACTGGAACTGAAACGATAACTTTCTCGCCACGACGAACAATTACTAAATCTATGTGCTCTAGCAGGCCAGTTAATGGATCACGAGAAACTGACTTAGGAAGAGTTAATTCAGTGTGGTCATCTAGAACTACATCAATCAAAACGTTAGAAGTTTTTAATGCGACACCAAGTTCACGAGAAGGAAGCTGCACATGTTGTGGCTTCTCACCATGACCATAAATTACCGCCGGTATAAACCCATCACGGCGAGCTCTGCGCGATGCGCCCTTACCAAATTCGGTGCGGCGTGCGCCATTGATTGAAATTTCAGCCATTTTACTTCTCCCTCGATAACGGTTTTATCCCTCGCGGAACTTCGAGCCCGTAGATTAGCGGGAGTAAGGCAGATAGGACAAATCCGATAGTGCGCCTGTAGGGATTCGAACCCCAAATCTTCTGATCCAAAGTTTTCTCAACTATTGCGCTAAGCCTATCTTGAGATTCCTTTTCAAACCTCCTCTTAAATTCCTCTTTTATCTTCCATACCTAAAACCTACGCCCAATTTTTTCCCATAGGAAGGGTACCACCGACCCTCATGTACCTTTTCTAACCGCAAAAACTCCACGCAAGCAAACCCATTTACTCGACTTAAGTGTTGGTAGCACAATGCAAATTAACAGGTTTTGAAGCCTTTTAGAGTGAAGCATTTTGACTCTATCAATTTCTAACAGCAATTGATACCGTTGGTGATTATCTAGAAAGGAGAAGCTATGCGTTGCGAACATGATCGTGAATCTTTTTTTGGTTCCGAGTGTGCACTATGTAAGAACAATCGATTGCTGGAAGAGCAACAAGAACAAAACCGAGGTATTGCCAGTCAAAATGAACGGGATGCTAGGGAAAACCGTGAAGCGATTGCAAGGCAAATTAAAAGTAATGAAAAACTGGCAATAGACGCAGCGGACAGATATCAAGAGCAAATCAGGTTAGAGAGAGAGAAATTAGATACCACCAAGCTGATTCAGAAAGAAGAACGCATTATTGCCGGTGCCAAAGTAGATTTTGACGCAGCAGATAAAGCTTGGAACAAAAAACCGAGCATGAGAACTGCTATTTTGTATTCAATGGCTCGGAGTGATTATTACCAAGCACTTGGTAAAGATGATGGGGTAACAAGAAAACCTTGGCCCAGCATCTTGGATGAGTATGAAGCATTCGAATGTAAACTCTTTGACGAAAAAGGCGCCATCAGTATAGAGGAGCTCAGAAAAGAGTGGGTGCTCATTCAAATCCTGGGCGATGCTCTTAGTCTAGAGGAACTTTTTTCACCTGGTGATTCAATCCAACTAGAGCTAACGCTGACGCAAGCGGAGAAGTTTAAACATTTTCTTGATACCATCGGTTCAAAGAAGAATAAAGCTTCATTGCAACAAAGCAAAGAAGATCATCTAGCACGCAAGGCCCGTGAAGAGAATCAAAAGATTGAAAAGGAACGAGTTGCTGCTGAAAAGTGGGAAGCAGAACGGCCAATACGCGAAAAAGAGAAAAAGATAAGAGTAATCGCGTTGATCTCTACCAGCTCTGTGTTACTCCTCCCTTTATTGCTTCCTAATTCAAGTCTGCTGTGGGCCCCTGTGCTATTTCTCCTTGGTATGAAAATTGCAAGAATTCATATTTCTCAATTCTTCCTCCCAAATATCTCTGCTGCGAGGAAAAATTGGATTGCAAAAATTAGAGTATTCCAAGTGAATGTTGCTGGTTTGGTTGTTGCAATACCAGCAACAGTCACTTCTATTTACTTATCACTCCTACTATTTGCCTTTGCGTACAACAATGAAATCGTTGCATCAATTTACAGCATTTTTGTAGGAGCAATTGTCCTTCTTTATCTAGGTGAAAGAAATATATTTAGACTTGATAAAAAGCAGTCACTTGCAGATTTTGCTATTACTTTGATCCTAGAACTCTATAATTACCTCAGACATATTCCCAACAATATAAGTAAGAGGTTTCGAGTTTAAATTGGTGACCGGCAACCCATACAAATTATTAGGGGTGAGCGCAGATTGTGATGAGAAAGAAATAAAGCATGCTTATAAGGCCTTAGCCAAGAAAGCACATCCTGATCTAGGGGGAGATGCGGCGACATTTGATCAACTCACACAGGCGTATCAGCTTCTAATAGATACTCAGAAACGCCAGGAGTACGATCGTGGAAATTTATTGTGGGAACCGCAAAAGCGCAAAATGCACGAGGATCCTTTTAATGCCACTTCACAATTACCCAGTTTTACCATGAATGAAGCATTCAAGCGCATCCTGGCCAAGAATTACAAAGAGGCCTCTCTCAAGGATGAGGCCGCAGCATTCAGAAGTAGAACAGCCTCCCCCTCTTCCAAGTTTTTCGTATTACATGATCGACGGTTGCCACGACATTATAGCAAGTGGTTAAACCCTTCGATCTCTGATGAATATATGGTTTCTGATTATATTGCCAATGTCATAGTTATGTTCCCAGTATTTTTTATATCTCGATTGCTTTCACAGGGTAGTGACTTTGGATCATCCATCAGATTTCTCTTTACGGTTGTTCTGCCGTCAACTTTGGCCACCTTACTGATGATCTATTTTATAAAATGGCGCAAGACATGGAAAAAATTCGGCATATTTGACCGTATTTTTTTAATTGTTTTGTGTGCAGGGGTAATAAGCGTTGGACGATGGCAATTCTTGGTGGGCACGGTTCTCTATTATCTTGCATTTACCGGAATTGTCAGATCTTATGCAGATACTCCTACCAGACCAGCCCAATTGTTTTCCTCCTTTCGAAGCATATTTGCCTATTTTCGAAAGATATATGACAAGATTTAATTCCATTTGATTGTGTAATTCTTACCAAATTTCCGTATGGGTAACACTGTTTGTGATTTTGAGACCGGTCCTTAAGTTCTTTTTCACCCGGCAACACTTGGCACAAACGCCCCACCATTATTTTTTCTCTCCCCTGAAGTTGGAATAACTCCACTTAATGCCCCCAAACTTAAGCGGGGTTAATTGGTTCTTTTTCCTAGAGTGGTGGCACGGATTCAATTATGAGAGTTTTGGGAGTCGCTGCTTACGAAAACAGGATTAAAAGTTTTTAGTAAAAACTACTAGACCACTTTTAGACCTTTTTTATTCTCCAAACAAAATATAAATATATCCCAAGAGCAAACCATAAGATGAAAAGAATGAAATTTCCTGCGGTGCGAAAATTTGGTTCAAGAATCGCAGCTACGAGAAAAAAAAGGGGAATGGTTAATGAAAATCTTAATATCCATTTTTTGATCCACTCAGATAAATTTTGCACATGTTTAGTCTACACCCGTTTTTTTTGCCATAGGAAGGACACCCCCGACCCCCATGTTCTTTTCTAACCGCTAAGCCTGATTTTTTCCCTGCGAGTGCATTAGCCGAATACCCCG
>JBILCN010000015.1:0-29710 GCA_044353095.1 Candidatus Nanopelagicus sp.
CACTTGACCCTGCTCAGCAGAAAAATTTAGTTACCGCACTTGGAAAAGCAATTGGTAAATCTGTTCACATAAATGTTGAGGTTGATCCTAAGGTTTTAGGTGGCATTTCGATTCGCTATGGCGATGAGATTATTGATGGCACCGTTGTAAATCGTTTAGCAGAGGCGAGCAGAGCGCTCGTAGGTTAAATCAAAGAATTAACTAGAGATAACCTTTCTAGTTATATAAAGAGAGAGAAGAGAGAAGATGGCTGAAGTTACGATCCGCCCGGAAGAGATCCGCGATGCACTGGCAAAGCATGTGGCTGCCTATAAACCAGGGGCTGCAGTTAAAGATGAGATTGGAACGGTAACTCAGGCAGGTGATGGCATCGCACGTATTGAAGGTCTGCCATCAACTATGACCAATGAATTGTTAAAGTTTGAAAATGGCACATTAGGACTTGCGCTGAACTTAGATGTTCGCGAAATTGGTGTGGTTATTTTAGGTGAGTTCACCGGCATTGAAGAAGGAACAACTGTTCGTCGCACTGGAGAAATTCTCTCTGTTCCAGTTGGCGATGGTTTCCTTGGCCGTGTTGTTGACGCACTTGGTCGTCCAATTGATGGCAAAGGCGAGATTAAAGCTGAGACAACTCGTGCTCTCGAGCTTCAAGCACCATCTGTTGTGCAACGTCAACCAGTTAAAGAGCCGATGCAAACTGGAATCAAAGCAATTGACTCCATGACTGCGATTGGTCGCGGACAGCGCCAATTAATCATTGGTGATCGCCAAACTGGTAAGACTGCAATTGCAATTGACACCATCATTAACCAGTTAGATAACTGGAAAACTGGTGATCCAAAGAAGCAGGTTAAATGTATTTATGTTGCAATTGGTCAAAAGGGTTCAACAATTGCATCTGTTAAGGGATCACTAGAAGCTGCTGGTGCGATGGAGTACACAACAATTGTGGCTGCTCCTGCATCTGATCCAGCTGGCTTTAAGTACCTTGCTCCATACACCGGTTCTGCGATTGGTCAGCACTGGATGTACAACGGACAACATGTATTAATTGTTTTTGATGATCTTTCAAAGCAAGCTGAGGCATATCGTTCAGTATCGCTATTGCTAAGGCGCCCACCGGGCCGCGAGGCTTACCCAGGAGATGTGTTTTATTTACACTCTCGTTTGCTAGAGCGTTGTGCCAAGTTATCTGATGAATTAGGTGGCGGTTCAATGACTGGTCTACCAATCATTGAAACAAAAGGTAATGACGTTTCTGCATTTATTCCGACCAACGTAATCTCAATTACCGATGGTCAGTGTTTCTTAGAAACAGATTTGTTTAACGCAGGTGTTCGTCCAGCGATCAACGTAGGTATTTCAGTATCTCGCGTTGGTGGATCTGCTCAAACTAAGGCGATGAAAAAGATTGCCGGACGTTTACGTCTTGATCTTGCGCAATTCCGTGAGCTAGAAGCATTCGCTGCTTTTGGTTCAGATCTAGATGCCGCCTCAAAGGCACAGCTAGAGCGCGGTGCGCGAATGGTTGAGTTACTAAAGCAAGGTCAGTACTCACCATTCTCAGTTGAACGCCAAGTTGCATCAATTTGGGCCGGAACAACTGGCAAGATGGATTCAATTCCAGTTCCAGATATCCGTCGCTTTGAAGCTGAGTTCTTAGATTTTATTGCCCGAGAGCGCAAGCCAATCAATGAGGTAATCGCCGCAACTCGAGAGTTAAGTGATGACACCGTTGCTGCTCTTGAAGAGGCGATCACTACCTTTAAGACACAGTTCAAACCATCGGTTGCAGCAGTTGTAAATGAGAAAAAAGCTGATGCGCTAACTGATTTAGATAATGAGCAGATTACTCGTCAAGTTCCTGCGATAAAGAGATAAGAGAGAAAACAAATGGGTGCCCAACTTCGTATTTATCGCCGCCGTATGCGGTCGGTAAAGGCGACTAAGAAGATAACCAAGGCGATGGAGCTAATCTCAGCTTCGCGCATTGTTAAAGCGCAACAAAAGGTTGCTGCCTCATCTCCTTACGCTAATGAGTTGACTAGGGCTGTCTCTGCTGTTGCATCTTTCTCATCTACAAATCATCCATTAACTACCGAATCTGAAAATCCAAAGCGCGCAGCGGTTTTAATTATTACCGCTGATCGAGGCATGGCTGGTGCTTACTCAAACGCAGCGATTAAAGAGGGCGATCAATTAGTTACCCTGCTTGAATCTCGCGGCCTTGAAGTAAATCCATATTTGGTTGGGCGTAAAGGAATTAACTTCTACAAGTTCCGTAACCGCAAGATCACCAAATCTTGGTCAGGTTTTTCTGACAACCCAACATATGCAAATGCAAAAGAGGTCTCCGAATCCTTAATCGCTGCCTTTATTGCTGATGCGCAAACTGATCCAAATGGTGTTGATGAATTACATATTATTTATACCGAGTTTAAATCGATGATCACCCAAACTCCAGACGCTAAGCGAATGCTGCCACTAGAGGTTGTTGAATCATCTGCACCAGCTGGCTTACTGCCAGTGTATGAATTCGAACCAAATGCAAGTGAGGTCTTAAATGCATTACTACCTCGCTACATTCAGGCTCGAGTATTTAACGCGATGTTGCAATCTGCTGCCTCTGAGCATGCAGCGCGACGTCGTGCTATGAAATCAGCAACTGACAATGCTGATGAATTAATTAAGTCGTTAACTCGACTTGCAAATGCGGCCCGTCAAGCCGAAATTACCCAAGAGATCAGTGAAATCGTAGGCGGCGCAGATGCGTTGGCCTCAGCTAGCGCAGGGAGCGAATAATGTCAGTTAAAACAGCAACCGGACGAGTTGCCCGTGTAATTGGACCGGTAGTGGATATTGAATTTCCCGCCGATGCAATGCCAGCCATCTTCAACGCATTAAATGTTGAGGTAACAGTAGGAGGTGAGACTAAGAAGTTAACACTCGAGGTCGCACAGCACATCGGCGATAACTTAGTTCGCGCGATTTCGATGCAACCAACTGACGGCATGGTCCGTGGTGCAACTGTTTCCGACACTGGAGCTGCGATCTCTGTTCCTGTTGGCGATGTAACAAAAGGCCACGTTTTCAATACCTTGGGTGAATCACTAGATGTACCAACCTCTTCATTAGATATTAAAGAGCGTTGGCCAATCCACCGTACCGCTCCAGCATTTGATCAACTTGAATCAAAGACTGAGATGTTTGAAACCGGTATCAAAGTTATTGACCTATTAACACCATATGTAAAGGGTGGAAAAATTGGTCTGTTTGGTGGTGCTGGTGTTGGTAAAACAGTTTTGATTCAAGAGATGATTTACCGAGTAGCAGAAAACTTCGGTGGTGTATCTGTGTTCGCCGGCGTTGGTGAGCGTACTCGTGAAGGTAATGACTTATTCCTTGAAATGACCGAGACCGGTGTTATCAATAAGACCGCATTAGTTTTCGGACAGATGGATGAGCCACCTGGAACTCGTTTGCGTGTGGCACTTTCTGCATTAACAATGGCTGAGTACTTCCGCGATGTGCAGAAGCAGGATGTGCTTTTGTTCATTGATAATATCTTCCGCTTTACGCAAGCTGGATCAGAGGTTTCAACACTTCTAGGTCGTATGCCTTCAGCAGTGGGTTACCAACCAACACTTGCTGATGAAATGGGTCAGCTACAAGAGCGAATTACTTCAACTCGTGGTCACTCAATTACCTCGATGCAAGCAATTTATGTTCCTGCCGATGACATCACCGACCCAGCTCCTCACACCACCTTCGCTCACTTAGATGCAACCACTGTGTTGTCTCGTCCAATCTCTGAGCTTGGTATTTATCCTGCGGTAGATCCACTTGATTCAACATCACGTATTTTGGATCCACGTTATATCGGTGAGCACCACTTCCGTGTTGCAAACCGCATTAAGCAAATTCTGCAACGTTACAAGGATCTGCAAGACATCATTGCAATTCTTGGTATCGATGAACTATCTGAAGAGGATCGCATTCTCGTAGGACGTGCTCGTCGTATTCAACGTTTCTTGTCACAAAATACCTTCGTAGCAAAGGTCTTTACCGGCCTTGATGGTTCATTTGTACCATTGTCTGAAACTATCTCCGCCTTCGAAGCGTTAGCTGATGGCAAGTATGACCATGTCCCTGAGCAAGCATTCTTTATGTGTGGTGGCTTGGAAGATGTGGAACGCAAAGCAGCAGAGTTGGCTAAGTCCTAGCTAGATGAAGGATTAATTAAGATGCTAAGAGTTGAAGTAGTAACCCCGGAGAAGCGGGTGTGGTCTGGTGAAGCGAAGATGGTAACTGCGCGCACACTAGAAGGAGAGCTAGGAATTCTTTCTGATCACTCACCACTTCTTGGGGTATTAGCTGATGGCACAGTATCAATTAAATCAACCGATGGCTCAGTTAATGATTTTGTAATTCACGGTGGCTTTATCTCAGTTGCAAATAATCGAGTTTCAATCTTGGGCGAGAGCGCTGATAATTAATTAAAGCGGTGCTCGGTCTCAATAATTCGAACAGTTTTTGAACGTCCTCTAATGACTAATGAGTGGCTTACTGCGCCAAAAGCGGTATGCCTAACACCCTTTAACAACTCACCATCTGTAATTCCAGTTGCAGAAAAGAAAACATCATCAGATGAAACTAAATCATTTGTGGTGTAAACCTTAGATAAGTCATAGCCAGCATTTTTAGCAGACTCGCGCTCGCCATCACTGCGCGGATGAAGTTGACCTTGAATAACACCACCCAGTGCGCGCATAGCAGCAGCGGTAACAACTCCTTCTGGTGTGCCACCAATTCCCATCAAGATATCAATTCCAGTATTTGGTCTAGCAGTTTCAATTGCTGCAGCCACATCACCATCTCGAATTAATCTAATTCGAGCCCCTGCTGCTCGTAGCTCTTTTAATAAATCATCATGGCGCGGGCGATCCAACACAATCACAGTTATGTCGCTGACATCTACACCTTTTGCTTTTGCTACTCGACGAACATTTTCACCAGCTGGTGCGGTGATATCAATAACTGATGCCGCCTCTGGTCCGGTGACAATCTTGTTCATGTAGTAAACATCTTTTGGATCAAACATTGAGCCACGAGGAGCAAGAGCGATCACACTTACTGCGCCATTTAAACCAGCCGATGTCAATGTGGTGCCATCAATTGGATCAACCGCCACATCACAAACTGGGCCATTGCCATTTCCAACCGCTTCACCATTGTGCAACATTGGGGCGTTATCTTTTTCGCCTTCACCAATCACAATTACACCTTGCATATCAACGGTATTTATCATCTTGCGCATCGCTGCAACAGCTGCGCCATCAGCAGCATCTTTATCACCACGACCAACCCAAGCAGATGCTGCAACAGCTGCAGTTTCAGTTACTCGAACTAGTTCAAGGGCCAGGTTTCGATCGGGATGACTGCTTAACTCCATGCTTTTAGATTCGAGTGACATCAGCGCCCAATTGCGTTAACTGCTTGGCAAAATCTGGATAGCCACGATCAATATGAAATCCATCCTCAATAATTGTCTCACCATCACTGACAAGGGCTGCTAAAACCAAGCTAGCACCTGCCCGAATATCAGTTGCAGCAACTGGCGCTGCTGATAATTGTTCAATTCCAGTGATTGCTGCATGGTGACCATCTACTGCAATCTTGGCGCCTAATCTAAGTAATTCATTAACAAACATAAATCTTCCTTCAAAAACATTTTCGGTAACCAATGAGGTGCCATCTGCAATTGCATTTAGGGTAATTACCATCGGTTGTAAATCAGTTGGAAAACCAGGATAGGGAAGTGTTGCGACATCAACTGATGATGGCCTTCGATCCATCTTTACTCTAAAACCATCTTTAGTTGTAGTAACTACCGCACCAGCTGCTACTAATTTATCAAGTGGCAGTTCTAAATGATCTGCTCTGCCATTTTCAATTGTGATGTCACCTCGCGTCATTGCGGCTGCGAATGCCCACGTACCGGCCACTATTCGATCTGGCAATGTTGCATGGGTAGCTGGCTTTAAATTAGCAACGCCAGTAATCTCAATTTTGTGTGAACCCAAACCAGAAATCTTTGCGCCCATTGCAATTAAAAACTCACCAAGATCTACTACATCTGGCTCGCGCGCTGCATTATCAATAACAGTCACACCCTTTGCCAAGGTGGCAGCGGTCATAATATTTTCAGTTGCACCAACACTTGGAAAATCTAAGGTGATGGAAGCGCCAATTAATCCAGTTGGTGCTTCTGCAATTACATAACCATGTTCTGAGTGAACCTGAGCGCCCATCTGAGTTAAGCCATCAATATGAAAATCTAATCCGCGAGATCCAATTGCATCACCACCTGGCAGAGCAACCTCTGCTTTTTTAACTCTTGTAACTAGCGGGCCTAAAACATTTATTGATGCACGTAGCTTTCTTACTAAATCATAATCAGCACGATGGGAAATCTTCTGGGGCACATCAATACTTACCTGCGACTTAGCCATATCAATTTCGACAGTGCACCCAAGGCGAGTTAATAACTCTGCCATGTAATCAACATCTGCAATATTTGGCAGGTTTGTGATCGTGCTTTTACCTGGGGCCAGCAATGTAGCGGCCATTAATTTAAGGGCTGAGTTTTTCGCACCTGCTACTTTTACAACTCCAGAAAGTCGGGCACCGCCAACTACCCGAAATCGTTCCATACGACTTATTGTAATTGCCCAAGGAGTAATGCTGGACTAAGGTGCGGTTATGGTTAATTTAACTCGGATTTACACAAAAACTGGCGATGATGGCACTACCTCACTTGGGGATATGAGCCGTACCTCAAAAAATGATCCACGTCTTGAAGCGTATGCAACAGTTGATGAAGCAAACTCCTCAATCGGAGTTGTTCTAGCACTGGGTCAATTAGTTGATGCCGAAATTATTAAATTATTGGTAAGAATTCAAAATGATATGTTTGATGTTGGCGCTGATCTTTGTACACCAGTTGTTGATAAGCCAGAGCATGAGCCACTGCGAGTTCTAGAGTCTCAGGTTGAATTCATTGAGGCACAAATCGATAAATACAATGCCGAACTAAAACCACTTAAATCATTTGTTCTTCCATCAGGAACTCCAGCCGCTGCGCTATTACACGTTGCTCGGACAGTAACTAGACGTGCAGAGCGCACAACCTGGCATGCGATTCACAGCTTTGGTGGCGGAGTAAATCCATTATCTGCAAAGTATTTAAATCGTTTATCAGATCTACTCTTTGTCTTGGCCCGTTATGTAAATAAGGGCGTAGGCGATGAGTTGTGGGTACCGGGCGCTAATCGTTAATTAGCGAACAGATAGATAGGTATTGCTCGGCAATTTTTCATCCGTCGCTGACTTGTGACAGATTGCCGATATATTTCCAACTGTAATTCCTGGCCGAAGTACCGGCGCACCAACTACTCCAGTTGTCGGATCAAGTGAACCTGGTGTGTATAAAGGCTCATCACTAATTAATAAAATATTTGCATATGTATTTGGCTTGAGCAAACCATGTGTAGTTCTTAATGTTCCGAGCAAAATGCTTTTCTTTGGATCATTAGGATCAGGTGCCATTACAGTGGATTTAATCTCCCACCATTGACAGGTGAAGTTCGCGGCAACAATTACGGCGCCACATGCATTCCCCTCACACTTTTGTACATCTGTTGCTAAACCGCTCTTTGCTGAGATCAAACCAAGAATCTCTTTACCGGTAGGAATCTTTGCGTAAACACCTTTGTTCTCCGTAAATTTAACTGGCGGCCAGACCGGAGATGGTGAAGGAATTGGAGTAGCAGTCTTTTTAACAACCTTCTTCTTTGGTTTCTTTACAACTGGCTTCTTACTTGTAGTTGCCTTCTTGGTCGCTACCGCTTTGGCAGTGGGCTTAGCTGTTGCTTTAACTGATGCTTTAGGCGAAGGCTTACTTGTTGGCGTTACTGCCTGTACACTTGATATTGAAAAACTTGTTGCTACCGAGATAGCTAATAAGATCGCTATTACTTTATTTTGTTTCACTCTTCACTCCATTTAAAGGTTTTGATCGCAATAACTAGACCAACTATTAGCCAAATGGTTAGAACAATTAAAGTTCTACCAAGCTCCCAATTGCCTGCTACCTCTTGGGTGGCGAATGATTCTGGTAAAAATACAGATCTCATCCCTTGGGTTAGCCATTTCAGCGGGAACAATGCAGCAAATTGTTGCATCCAAATTGGTAGTTCACTGAAGACGAAAAAGACACCGCTAAAAAATTGCAAAATAATTACAATTGGTGAAACGATCGCCGAGGCACCTCGACCACTCTTAGGAACAACAGAGAAGGCGATACCCAACACTGTTGAACATGCACTACCTAAGATAATTATCCAAGTAAAGGTGATCCATTTTGCTGATGTAGTTGGTATTTCTAAACCAAAAAATGCTGCACCAAATCCTAAAAGCAGTGCCGTTTGTAAAATCATCAAGATAGTTACTAAGTACGCCTTACCAATAAAGTATGCAGAAACTGAGATTGGCCGCCCGCGCAAACGTTTTAAAGTTCCAAACTCGCGCTCCATCGGGATTGTGATCGCAAGCTGTTGAAAACCGGTATTGACTAACCCTGATGCAATCATGCCAGCAACAAAGTACTGACTAAAGGTTACCCCCGGTGCAATTGTGTTTTGAAATACCGATCCAAAGATAAAAAGCAGAATTACTGGAAACAAAAGAGTAAAGACAACGGATTCTCGCCCGCGCATAAATACCTTTACCTCCATGCGCCCGCGCAGTAAACCTAACTTTAAAGTTTTCATCTATTCTCACCAATCATGCGCAGATAGATATCCTCAAGATTTGGTCTAATTACTTGTAATTGTGGAATCTCACCATTAAATCTTGCGCTAAGTTTTTTCAATTCAGCGGTTGGCTCTGCTGTTTCTAACTCTGCAATCTGTCCATTCTCTAGCCATGTGATTCGAGCAGGAGCGTTGCCTCGATCTCCCAGGGTGGCAGGTGTAGCAATCTCAATTATTTTGCCATTTGTGATCACGCCAACTCGATCTGCCAGCGCCTCCGCCTCATCTAGGTAATGCGTTGTTAAAAAAATAGTTGTTCCTTCACTGCGCAATTTATTTAGTAAATCCCAAAATGCTCTTCGTGCTTCTGGATCAAAGCCAGTTGTTGGTTCATCAAGAAATAGCAGTTCAGGTGATCCAATAATTCCAAGTGCAACATCTAAACGCCGGCGTTGGCCACCGGAAAGATTTCTAGCTAACTCCTTAGCCTTCTCACGCAATCCAACCTCATCAATTACCTCATCAACATTACGAGGATTTTCATAGTAATGAGAGAAGTGCTCAACTGTTTCTTGCACGGAAAGGTCAGCTGCATCAGTTGTTGATTGCAAAACGATGCCGATTTTATTTCGCCACTTGCGGCCGGCTTCTCCCTTTGTTGCTGGATCAAAATCTAAAACTTTGACCTTGCCACCAGTTAAATTTCTAAAGCCCTCTAAAATTTCTACAGTTGTTGTTTTTCCAGCGCCATTTGGTCCAAGGAGTGCAAAAATTTCACCTTGATAAACGGTTAGGTCAATGCCATCCACCGCCATCTTCTGGCCATATCGTTTGGTCAGACCACTGATCTCAATCGCTGGCTTTGTGATTGTGTTTGTGCTCATGGCAACATCCTGCCTTACTTTGACTTCATTACGGAAGTCGAACTGCAAGAATAGGCCTGTGAGTCCACGTAAAAAAAAGAGTGCAAGTAAATCTTCTCGCATAGATACTGAGCGAGAGATCACACCATCAAAGAGTGTGGATGAAATCGAAGAACATGGTGATGGAATTTATGTGGTTAGAAAAATTACCGGCTCATCTTCAAATAAACCTTATCGCTGTCCAGGATGTGATCAAGTAATTCCAATGGCAACGCCACATACTGTTGCCTGGCTAGAACATGATGCCGAAACTCGTCGACACTGGCATAGCATCTGTTGGAACAAGCGCAATCAGCGTAAGCCAAAGGTTGAGCGCACTCGAAATGCACCCCGCTATTAATTAACGAAGTTTTTAAATTAACAGTTAAGATTTGCGGATGAGCAAAACATTCACCGCCCAAAATCCAGCAACCGCCCAACCAGTTGGCCAAGAGATTACCGAATGGGATCAAGCCCAAGTATTAAGTGCAATCAACGCCGCAGATGCAGTTAAAGCGCAGTTGGCACAAAGTGATCCAAATAAGAGAGCGGCATTATTAAATGCAATTGCTGATTCAATTGAGGCACAAAAAGAAAATTTAGCGCAGATGGCTCACCAAGAGACCGCATTACCTATGCCGCGAGTAACTGGTGAGGTTATGCGAACCGTAATCCAAATTCGCGCCTTCGCTTCCTTAGTTAAAAAAGGTGGCCACTTACTTCCGATAATTGATTTAGCAGATCCTGATTTTCAACCAGTAGCTAGACCTGATCTTCGTAAAACCCAACAACCATTAGGTGTAGTGGCAGTTTTTGCAGCCAGTAATTTCCCATTAGCTTTTTCAGTTGCTGGCGGTGATACCGCATCAGCTCTAGCTGCCGGTTGTCCCGTTGTTGTTAAAGCTCACCCATCTCATCCAAATACTTCGCAATTAGTATACGAAGCAGTTGTTTCAGCAATCACATCTCAAGGTTTTTCAAAGGATTTATTTGCGATTGTGCAAGGAAGTAATCCACAAATTACCCACTGGCTAGCCCAGGCACCAGCAATAACTGCAATTGGATTTACCGGCTCAGGTTTAGTTGGCAAGTTGTTAATCAAATTATCACAAGAGCGCGAAGTACCAATTCCAGTTTATGCAGAGATGGGTTCATTAAATCCAGTTTTCTTTACACCAACCGCACTTGCTGAAAAAGCAGATGATCTAGCAAAGGCAGCTATGGATTCAGCCTTGCTTGGCAGTGGACAGTTTTGTACAAAGCCAGGAATTCTTGTTGTACCAGCTGATGCAAGTGGCGATAAATTTATTGCACAAGTAAAAGAGTATGTGGCAGCGCAAAAGGTAGGTCCTCTTTTAAATAAGGGGATTGCAACTAGATTTACTGAGGCAACTGGCAAGTTAGCAAAATCTGCCGGGCTAAAAGTTCTCTCTGGTACAAATAATGCCGATGGCTTTGGCGTTACGCCAACTATCTTTGTAGTTGATTGGGCAGATGTTAAGAATCATCATGATCTATTGGAAGAGCACTTTGGTCCAACCTCAGTAATTATTCGAGCCCCATTTGATCAATTCTTAATTGTGGCAAAGGCAATGGAAGGGCAACTAACCGCAGCCCTTCATGCAGGAGCAAGTGAGAATGTAAGTGAGTTAGTAAATCAATTAACTCAATTAGCTGGTCGGGTAATTTGGAATGGTTTTCCTACTGCAGTATCAGTAACAGGTGCGCAAAACCATGGCGGTCAATGGCCAGCATCATCAACTCACACAACCTCTGTTGGATTAGATGCTATCTATCGCTTTGTGCGCCCAGTTGTTTATCAAAACTTTCCAGAAAATCAGCTGCCAGCACAATTACAAAATGCCAATCCATATGGAATTGAGCGAGTAATTAATGGAGAGCGCAGTACAAAAAGTATCTAGTTAATTACTTGTAATTAACTACCTGATTTGTGATTGTGCCAATTCCTTCAATTGTTGTAACGATCTTCTCGCCACCCTTTAGGAATTTCTCTGGCTTAAAGCCCATACCAACACCTTCTGGGGTGCCAGTATTAATTACATCGCCAGCTTTTAACTCCATGAATTGTGTGATGTACCAAATGCAGTGATTAAGACCAAAGATTAAATCATTTGTATTTGAGTTTTGTCGCACTTCACCATCAATTATGCAAGATAGTTGTAGATTGCTTGGATCTAATCCATTGGCTTTAAGTTCATCACCAGTAACAATCCAAGGACCCATTGGGTTAAATGATGGAAATGATTTTCCTTTGACCCATTGTCCACTGCGCTCTACCTGCCAGTGACGCTCTGAAACATCTTGTGAAACTGTATATCCCAAGATGTAATCGGCTGCATCCTCGGGAGATTTTAAGTACAAAGCATTTTTCTTAATAACAACGCAAAGTTCAACTTCATAATCAGTCTTTGCAGAGTTAGGTGGAACCACAATCTGATCATTGCCACCAATTACGGTATCTGGCGCTTTCATAAAGATTACTGGTTCAGCTGGCGCATCCATGCCAGTCTCTTTTGCATGCTTTGCATAATTTAAACCAACACAAATCACCTTTGTTGGACGAGCAACAGGGGAGCCAAATCTAAAATCTGAAAGCTTTACCTTTGGTCTGCTTGAAAGGTCAGCCTTTGCTACCTTCTCTAACGCGCCATTCTCTAGCTCGGTGCGGCTCCAATCACTGATCAGATCATCAACAAAGACCGCCTCTGTCGCACTTACTACTACAGCGGGTTTCTCCTTATAAATTTCACCTAATCGTGCGATCTTCATCTTTGCTCCTTATCAATCTATGTTCAGCTAATCTCAGTAAATGATCAGATTTAGCCTATTTGGGGTTTTCAACTACGATATGGCAAAACTCTAACACAACCCGCAGGAGCACATCTTGAGCGAAGAAAAATTTGATCGCCGCAGTCAATATTGGTTTGGCTTAAAAGATAAGGGTGGTTACATTCACCGCGAGCGACTTCGTAACCAAGGTTACGCGCCAGATGTTTTTGATGGTCGCCCAGTAATTGGAATTGCTAATACTTGGTCTGAGTTAAATCCTTGCAACGGATCTTTAAAAAATGTTGCTGAAGCGGTAAAACGTGGAGTTTGGGAGTCTGGCGGATTTCCACTTGAGTTCCCAGCGATGTCATTAAGTGAACCACTACAACGACCAACCACAATGCTCTATCGCAATATGTTGGCGATGGAGGTTGAAGAGTTAATTCGTTCCCACCCATTAGATGGTGTTGTTCTTCTTGGTAACTGCGATAAGACACCTCCTGGTTTGTTAATGGGAGCCGCAAGTGTTGATCTTCCTGCAATCATGATTACCGGTGGACCAATGCTTAATGGTCGCTACCAAGGTCAAGCAGTTGGTTCTGGAACTTTAGTTTGGAAGTACAGCGAGCAAGTTCGCAGTGGAAAAATTACCTTTGAAGAGTTTATGGCGATGGAGTCATGCTCAGCGCGAAGCCAAGGTTCATGTAACACAATGGGAACCGCTTCAACGATGGCATGTGTAATGGAAGCACTCGGAATGCAATTACCAGGAGCTGCCGCAATTCCAGCGGTTGATTCACGCAAATTTGCGCTCGCTCACTTGTCCGGCCGTCGAATTGTAAAGATGGTGGAAGAGGATCTTCGTCCATCAAAGGTGCTAAACCGTAAAGCATTTGAAAATGCAATCAAGGTTCTGGCAGCAATTGGTGGATCAACAAATGCAGTAGTTCACCTACTTGCCATCGCTGGCCGAGTTGGCGTGCCACTAGACCTTGCTGATTTCGACAAATTAGCCCGTGAAGTACCAGTTATTTCTAACATGATGCCATCTGGACAATTCTTGATGGAGGATTTCTTTGATGCCGGCGGCGTGCCAACTGTTATGCAGGAGATTTCAAAGTTAATTCACACCGATCACATTACTGTTTCTGGTAAAACTGTTAAAGAAAATATTGATGGTGCAGAGAATTGGAATAAAGAGGTTATTACTCCAGTTGATAAGCCATTCCAAGCAGCTGGCGCTGGAATTGCAGTTGTTCGCGGTTCGCTGGCTCCAAATGGCGCAATTATTAAAGTTTCAGCAGCATCACCACATTTATTAACTCACAAAGGCAAAGCATTAGTCTTTGATGAAATTGAAGATTACCTAAAGGTTGCCGATGATGCTGATCTTCCAGTAACTCCAGACACAATTTTGGTACTGCGAAACTCTGGCCCTAAGGGTTATCCAGGATTTCCAGAGGTTGGCAATATGCCGATGCCAAAGAAGATTTTGGAACAAGGCATAACAGATATGGTTCGAATCTCTGATGCTCGCATGAGTGGAACTGCTTACGGAACAGTTGTACTTCACGTTTCACCTGAATCTACTGCTGGTGGACCACTTGCCTTTGTACAAAGCGGTGATGAGATTGAATTAGATGTTCCAAACCGTAAATTGAACTTACTTGTTTCAGAGGAAGAGTTAGCAAAGCGCAAAGCAGCATGGGTGGCACCTGAACCTAAGGCAAAGCGCGGCTGGAGCAAGATGTATATCGAGCATGTGCAACAAGCACACCTTGGTGCCGATCTTGATTTCTTAGTTGGCAGCAGTGGCGATTACGTCCCACGGCACTCTCACTAAAACTTATTTAATTAAATAATTTAATTAAAAGGATTAGCGAAAGAGCTCTCCTCGGTAGCTTCAAGTTCTAATAATCGGTTCCACTTTGCAGTGCGCTCTGAGCCATGAGTAGAGCCAACCTTAATCTGACCGGCACGCCAGCCAGTTGCTAGATCTGCCAGCCATGAATCCTCTGTTTCACCAGAGCGTGCAGAGACCACAGTATTAAAGTTGTTTGCTCTTGCTTGTTTTAATACATTCAAAGTTGAAGTCACTAAACCATTTTGATTAGCCTTAATCAGAATCGCATTTGCACTGTTTTCAGCAATTGCTTTATTCAATCTATTTAAATTAGTGGTAAGTAAATCATCACCAAGTACCTGTAATTTCTTTGGTGCGACCTGCATAAATTGCTGCCAAGCAAACCAATCATCTTCAGCAAAGGGGTCTTCAATAGATACGATTGGTTGGTTATTAACTAATTTACTTATGTATTGAACAAACTCAGCAGGAAGTAATGATTTACCTTCGGTCTTTAGGTTGTACTTTTGTCCATCAAAGAATTGGGTTGAAGCAATATCAAGTGCGATTGAAACATCAGCTCCTGGATTTAAGCCAACTGATTCAATAACTTTGACAATAAATTCACAGGCAGCCGCCACTGAATCAAACGGGATACCTAGGCCACCCTCATCTGCGATTAAGTGAGTTACCTTGCCATCGGCAGCGCCCATCTTTGCTGCTGCTTCACGAATTGCAACAATCCAAGAAAGGGCTTCAGTAAATGAGATTGCACCATTTGGAACAACTAAAACATCTTGAATATCTAATGTTCGACCTGCGTGCGCACCGCCAGAGAGAATATTTACCATTGGCATTGGAATCTCTAAATCGCCATCACCGTCAAAGAGTCGAACTAGGGATTTATTTTGAGAATGTGCATCAGCAATCGCTGCAGCTAATGAAACGGCAAGAGTTGCATTTGCACCCAGCTTTGAGTGATCCTCCGTTGGATCAAGATCTACTAACTGAGTATCCACATCCGAAAGTGAGATTTGCTTATCCAACAAGGTCGGTGCGATTAAGTTATTAATGTTAGTGACTGCTTGATTTACCGATTTACCAGCATAAAACTTATTTGCAGTTGGTGAATTTCCATCACGCAACTCTTTTGCTTCATGTTTTCCAGTTGAAGCACCGGAAGGAACCCGGGCCGTGTGGGTAGTGCCATCAGCTAGTGTGATTGCAGCAGCAACAGTTGGTCGACCTCTAGAGTCTAAAACTTGATAGCCAACTACTTTTTCGATTTTCACTTTTTGCTCCTTTGAAACAAATCAACAATCGAGATCTCTTCACCTTTTCCTAGAATATCTTTTGTGTAGCTTACTAACGCGCTTTGCTTACTTGAATCAAGGTAATTAACGGGAGATTTACCTTCAACTCTAGCCAATGCGATTAGTGCAGTATGTAGGGACAACGAGGAATCGATTGGGCGAATCACCTCGTAGGCATTAATAAATCGCTCAGCTGAAGCACCTAGTAATTTTTCTTCAAGTGGTTCATCAGTTCTAAATTTCTTACACAGTAAATGGGCCAACAAAAATGCTAGATCAAATACCGGATTACCAACATGTGTGACCTCAAAATCTAAAATATAAACCTGATCATCCATACCAACCATTATGTTTTTCGGCGAGAAATCCCCATGCACAATTGTGGTTTTGTCGCCCTCTAGCTCATTAATTAATTTAGAAATTACCAGCTTCAATGCATCATTTTTTGCAGCCACAAAACGATAAAACGGATCGATCCGTAATTGTTCAAAGAGTGAGTCCTCCATAAATTGCAGTCTGGCCTCTTTGTCCTTTTCGCCAAAGTTGTGCCACTGCGCAAGAGTTGTACCTAAAACTTCTGCAATATCTGGATTGATCACACCATCTAATAAATCACTTTTCCAAACAGTGCTACCAACTGGAACTCGATCCAGAATCAAAATGAATCGCTCAGGATCTAAAAATACTAAATTAGGAACTTGATCTGGGCTTAACTTATGAAACAAAGCGATCGCATTAGCTTCAACGATTGCTCGGCGTTGATCTGCCTCCCATTTTTGCGCAACCATTAACTCAGCCAGTGCCTGCTTCAATACCATCTTTTGATTTTTAGTCGTGATTGCTAGTACCACATTTGAAACGCCGCCAGTTAAAACTTCAACCTCTGCCTGATCACTAGCAGAGATGATTTTCTTTTCGATTAAATAGGTGAGTACCGTATCTGAAGTTAGTAATTCAGTGCTCATTTTTACTAGATAACTCGAGCGATTGAGAATCCAAAATCAACATACAATGATTGACCAGAAATCGCAGTGTTATCTTCACAGCCAAGCAAATAAGTTGCATTTGCAATATCGGTCGGCAAAGTTAATTTGTGGCCTGGCGTTTGCGCCTCAATATTTTCAATCTGTGCGTTGCTTAATAAACCACGTGCCATTGGGGTTTCAACTATGCCTGGTAGCAAGCCATTTACCAAGATGCCTTTTAAATTTCCAAGATCCACCGCCATAGAACGCACTAGGCCACCAACTGCAGCTTTAGTAACGGTGTAGGACATCTTCTCTTGCCTAGTTGATTGCTCCCAAAGTGAACTTAAAATAATAATCTTGCCCTTTTGTTTAATCAAGTTATTTGCAAGTAATACCTTTGCTGTTTCAGAGATAAATGTGACATTTGCTTCAAATAAGCGATTTAAATCTTCAAGGGATGAGCTCATCACCGAATCATTTATGTTAGCGCCTTGGGCAAAGACAACGCAATCAAAGATCTGACCTTTAAGTAGATCTGGAACCGGTCCTGCAGTTAACGGAAGTTGGAACTGAACCTTTGAATCAGTAATGGTTCGGACCCCGTAAACAACCCCATATCCTTCACTTGAAAACTTTTGTGCGATTGCTGTGCCGAGTGCACCGGTACCGCCAAAGATTAATAACTTTGCCATATTATTTTTTAAAGCCATACCGATCAATAATTGCCTTGCTAATTGCTGCTCTGCGCACACGCTCTTTGGCTGAGGATTCAACCAAGCCTTGAATATGAGCACCCGACGGATACAAACCAGGAGAGTTTCGTATTGTAAATTTCAAATAGATTGGTGCACCAATGCGAACTAAATCTGGTGCTTCATAGTGGCGAACTGCGCCACCAAAATCATCTGGCCCTTCAACGTAAACATCAAGTGGTAAATCTACCTGCGCACGAATTGCTGCAATTTGTTGAAGTGATAAATCAGTTGCCAGGTTCAGGGTAGATGCACCGAGATCCTCTAGAAGTGCTGCCGTTGCTGCGTTGTTACAAATCATTGCAACTGAGGTTTTTAAAATTAAATCCTTTGGCAAATCACCTTTGCGCTTAGCTTCACCCAGAACTTTAAGTAGACCAAGATCTCCAACTAAAACTGATCGCAACCCAAGATTTACACCGTGAATTACATCTTCTAATGCAAAACGAAGTTGATCAGTTCCACGAAGTGTTGGAGATGCAATTACGCCAGCGGAAGCTGAAACCTGCTTGCCAATATCCCAAGAAGCACGAGGTCCAACAAATAAACACACCTCAATCTTCTCCTTCTTACCCATTGCAACCATCTGCTTGATCTCATCATCTGTTTGCATCATGATTCCAGATCCTTGTGAGATGCGATGAATGATTAATTTATGTTTTTTCGCTTCATCTAAGACAGTTTTAAATGCTGCTGGTCCTTCAACGGAAGGAATCTCAATCTTGTACCTAGAGCCATCAGCAAAGCGTTTAGCTGACTCAGGCAATCCTTCAGCATCTTGGCTTTGAATCTTTTGCTTATTTAATATGCCAATTGATCGTTTCATTGGGCCATTGGCATCGCGGGTGCTGGGCCACTTTGAGTCTGAGGTGGTTTTAGTCACCGATTTTTTAATAGCCATGACGCTCCAATCAATGAGATCTTTCGCTTAAAAGTTATAGATGTATCCTACGTAGCCAAGTAGGATATGGAAACCATGACAACCCAAATCTCATCCTTTGAGCGCAATTCATTTGAAAATCAGGTAATCGTAATCACTGGCGCTGCCAGCGGCATCGGCAAAGCCGCCGCCCAATTAATCGCATCCCGTGGCGGAACTGTGATCGCTTTAGATTTAAATAAAGATGGTTTAGCCGGATCTGCTTACTCCTACCAGTTAGATATTTCAGATCAAGCTGCAGTATTTAAAGTAATTGCAGATATTCAAAGCAAACATAAGCGAATTGATGCGCTAATTAATTGCGCAGGTTATCCAGGACCAACCTCTGAATTTGTAGAAAATATTAAGTGGCCTGATTTTGAGAAGGTTATTGCAGTAAATTTATTTGGTGCAATCTGGTTAACTCAAGCGGTGCTTCCAATTATGAAATCCCAAAAGTATGGGCGAATTGCCCAGGTTGCATCCATTGCAGGTAAAGAAGGAAATCCAAAGATGTCACCGTATAACACCTCTAAATCTGGACTTATTGGTTTTGTTAAAGGTGTTGCAAAAGAGGTTGCAGATCTTGGCATAACTGTGAACGCACTTGCACCTGCGGTAATTAAGACGCCAATTAATGAAAATACCTCACAAGAGTTATTTGATTACATGATCGCAAAGATTCCAGCTGGTCGTCTAGGTGAAGCTGATGAGGTCGCAGAGATTCTTGCATTTATGGCATCAAAGGCTTGTTCATTTACAACTGGCTTTACCTTTGATATTTCAGGCGGACGAGCAACTTACTAATTAATCTTGCGCTTTCCATGCAGTGATTTAATTAATTTAACTACTACAAGATCTGCCAGCTTTGATCGCTTAAATGAGGTAAAGGTAATTGGCAATCTAAATCTTGGTTTAACAACAGTTCTGGCGTAGGTGTACTCCAGTAAACCTTCTGCGCCATGGATGCGTCCATAACCACTGTCCTTAACGCCACCAAATGGAACTGTGGCAACTGCAGCAAATAAAAATACTGAGTTAATTGAGACCATGCCACATTGCAGTTGGCTTGCGATCCGCTCACCTTGGCGCCTAGAAAATACTGCAGCAGCTAAACCATAATTGCTGGCATTTGATAATGAAATTGCTTCTTCAAGGGAAGAGACTCGATTAATCGCAAGAGTTGGTCCAAAGGTTTCATCACTCATGGCGGTTGAACTCTCGGGTACTTCAAGCATGATTACTGGATCAACAAAGGGTGCATGCACTGAATCTGCGCTACCTAAAGCAAATTTTGCACCTTTTGCAGCAGCATCGTTTAGATGAGATTGAATTACATTTAATTGAGAAGGCATAGTTGCTGGGCCATAACTCTTCCCTGTCTCGAGCTTTTTCGCTTGTTTAGTGATCTCTTCAATGAATTCATCTGCCACAGATTGCACAACGTAAACTCGCTCAGCTCCGATGCAAGATTGACCGGCATTTGCCATGGCAGACCACAATGATTGCTCTGCCGCTAATTTGATATCGGCATCGGCTGCCACAATTACTGGATCTTTACCACCGCACTCCAGCACTACTGGAATCATTCTTTCGGCACATGATGCTGCAACTTTCTTTGCAGTTTTAGTTGAACCAGTAAATGAAATTTTATTAACCGCTGATTGCGTTAGCGCCTTGCCACACTCTGGTGTTCCGGTAACAGTTGTAAAGATGGCAGCAAATGGTGCAACTTCGATAAAGGTATCTGCCAGCCACTTACCAACTCCTGGTGTGAACTCTGATGGTTTAAATACAACGGTATTACCAGCAGCTAGAGCGTAAGCAATAGAGCCCATTGGTGTAAACATTGGATAGTTCCATGGACCAATAACACCGACAACGCCAAGAGGTGAGCGTTGTACTTGTGCTTTCATATTAAACATCAACATGCCAGAGGCGCGATTTTGAGTTTGCATTATCTCTTCAGCATTTTTAGCTGCCCAAGCAAGATGATCAATTGCAATAGATACTTCTAATGTGGCATCACTTACTGGCTTGCCAGTTTCAATTGCAATTAATTGTGCAATCTCTTTAACGCGAGAGGTTAATAAAGCTGCCCAATTAAGTAATACTTTCTTGCGTGCCTTAAAACCAAGTGCTTGCCAATCAATTGCTGCTTCTTTGGCCGATAAAACTGTTGCAAATACCTCATCCGGTGTGAAATCTTTGTATTGGGCAATTACCTCACCAGTGGTTGGATCATGTTTTGCAAATGTGGCGGTAGTACTCATGAGGTAAGAGTAAACTGCTTTTGTGCCAGAGTTAATCCGCCCAAGTACTGTTCTGCCGGCAATTCGCACACCAATCACCATCAAAACCGCAGACGGCCTTAATTTAATTGGCGAGGTTGCTACCCCAATTGGTGAAATTACCGCCTCATTATTGATGCTGCATCCAAACCCATCTGGTGGCGGAATGATGGATTCACATGTCTATAAGAAAGCAGCTAATCGCCTGCCGGCAATGGCTGGCATACAAATAATTAGATTCAATACCAGGGGAACAGAAAGTGAAGCAGGAAAGAGTGATGGCGAGTTTGATCAAGGCCGAAGTGAAAAATTAGATGTACTTGCTGCAATTGATTACTGCTTTGATCAATTAAAAGTTAAATCTTTATATCTTGTTGGCTGGTCCTTTGGAACCGAGCTGGCACTTATGTATGGCCACGACAGCCGAATTAAAGAGTTAATTCTACTTAGCCCACCAATGCTTGCAACCACTGATGAAGATTTAGCCTTTTGGGCAAAGGATGGAAGGCCGATCACCGCACTAATCCCAGAGCATGATGATTATCTAAAACCAGAGGCAGCAAGAAAAAGATTTTCTAAAGTTCCTAATTTAAAAGAGATTGATGTTGCAGGTGCTAAACATCTTTGGATGGGTGAGCCGATGGTTCACTTAGTTTTAAGTGAGATTGTAAAAGTTATTGCACCGAAGCGATTGCCACTGCCGCAAGAGATTTAAGAGTTATCCGCTCTTGGAAATACAACCTCATCAAGTATAAGTAGCACAGCCGCTGCGATTGGCACAGCCAATAAACCACCAATAAGTCCAAGCAAGCTAGTGCCAAGTAATGCGGCAATAATTGTTACAAGTCCTGGAATTGAAAGTGATCTGCGCATAATCTTTGGTGTGATTACATAATTTTCAATCTGCACATAAATAATGTAAAGCGTTAAGGCAATGATTGCAGTTTGTGGTGAATCAGTTAGGGATATCAAGGTTACAAATGTCATTCCAATAAAGTGGCCAATTAATGGAATGAATCCACAGATTAAGACCAGCATAGATAGTGGGCCGGTGTATGGCATTCCAATGACTAGTCCCATAATCAAGATGAAAAGTGCGGCCAGAATTGCAATTATTCCTTGCCCGCCCACAAAGGATCCGATTCGAGAGATGATTGCATTTGTTAACTTTGCTACTCGATCTCTGCGTGAGCTTGGTACAAAACGCAGACCAATTTTTACTACTTTATCTAGTGAGGATAAGAAGTACAGAGTCAAAACCAAGATTGTAATTGTTGCAACGACGCCAGAGATGAAAGCCCGACCGACTCCAACTACGCCGCCAAATGCGGTTACTACAAAGGCGCCATCTTTGATTACTGAATTAACCCTAGTTTCAAGTGAGTCAATAATTCCATATCTGTTATTTAACTCATTAATTAATGAGTTATTTTTTAAATCATTTACTAATTGTGGGGCATTACCAATAAATGCGTCGATCTCATCAAGTAACGGCGGAATTGCAATCCATATGAATAACGCTACAAAGAGCAATACTGAACCAACCACGGCTGTGACCGCATAACCACGACGCATGTTTCGACGCTCGAAATAATTAACTGCTGGATTTAATCCAATAGCTAAGAAAAGTGAGATAACAATTAAAACAAAAACTTGGCTAGCAGATGCTAGGGCTTGCAAAATTGTTAGGGCAATTAATCCACCGGCAACTGCCATAAAGCCAAAGTAAAATGGGTTTGAAGCATTTATCGGTCTACCGCGGACACCAAAATCTTCAGCTTTCGCTGGTGCTTTTACTTTTCGAGTGATCTTCAGCTTTGCTGGGATTCTTGGTTTCTTAGGTGATTTAAATCTTGCCATAATCGAGAATTTTAACTGGCGAATGATCATTTACTGTGCAGATAAGGCGAGATAAGTAAGGGAGAATAAGGCCATGGCTGGCTTGCGAATCAAGGGATTAGGTGAGGAGATCGCTACCCTGGCTCAGCTTCCTTGGGATAAGCCGCTAGAGGAGTGGCCTGAGGATGAAGTGCTTACTCAGATGCGCGGAATCTCGCGCCATGTTGTTCGGTTGATTCGTTCCAATCCACAAAAAATAAACAGTGAGATCTTTGCAATTAAAGAGACAAACTCAGAGTTTGCTAATCGAGAGTATTCGTTGCTGCGTGAATTAAATCAAAGAGGTGCGCCATGCGTGGAACCAGTTGCTGTAATTGAGGGCAGATTAGATAAAGATGGCAATGAGTTACCAGCAGCGCTAGTTACAAAGTATTTGCCGTACTCACTTCCATACCGAGTAATTTTAAGTGGATCGGTAACGCCATCTGAAGTTTTAAATATGGCCAACGCCTTAGCCTTGTTATTAGTACGAATGCATTTATTGGGTTTTTGGTGGGGCGATTGTTCATTATCAAACACTTTATTCCGGCGAGATGCAGATGAGTTTGCAGCGTATCTAGTTGATGCTGAAACTGGTGAGTTTCAAAAGAGTTTAAGTAATGGTCAACGCGAACATGATCTAGAGCTTGCCTTAGTAAATGTGGCTGGTGAGTTAGATGATTTAGCTTCAGCTGGTGTGCTGCAAGCAGATATGGATCCAGTCCGTGCAAGTGAGGGTGTAATCAAAAGATATCGCCGGCTTTGGGCGATGTTAAAGGAGCCGCAGATATTAGATGCCGCAGATCGTCAAGCAGTAGAACGTGCAATGCGTTCTTTACAAGATTTAGGTTTTGCAGTTGAAGAGGTTGAGGTAACCACACAAGGAGATAAAGGTGTTCTTAAGTTTCAACCAAGATTAGTCGCTGCCCGCTATCACGCAAATAGATTAGAAGAGTTGATGGGGCTAAGAACTGAGGAGTTACAAGCAAAGCGATTGTTAGCCTCTTATGATCGATATAAAGCTCGTGAGTTTCCACCAAGCACTCCACATGCAATTGCGGTGAAACAATGGTTAACCGATGTATTTCGTCGAGTTGTGAACCAAGTTCCGGATGATTTAAAGGGACGGGTAGAACCAGCGCAGTTATTTCATGAGGTACTAGAGAATCGCTGGTACTTAGGTGAGAAGTTAGGCCGCGATGTTGGACTAGATTTTGCCACTCAGGATTATATTGAAAAGGTTTTGCCGTATCGAATGGATTCAGGAGTCTTACTAAATAAATGAGTAAAAACCCATTTGCGGGATTGCCGAATAATAAATTTGGTAATGCCTTTGATCTAAGCTCCCTTAAAGCACCAGCTGCAGGTGAATCTACAATCACTTACGGCAAAGAGGTCACACAGGCAAATTTGGTTTCAGATTTTGTAAAAGAATCAAATAATAAAGTTGTAATTTTATTGTGCTGGTCACCACGCAGCGCCCAAGCAAAAGAGATTCTAGAAATTTTAGGAAAGTTAGAAAGCGCTGATCAAAATGTCTGGCTGCTCGGCACGGTAAACGTCGATACGCAAGCCGCCGTTGCACAAGCATTACAAGTTCAATCAGTTCCAGTTGCAATCGCAATAATTCAGGAGCAGATTATTCCACTATTTGAATCTGTACCACCACTTGATCAAGTACGCTTAGTTATCAATAAATTACTTGAACTTGCTTCTGGTAAAGGTATTGGTAGAGCTGCCGAAAATTCTGCAGTAGTTGAAACTCCAATGGAGCCAGAGGAGGAAGCGGCTTATGCTGCTATGGAAAAGGGTGATTACGCAGCTGCCAAAGCCGCCTACCAGGGCTGGTTAAAGCGCAAACCAAATGATCCAGTTGCAACTATTGGATTGGCGCAAGCAGATTTAATGAATCGGATTAATGGTTTAGATTTTATGTCAACTTTGAAGAATTCAAAAGCAGATGATTTAACATCTCAAATGATGTGTGCTGATATAGAGATTGCTCAAGGTGATTATGAAGCCGCCTTTAATAGATTAATTGCAGCTGTTAAAAGCTTTACCGCGAATGATCGCGATCAGGCCAAAGCGCACCTACTTCAATTATTTAATTTAGTAGATCCAGCTGATCCCAGGCTGGTTAAGGCTCGTGGCCGGTTGGCGAGTGCTCTCTTTTGAAAAACTTTAAACCATCAGAGTTTCAATCAGTTGAGCGCCGGTACTTAAGTTACATATTTTTTTTCTTTGGCATATCAGTGATGTCACTTGCGCCACGTACTCCAGACTTAAAGGCGAATTTAGGAGTAAACAACGGCACCTTTGGCACCTTATTGAGCACCGCATCGATTGGTGCAATTGTGATGCTTTTAATTGGTGGACAGATTGTGCATCGAATCGGTACTAAAAAAGCAATGCAGATTGGTATAACTCTAATTGCTCTCTCCTACGTAGTTCTATCTACTACTGGATCCCCGGTCGTATTTGTGGTTGCAAATATTCTTGCCGGATCAGCAATATCGATTTTCCACATCGCTAGTTCGGGACACGCCCTTCACCGACAAGATCAAGTTGAGAAATCAATTATCTTTAGATTGCATGGATCATGGAGTATTGGTGCAATAACTAGCTCAGCCATCGCATTCTTGGTTACGACAAATGTTTCTATCGCCTGGCATATCACCACATTAATGGTGGTTGTTTGGGCACGTACGATCTACATCATAAAGGCTTTAGAGCCTAGTTATTCACCTAAGCCATCAGGAGATGATGCTTATCGTATAACATCATTAAAGCAGTTTAAATTTAAAGTGAATTGGTTTATAACAATTGGCTTCTTTTGTGCATCAATTATAGAGGTTGCAGTTGCAGATTGGTCTGTGTTATTTGGTAGGGAAGTTTTGGGTATGGCCCAATCCACAAGCGCTCTAAATTTTCTAATCTATATGTTGGGAATGATTATTGGCAGATTTTCAATTGGCTGGGCACTTAGACATGGTAGTGAACAGTTTTGGATTAGAAGTGCGGGCGGATTTGGTGGCGGCGGATTTATTTTATTGCTCCTGCTATCGGCGGCTCTGCTGGATACAAATAAAAATCTTGCCTATGCACTTAACTTCCTTGCGTTTTTAATTGCAGGCCTTGGAACCTCTTTCATAGTACCGATCTACTTCTCAATCGTGGGGCGACTTTCTGGTGGTAAAAACTCGTTAGCGATTGCGCAACTAAGTTTTGTAAACTCATTGCTGACATTTATCTCTAAATTGCTCTTGGCCTGGATTGCACAAATAACCTCGATTACAGCTATTTTGATTATAGCCGGCTGTTTAATGCTGCTATTACTGCACTTTGGCAAAGCGGGTTCCAATAAGCGAATCTAGAAAGTGTTAGATCAGCCTGAACCTTCAGTATTGCCAGCATCTGCTGCTGTTACATCATTAATCTGATACTTCTTAATCGCCTTCTTAACCTTGCGCTTATTGATAACACCAGCATCAACTAGTTGGGATAAAGCCGCAATTACTATTGATTCAGCATCTACCTTGAAGTGACGGCGTAGTGCACCACGTGTATCTGATAATCCAAAGCCATCTGTGCCCAATGAATAGAAATCTTGCTCAATCCACGGAGCAATTTGATCCTGAACAGAGCGCATGAAATCACTGACTGCAATTACTGGACCCTTGCGACCCTTTAATTGCTGGGTCACAAATGCTTGCGTCTTCTTGCCAGGATTTAACAGATTATGGCGATCTACATTCAGGCCATCACGGCGTAATTCATTCCAAGAGGTTACCGACCAGACATCTGCAGCGATCTTAAAATCTTTGTTTAACAATGCTTGTGCTTTCAGTGCCCAGTTAACTGAAACACCAGATGCCAAGATCTGCACACGCTTACTGCGCCACTTTGGCGCCTTCTTAAATAGGTATATACCTTTTAGCAAACCATCAACATCTAAATCAGCTGGCTCCTCCGGTTGCACATAAGGCTCGTTGTAAACAGTTAAGTAGTAATAAACATTTTCGCTATCTTGCCCATACATCCGGCGCAGACCATCTTTAACAATATGGCCTAACTCGTAACCAAATGCTGGGTCATACGCGATTACCGCTGGATTAGTTGATGCCAAAAGTAATGAGTGACCATCTTCGTGCTGTAAACCTTCACCATTTAATGTGGTTCGACCAGCGGTTGCACCCAATACAAAGCCACGGACTAACTGATCTGATGCTGCCCAGAATGAATCACCAGTTCGTTGGAAACCAAACATTGAGTAGAAAATATAGATTGGAATCATTGGTTCATCATGAGTTGAATAAGAGCTACCAACTGCTGTAAATGATGCAACTGAGCCGGCCTCATTAATTCCTTCGTGCAGAATTACACCCTCTTTAGATTCTTTGTAAGACAGCATCAATTCACGATCTACAGATGTATATGTCTGGCCATGTGGTGAGTAAATCTTTAAGGTTGGAAATAATGAGTCCATACCAAATGTGCGGGCTTCATCAGGAATGATTGGCACAAAACGTTTGCCAATATCTGGATCCTTTATTAAATCCTTTAACAACCGCACAAATGCCATAGTTGTTGCAATCTCTTGCTGACCTGAACCACGTTTTACAGATTCATAAGTTGAATCCTTTGGTTGCGGTAATGGTTTTGAAACTTTGCGACGTGATGGAATAAAGCCTCCAAGTTCACGACGTCGATCCATCATGTATTGGTATTCAGGTGAATCTTTTCCTGGGTGAAAATATGGCGGAAGCTTGGCATCAATTGCTTCATCTTTTACTGGAATATCAAGGCGATCGCGGAAGCCAATTAGATCTTCAATTGTCATCTTCTTCATTTGGTGAGTGCTGTTACGAGCCTCAAAGTGAGAACCCAATGTCCAACCCTTAATTGTCTTTGCCAAAATTACAGTTGGCCGGCCGTTGTGTTCAGAGGCTGCTTTATATGCGGCGTAAAGTTTTCGGTAATCATGGCCACCACGCTTTAGATTCCAGATTTGATCATCGCTCCATGATGAAACCATTGCGGCGGTACGAGGATCGCGACCAAAGAAGTTATCACGAACAAATGCACCGTTTTCAGATTTAAAGGTTTGGAAATCACCATCTGGTGTTTGGTTCATCAAATTAACAAGTGCGCCTTCACGATCGGCCGCAAGCAACGGATCCCATTCGCGGCCCCACACAACTTTAATTACATTCCAACCCGCACCACCAAAAATGGATTCTAGCTCTTGAATAATTTTGCCATTTCCACGAACCGGACCATCTAATCTTTGTAAATTACAGTTAACTACAAAGGTTAAGTTATCTAATCCTTCACGTGCAGCGAGTGAAATACCGCTAATTGTTTCTGGCTCATCCATCTCACCATCACCTAAAAATGCCCAAACATTTTGATCACTTGTATCTTTAAAGCCACGAGCATTTAAGTATCGATTAAATCTTGCTTGATAAATTGCATTTAATGGACCAAGTCCCATTGAAACAGTTGGGAATTGCCAAAAATCTGGCATTAAACGTGGATGTGGGTATGAAGATAAGCCGCCACCTTCATGAGATAACTCTTGGCGGAAACCATCCATTTGTTTTTCAGTTAATCGCCCCTCCATAAAGGCACGTGCATACATTCCGGGTGAGGCATGTCCTTGGAAAAATATTTGATCCCCGCCGCCCGCATGTTCTGCGCCACGGAAGAAGTGGTTAAAGCCAACCTCATATAAAGATGCGGAGGATGCGTAAGTTGAGATGTGTCCGCCAACTCCAACACCTGGGCGTTGTGCGCGGTGCACCATGATTGCTGCGTTCCATCGAATAAATGCACGGATACGACGTTCAATAAACTCATCTCCTGGAAATTCAGGTTCTAATGCTGGTGGAATTGAGTTGATGTAATCAGTTGTGCGAAGTCCACCAACTCCAACATTTTTTTCATTAGCTCGTTGAATCAAAGAGAGCATTAAATATCGAGCACGAACTGGACCAGCATTTTTTAAGACCGCATCAAAGGATTGTTGCCATTCAGTGGTCTCTTGCGGATCGATATCAACTAATTGATCTACCAGGTGATCTGGGCCCTCAAACAATTCGCTCACGGGGCTATCTTCGCCCCTAAAGGGGTGTTTAGTCATATTTGAGTCGGTTAGAAGGCAGTGATCTGCCTTAATAATTTGCATCTAGCGCCAAGGTTGGGTGGACTACTCCCAATGAACTCAGCACAAGGGCCCTCGGCCACAGTTGAAAGATTAGGCATTGTTAAGGACCAACTTATTCTTGAAGTTGGCTTTGATCAAGCAGATTGCGACTTGGCTCTGCGCACTGCCATAAATGCAAAAACTGAAAATGATTTTCTAACATCAGATTCTCAAGAGGTAGTAGATGCGGTCATTCTTTGGTGGCGGGAAGATGATGGTGATTTAGTTGATGAATTAGTAGATGCCCTTACATATTTAACACAAGATGGTGCGATCTGGTTATTCACACCAAAAGCAGGTCGATCCGGACATATGGATGCAAGTGACATTCAAGATGCAGCACCAACTGCCGGGATGTCACAAACAACCTCCTTTCCAGCATCAGCAGATTGGACTGCTACTAGACTTGTGGCTCGGCATGCTGGAAGTAATATTAAAAAGAAAAACAAATAAAGGGAGATACAAATGGCGCTCGCAATTGGTTCGGCTGCACCTGATTTTGAATTAGTAAATCAGCATGGTGAGAAGGTTTCATTATCTTCATTTAAAGGCAAGAAGAATGTTGTAGTTTTATTTTACCCATTTGCGTTCAGCGGAATCTGTACTGGTGAACTTTGCGCACTTCGCGATGATCTTTCATCCTTTCAAAATGAGAATGTAGAGCTGGTTGCCATCTCTTGTGATCCAATGTATGCCAACAAGGTATTTGCTGAACAAGAGGGATATAAGTTCCAAGTTCTTTCAGATTTCTGGCCACATGGCGCCATAGCAAAGGCGTATGGTGTTTTTGAAGAATCTCGTGGTTGCGCTACGCGTGGCACATTTATTGTTGATAAAGATGGAAATCTAAAGTGGCAGGTAGTTAATACAATAGGTGAAGCGCGTAATGTGGTTGCTTACAAAGAGGCATTAGCAGCACTATAAATTTATAGGCTACTATTCCCCTCCCAACGTAAGTTCGGGTGGTTAGCTCAGTGGTAGAGCGCCTCGTTTACACCGAGGATGTCGGGGGTTCGAAACCCTCACCGCCCAC
>JBILCN010000001.1:0-82586 GCA_044353095.1 Candidatus Nanopelagicus sp.
AAATCTGTTGAATAAATAATGGTTAATTGCTCATCAGCTTTATGTTCATTTAAGTAATTTGTTAAAGCAGTAAAGGTTAATGCTCGGTAGATAATGTTGTTACCATGTGAGAACAACAGGTTGGCTACTTCAGCCTCACACTCACTATTGATAATTGCGGTGATAAAGGATCTGCCGGTCGAATTGCTAATAATTACCTCTAACAATTATTAATCGACTATCTGCAAGATGAGAGAGAATTAAAATTACTAAGGATTGTGGCAATGAAACCACAACACTTGCTTTGCCCGAGTTGCTGCGTTCTGAAACTGCACTAACACTTACTCGTTCTGTCAGTAAGGTCGCTTCGCCAATGCTTCTTGGGTCTGAAGTGGGAATTGCATAAATATCAATTACCTCTCCCCTAGTTAATCCCATTGGTAAATCAGTAGATTCAATGGTTAGTGGCACCGCTCGTAAGGTAAGTTGATCTAACGTTGAAGCAATAGCAGCCAATGGAATCAGATCACCAACTGCAACCCGAGACTTAACTACTGTTCCAATAATTTGAGCAGATGCAGATAGATAATTTTTAGCAGACTCTGGCAGCAAGACTGGAGTTGCTTTGATGTCTGCCTGGGTGATTATGTTGCCAGGTGCTAGCTCTGTAGCACTAGCCCAAACATAAACAGTGCGATTCGCCTCTTTAGCAATTAATGAGGCGGCGAGTATTGCGATAATAAAAAGTGATATTCCAGTTATTAATCTTGAATTTTTTAGTAGTTGTAAATCCTTTATTTTCATGGGGATAGATTGGCGAAAGATTGCTAAATAAAACTCATCCGTTCGGATGATTTATTCATACTTGCATCCCCTCATATTTATCCCATGTCAATTACTTATCCAATGAATACCCAGCTGCATTTCTCCGAAGGTGCATCAATTAATGAGATTGTTAACATTGAGTTTGCCCACCCAATGTTGGATTTACAAACTTATGAATTGCCACCAATTCCAGCACTTACCAACAAGTTATATCTTATACCAACCGCTGATTGTGGTTTGAGTGATTTAAATGTTGACCCAATCTTTGGTCCGCAACCATCTGCCTTAATCGATCTACCAAATGTTGAAAATTGGAGCAAAGCATTTGTTATTGGGTTAATTGAAATCTGGGCTGGCAAGCGGCCACCAATGCAGATCGCACGATCTTGTCATCGAAATGTGCATAGTAAATTAATTAATTATGGAAAGAGTTTCTCAAATGATCTGCCAAAAATAAGGAAGATTTACTTAACCCAGCCGATCGAAGGGGTAATAGAAAGCACTGTTACCTTGCGAATTGCTGATCGAGTTAGATCATTAATCTTAAGATTTGAAGGTGTGGATCGAAGGTGGATCTGTACCGAATTATTTTTGCTTTAAATTAACTTCCACCATGACAGCGTTTGTATTTTTTACCAGAGCCACATGGACAGGCTGCATTTCTTGATGTGCCGCCACCCTCGCCTGGTTCAATCTCAGCTGCGGAGTACTTCAATTCTTTTACCTTTGCTGGTGCAGGAGTTAAGCCTTTAGCTCCTACTTGATCTCCTTCAACTTGAACCTCAACATTAAAGATAAAGCCAACTAGCTCCTCTTTGATTGCCTCCATCATTGCTGAGAAAAGATCAAAACCTTCACGTTGGTACTCAACTAATGGATCGCGTTGGGCCATTGCACGAAGCCCAATACCTTCTTGTAAATAATCCATTTCATAAAGATGTTCGCGCCACTTGCGATCGAGCACCGATAACAAAATTTTTCGCTCTAGTTCGCGCATTACAGGCGTTGTTAACTCTGCTTCTCGCTTCTCATAAGCAGAGTTAGCATCTTCTAAAACTCTTGTTAATAGGAAATCCTCATCCATGCCATTTATGCCACCAACCTCGCTGGCTAGCTCTTCAATAGTGAATGAGATTGGGTACAAGCCTTTTAGCGCAACCCACAAAGTATCTAGATCCCAATCTTCGGCAAAGCCAGTTGCAGTCGCTGAAGTAATGTAGGCCTCAATTGTTTCTGCCAAAAATGATTGGACTAGCTCACGGATATCGGCGCCTTCTAGAACTTCCCGACGCTCGGTATAGATAACCTCACGTTGTTTATTCATAACATCGTCATACTTCAAAACATTTTTACGCATCTCAAAGTTAAGGGATTCCACCTGAGTCTGTGCTGATTTAATTGCATTTGAAACTATCTTTGATTCAAGCGGTGAATCTTCTGGCATACCAGCAGCAGATAAGAATCGCTCTACTAATCCAGAGTTAAATCGACGCATTAACTCATCTTGAAGTGAAAGATAAAAACGAGATTCACCAGGATCACCCTGTCGACCAGATCGGCCACGCAACTGATTATCAATTCGACGTGATTCATGACGCTCTGTGCCTAGGACATACAAACCACCTAAAGAAACTACTGCTTCATGCTCTTTTGCAACCGCAGATTTTTGTTTAGCAATCTCGGCCGGCCAAGCAGCTTCATACTCTTCTGGAGTTTGCGCTGGATTTAAACCTTTTTGTTGTAATTCAAAATCTGCCATGAACTCTGGATTTCCGCCAAGCATGATGTCAGTTCCACGGCCAGCCATATTTGTTGCAACAGTTACGGCGCCAACTACACCTGCTCTAGCAATGATGGCGGCCTCTCGTTCATGCTGCTTTGCATTTAATACTTCATGCGCAACGCCATTGCGCTTTAATACTGCAGAAAGCTCTTCGGATTTTTCAACGCTAACTGTTCCAACTAAAACTGGTTGGCCCTTTTTATGACGCTCAAGAATATCTTGGGCAACTGCTACAAACTTTCCTTTTTCAGATTTATAAATCAAATCAGGTTGATCTATGCGCTGCATATCCATATTGGTTGGAATTGGAATTACACCTAATTTGTAAATCTGCATGAACTCTGAAGCTTCAGTCATGGCAGTACCAGTCATGCCACCTAATTTTTCATACAAGCGGAAGTAATTTTGCAAGGTAATTGTCGCCAAAGTTTGATTTTCATCTTTAATTTCAATCCGCTCTTTTGCCTCTAGCGCTTGATGCAGACCTTCGCTGTATCTGCGGCCAGCCATCATTCGGCCAGTGTGCTCATCAACAATTAATAAGTCACCGCTCATCACAACATAATCCTTGTCCCGCTTAAACAACTCTTTAGCGCGGATCGCATTATTTAGATAGCCAATCATTGGCGTATTTACTGATTCATAAAGGTTTTCAATTCCTAGAAACTCTTCAACCCTAGTTACACCCTCTTCTAAAATTCCGACAGTGCGCTTTTTTTCATCAACTTCATAGTGAGTATCTTTAGTTAACTTGTTTACTATGTTGGAAAATTCGAGGTACCACTTTGTGGCTTTATCAGCAGGACCACTGATAATCAGTGGAGTTCTAGCCTCGTCAATTAAAATTGAGTCAACCTCATCTACGATGGCAAAGTTGTGTTCTCGCTGCACGCAATCTTGAAGTGACCAGGCCATATTGTCACGCAGATAATCAAAACCAAACTCATTATTTGTTCCGTAGGTAATATCGCATTGGTATGCAATCCGTCGCTCAGCCGGTGTCATGCTGGCCAAAATTACGCCAACTTTTAAACCAAGAAATCGATGTACTCGACCCATCCACTCGCTATCGCGCTCTGCAAGATAATCATTGACTGTAACAATATGAACACCTTTACCAGTCAAAGCGTTTAAATAGGCTGGCAGAGTTGAAACCAAAGTTTTACCTTCACCAGTTCGCATTTCAGCAATATTTCCTCGGTGCAATGCTGCGCCACCCATTAACTGCACATCGTAATGTCGCTGCCCAAGTGTTCGCTTAGCAGCTTCTCGAACTGTGGCAAAGGCTTCTGGAAGTAAATCATCTAGTGATTGACCATCAGCAAGTCTTGCTTTTAATAAATCAGTTTGTGCACGTAACTGTTCATCGGAAAGAGATGAGATGGTGGGTTCAAATTGATTTACCTTTGTTGCGATCTTTGCTAATTCTTTAACTGCACGACCTTCGCCGGCGCGCAAGATCTTGTCTAATAAAATCAAGGTAATCCTCTTCTACTCTCATTTGCGGCCCAAGTGATGCCGACCTGCGCCTATCTTATTAGAGATGAGCGGTAACTGCACATGCAGTGATAACCGCTACTGGCCTGCGATTCACGATGGATAAGGCGGTGATAGCCGCCCGGATTGAAGCACCAGTGGTTGTTAAGTCATCGATAATTACCAGATTTTTAATGCTCAATTCTGGGTGAATTGCCAGATAAGCACCGGACATATTGGTACTTCGCCTAACTTTGTTAAGGCCACTTTGATCCTTAATCTTTTTAACTATCTGCAGAATGTTAAGTCTGTGCAATTTCAGCTCTAGATTTTTACTTGTGTGAATGTCAATAATTGAATTAATTAAATCATCTATATGCGCTCGACCACGAACGCGATTAACCGAAGTTCTTGACGGGATACCAATTAAACCAATCTCGCTGGAGATTTTAAAATCAATAATGAATTGCTGCACTCCTTTGTAGATTGATAACGCTAGTAAATTTCTAGCGGCCAGGTTGCCGTTCTCCTTAGCAGCTAAAATTAATCGTGCGCCTTTCTCATCATAATAATTTGAAAAATAAAGCGGTATATCCTCAATAAACTTTTGTTTAATTGGTTGCTGCCATTGCATTAAACAGGTCGAACAAAGAGCTTCATGAGGTTTTTTGCAAAGAAGGCAAAAGGGTGGATAGATCAGTTGCGAAAGTGATTTGAGTGTTGAGAGCACTCAGGATTTATAGCAAATAAATTACTTATACCTTTATATCGTTGGGGATAATGTAAATCGGATGAGTTTGAATCAAATCACCGCGACGTTTCGGAAGCGTTAACACAAAGTGTGCCCCTAAATTTGGTTTTCCCCAGGCCAATAGCTCACCTTGATGCAATTTTGCATCCTCGAGTGCGATTGATAAGCCAAGCCCGGTACCGCCACTTGTTCGAGCCCGAGATGGATCAGCACGCCAAAAACGATCAAATAATTTCTTTGCATCGCTTTCATTAAAACCCATACCAAAATCACGAACTGAAACAGCAACCTCTTTTTCACTTTCGACTATCTCAATTTGAACAGGTTTACCCTCGCCATGATCAATTGCATTTGCAATCAAGTTTCTTAAGATTCGCTCGATTCTGCGAGGATCACCGTCAACTCTTACAGGATCATCAGGCATTGATATCTGAAATTGATCAACCTTGCTTGGGTGCAAATAATCAACGGTTTTTTTAACAACTTCAGTTAAATCAAAATTAACAAAATCCAATAAGACCTCATTGGCATCAAATCTACTTACCTCGAGTAGATCTGAGAGAAGCAGTTCGAAGCGATCAATTTGATTGATTAACAGCTCAGCACTTCGAGCAATAACTGGATCAAAGGTAGAACGTTGATCGTGGATGATTTCAGCCGCCATCCTCATGGTGGTTAACGGTGTTCTAAGTTCGTGCGAAACATCAGATACGAAGCGTTGTTGTAACTGGGATAAATTTTGCAACCGATAAATCTGTTGCTCAATTGAAAGCGCCATCTCATTAAATGATCGACCTAGTGAGGCCAACTCATCCTCGCCGTTTACCTGCATGCGACTAGTTAGGTCACCTTCCGTAAACTTCTCTGCAACCTGCGCCGCTTGAGTTATTGGTGAAACTACCTGCTTAATTAGAAATCTAGTAATTAAACCAATTAAAAGCACTAGCAGAAATCCGAAAAAGAATAAGGTCCAGGCAATTGAATCAATAGTTTGATACTGTGAGTTTAAATTAAAGAAAAAGTAGATTTCATAAGTTCCAGCTCGTGGAATTTCTAACTTGCCACCAATTATAAATCCTGGCTTTACAACTCCGTTGGTGTACTCGATATCTGATCGAATATCAAGAACTTCATCACTTTCAACTACCTGCTTACGAAAATCTGCTGGGATCGATTCTGCAGTTAGTAGCGTAGGTATAGTTTGATAAATATCTTTACGGTTGCTGGTATTTGGAACCCTGAGAATCACTGTTTCGCGACCGGAGAGTAAGCCATCCTCACGAACTGAGGTAATAAAATCAGTAACAACTCTGCGCACCTCTGCATCATCTTGGAAGCGAGAGATGTTGAAATGTCCTTGCGTCAGCGACAATGCACTTCGCGTTTCGATTTTGGAAATCGCTATTTTTTCATTGATTACAGTTGTTGAAACCCGTGAGTAAACACTGACTCCGATAATTGTTACCGCTAAAATCGCAAAGGAAATGTTTATAACTAATACTCGAAGGCCAAGAGATTGTTTAATCTTTGGCTTTGCCAATAACATGGTTAAACCTAACTCCTGACCGGTCCTGCTTTATAGCCAACACCGCGTACAGTTTGTACCAACTCTGGATTTTCTGCATCAGCCTCAATTTTGCTGCGCAATCTTTGAACATGAACATTTACTAATCGGGTATCTGCTGCGTGCTGATAGCCCCAAACCTCATTGAGTAAGGCCTCTCGAGTAAATACTCGACCCGGCTCCTTTGCAAGTGCAACTAAAAGATCAAACTCAAGTCTGGTTAATGGGATCTGTTTTTCATTTCGAGAGATGGTGTGTTCCATTTGATCTATAACGATGTCACCGATTTTTAATGTGCCTACCTTTGATGTTCGGCGTAATCTGGTTTTAATTCTTGCTATTAACTCTTGATTTTTATAAGGCTTAACCATGTAATCATCAGCGCCAGCTTCAAGCCCTAAAACCACATCATGGGTATCACCTTTTGCAGTTAACATAACAATTGGCACCATAGATATTTCACGAATTAATTTACATACTTCAATTCCATCTAAACCGGGAAGCATTACATCTAGTAAAACTAAATCTGGCGGATTCGCAGTAAAAACCTCTATTACTTCATCGCCGCGGCCTACTAAATCCACCTCCATGCCAGCACCGTTTAAAACGATGCTGAGCATTTCAGCTAAGTCTTGGTCGTCATCAACGACCATGACTAATGGCATTTATGAACCGTGTTCCCAAGAGTTTAGGTAAAGCTCTTGTGCGGGCGTTAACTGATCAAGCTCTGCGCCCATACTTGCAAGCTTTAAGGTTGCAACATTCTTATCAATCTCAGTTGGCACATTGTGTAGGCCAGCAGCAAGTGATTTACCAACCTTTAATAACCACTCAGCAGTTAATGCTTGATCAGAGAATGACATATCCATAACTGATGCTGGGTGTCCTTCAGCTGCGCCTAGATTAGCTAAGCGACCCTCTGCAATTAATAGGATGCGACGACCATCGCTCATTTCATACTCATCTGTTTGAAAGCGCATCTTCGCATTTTTGTTCTTGGCATTTTTCTCTAACCAAGCAACATCAATTTCGATATCAAAGTGGCCTGAGTTAGCCAAAATTGCGCCATCTTTCATCTGCTTAAAGTGTTCATCGCGCAGAACATCGCGGTTACCAGTAACTGTTATAAAGATGTCACCAATAGCGGCAGCTTTTGTCATTGGCATTACTCGGAATCCTTGCATCATGGCATCTAAGGCTTTAGTTGGATCAATTTCGGTAACGATAACTTCAGCGCCTAAACCTTTTGCACGCTCTGCAACACCTTTACCGCAGTACCCAAAGCCAGCAACTACAACAATTTTGCCCGCTACTAAAGTATTTGTGGCACGGAATATTGCATCAAATGTAGATTGACCAGTTCCGTAACGATTATCAAACATGTGTTTTGTGTCGGTGTCATTTACAGCGATCATTGGGAACTTAAGTGCACCATCCTTAGCCATTTGGCTTAGGCGAATAACACCAGTAGTTGTTTCCTCGCAACCAGCAATTACGCCATCTAATAATTCAGTTCGTGTTGTATGCAAAACATTTACCAAGTCGCAACCATCATCAAATACAAATTGTGGCTTGATATCTAGAGCAGCATTTAAATGTTTGTAGTACCCATCGCGATCGACTGCGTTGCGAGCAAAGACAGAGATTCCGTACTCCTTAACAAGGGCAGCAGCAGTGTCATCCTGAGTTGAAAGTGGATTAGATGCACATAATGCTAAGTCGGCGCCGCCCGCTTTTAATGCCAACATTAAATTTGCGGTCTCAGTTGTAACGTGCATACATGCTGCAATGCGGATACCAGCAAATGGTTTCTCTTTTGCAAAACGCTCTTTAATCTGATTTAGCACTGGCATATTTCGGCCAGCCCACTCAATTCTTTTCTTACCTTCTGCAGCCAGGGATAGATTTGCTACATCATTATTTATTGCCGTAGTGGTGCTCATTTTCGCTCCTAATTAAGTTATGTGACTTTGATTTTTTCTTAATTATTACCGAGGCTAGTGGGCTCACTATGTAGGTAACCAGAGGGCAAAGATACCCTGAATGGGCGAGGTTATCGAGTTTTTATAACTGCAAGTACCGCATCTCGAATCTTTTTCATCTCTGCCTGAGTATCGGCCTCAACATTTAATCGAAGTAATGGCTCAGTATTTGATGCTCTCAGATTAAACCACCAAGTATCGGCGGTAAAGGTCAGGCCATCTAACTCATCAATCTCGGATTTATCTTGAAATGCCTTACGTACTCGCGCAATCGCTGCTGGTAAATCTTTAACCTCACTATTTATCTCACCACTAGAAAAGTATCGATTGTATGGCGCTAGTAATTCAGATAGTAGCTTCTTTGTCGCCATTAATTCAGCTAGTGCGTAAAGGGCAGCTAACATGCCAGAGTCAGCTCGCCAGAAGTTTGCAAAGTAGAAGTGGCCACTGTGTTCTCCACCAAATATTGCGCCCGACTCTGCCATTAGTTTTTTAATGTATGAGTGCCCAACCCGGCTGCGAAGTGCAACCCCGCCGTTTTCAGCGATTACCTCGGGTACCGCCTTGGATGAGATTAAATTATAAATAATTGTTGATCCAGGCTTTGCTTTTAATTCACGGACTGCAATTAAAGATGTTAGAGCAGATGGATTAACTAACGCGCCATTTTCATCGATTAAGAAGCATCTATCTGCATCACCATCAAAGGCCAATCCAATATCAGCACCCTCTTTTTTAACCCGCTTTTGTAATGCAACTAAGTTTGCCGGCTCGATCGGATTAGCTTCATGATTTGGAAATGTGCCATCTAAATCGAAGTACATCGGTACCAAATCTACTTTTAGCTTTGCCATCACCGGAGGTGCAGTAAATCCAGCCATTCCATTTCCAGCATCAATTACAACCTTCAATTTTCGTTTCGAAAATGTACTGTCTGGAAAACATTTAAGAAGATAATCAACATACTCACCTAATAGATCTTGCTGGCGGCTCTTTCCAACTGGTCGATTAATCATTGGTGCGCCATCTTCAATAAATTTTCTAATTTGAAGCAAGCCAGATTCTTGACCGATCGGTATCGCGCCAGATTTACACAATTTCATTCCATTGTATTGAGCGGGGTTATGACTGGCGGTGAACATGATGCCTGGTAAATTTAATTTGCCAGATGCAAAGTACAACATATCGGTAGATGCCAATCCGATTCTGATTACATCCATACCTTGACTGTTCGCACCATCTGAAAATGCATCCGCAAGCAATGGTGAGGATGGGCGCATATCTTCACCAACCACAATGGTGGCTGGCTCTCTTTCGATTTCTAGAAAACGGGCAAAGGCGACACCGAGCGCAAAGGAAAAATCAGGGGTTACCTCTTTATCAACCAAACCACGGATGTCATAAGCCTTGATTATTTTTCCAAGCATGAAAGTATCTTAAATGTAAATTGTTAAATTATTAATTTGAGGGCAATGCTCGCAGGTGACCACGTCTTCCTAGCTCAGGCTGCATAGTGCTCTTATTCAAATCTAAGTTAGCAACCTCTCGAACCGCATTTGCGATTGCCATCAAATCATCATCTGATGGTCCTTGTTGCTGTGTTGCTTCCTCTTGCTTAATTACATTCCAACCAACTGGGACTGTTAATCGCTCGCTGTGAGCTGAACACAAATCATAATTATGTGGTTCGGCATATGTAGCAAGTGGGCCCAAGACTGCTGTTGAATCTGAATAAACATAGGTCAGAGTTTTAATTGCTGAATTGGTACAACTAGCCCGAGAGCAACTTCTACCAGTTAACCTTTTCATAACAACAGGTTAATGGCTTAATGGTAGGAAAGTTGGGATTTACCCCCGAGAAATTACATCCGCATCGGAAATCGGTTCAGATGCGCTTTCAAGGTTGGCCCCGGTGTTAAGCGGGATATAACTACTTCCTAAGCCCACACCTTCTGGCTGCAAAATAATTCCACCAGTTGTTCCCGTGCCCCGAGAAACAAATTGAATTCGATTTAATCCAACCGGTGCCTGCCAAATTGCAAAGTTACTGCCTTTAACATTTACTTTGTACTTTTTGCCGTTTGTTCCAACAGCATCGATATTGACATTAATATTTGCACCAGAAAATGCAACTAAAGGTTTTGAGCCAGTTAAATTGATAGTTAAACGTGAAAGCTCATCAGCTCCTGTGGCCCAAGCAATTTCACCGCTCCTGCCGATGCCGAAGGTACTAAGTACTGATCCAAGAATTGGCTGATCTGATTTAACAATAATGGAAAAGGCTTGTTTCTCTGGTGCAAATGTAAGTGGAATGTTTAATACTCGTTGACTCTTAACTTCTAATTCTGCTAATCCGATTGGTACAAAGTTTCCATCATTTGAGTTTATGGAAACCTCAACGTTGGCATCAATTGTGCCGGGCACCATAAGTCGCAATGAGTGCACCGATGTATTAGCGGAGATCGCCATTTTGCCGCGAAATCCGGAGATAGCTGGAATTGTTAAAAGTTTAGTTGGTGAATTTACTGCTGCAACAAAATCTGCGCCTAGCGAACGTAATCCTCGTTTGCGCTCATCGAAGACAAATGAGCTAACTCGACCGGATTTAGTTTTAACCGCAATAACTAGTGAGTCCTCTCCTGGCGCCAATGTGTCAATCGAAATATTTTTTGTAGAGTTTGAGGAGATAGTTACAGGTTTAGCTTCGATCGGTCCAGTTGGTGTGTAGACCTCAACTTCAACCGCTGATTCACTAAAGCCGCTGTTAACAATAGAGAGAATTGATTTACTGGTTAATGCTCCAGATCCACCAACAAACCACTGCTCACCATTACTGACTGAACAAGGTACGACCGCCTTCCAACCATTATTTGAAAAGGTCAGTGAGGTACCGGGATTGCCATCTACTAATAGTGCTGCGGTGCCAAGTGTGATTGCACTCGCACTCTTTGTTGAAAACTTTTGGCTTTTTCCTTCAATAACTCTTCTGCCAATTTTTGGATTTGGTAGCGCAGCAATGGCTGGTGCTTTGTTGTAACTTGCTGGGCAAACAGTTGCTGGGTAGGAATATGTAATTTTTACCTGTTCATTTCGACTTGGCGCTGCATAAGCGATTAAGGAAAGGGCAATAAGTGCCACAGTTATCGTTAAGTATTTTTTATTTACCTGTAAATTTTTCATCAAACTAGCTCCTCAAGCGGAACTTCTTTTCGCTTTCTTCCTGCTGGCAGAGCTAGAACTATCAGAGTTAGAAGTGAGATCAACTGCAATGAAACCCAGCCACGTCTTGCAGTTCCATCATGAAGTAATGAAATCTCTCCTGGCATATCAATCACAAATGCCGGTACACCAAACTCTGACTTGCCTAAGGTGATACTTCTGCCATCTAGTAATAATCGCCATGCCTTATCGTATTTCTCAGCCAACAAAATAGTGCCAGGCTTTGCTGCATATACGGTGGCAGAGTTGTCATCGATTGCAAGTGAAAATCTTTGACCTTTGTCATCAACCAAAGTGATTCTGGCATTTGAATTGTTTACTTTCCAAACAACACCATCTTTAGTTTCAGAAGATCTAGTAAATCCCCCGATGCCATCTATGGTTCTGATCAATGCGACATCAGCCGGATTCTTAATGAAAATATATTGAACGCCATATTGGCCAAGAACCGCACTGCTATTTGCTCCAGTTCCGCTAACTAGATCTGAGATTGCCTGCTGAATTGGTGCTGGTGTACTAGAAGACATATCTGGATCACCAAGTTGAAGATCCCCACCCCTAGTAATGAAGTACTGCAACTGTTCAACATTTTTGCGCATCACCAAAGTTTTTGGCTTCTCACCTGTTCCTGCTAAATCGGTAATAAAAGCTGGAATAACTAACTCTTGATTTGATCTTGCTAAGGAGTTAGCTCCTATTGTTGCAGCCCAGATTGGGAAAACAATTAATGAGAGCGCAGTAATGATCGCAGTTACTGCGCTTAAAAAGTGTTGATATCCAATATTCTTATTACGCAATATTGGCAATAACCTTTCAAATAATGAGAAGGCGGCGAGTAATGCTAATAATTGAGCAAAGATTATTAGTGGACCGGTCCAGATTTGCTGAGCTGCGCTTCCATTTCCTACGACATAGTAAGTAGATAAGGTCGCCGCAACGAAAATACTTATTATTCCAAGTATTCCAAAATCTCGATGGTTAGGTGTTATCAGTGAGATTAAAAGAAACAGTGCAAATGGTGAAATCAAATACCATGCTGGTGATGAAACTCCGCCTGGATTAAAGCTTAGAACCGAAAAGAAGCCAGAGCTAGCAAGAGATAAACCAGGTTCAACTAAACCTCGAATTGGGTGAAATAAAAAGGAGAATGCCCATGGAACATTCATCGCAAAAGGTGCAATCACCAGTACTGCCTGATTTTTAATCTTCTTATTTCCTAAATTTTTTAATATCTCCGAACCATTTATACTCTTCCAATTTGGTGAGTCAAAGTAATAATTCTTTAAAATAAAATATAAATTCAATACGAGCCAGCTAATGGCAAATAATGGTGAGAAGGCGACAGCGATTCCTGCAACTAAACAGATGCTGGCTAATCTGCGAAGAGATAACTCTGAAAGTGATGAGTTTTTAATAAACAGGTTGAAGAGAATTGGCAGAATAAAGGCGATTGCTAAGGTGCCAACTCTTCCTTGGTTAATCGAGGTTAAAACTACGGGTGAAAATGCATAAAGAAGAGCGGCGGTAAATGCAGAGTAGCGTTGTAATTTAAAATTAATCGCGACTCGATAGAAAATTATGAAGCACAGGGTTGGTGCCAGGAAGAAGATTAAGGATAGGAAAGTTTGCGGATTTCCTAGAGTAATAATTGAGGAGATTGCAACTAATGGCAACCAAGTAGGAACCGCCGTTGAGCTTCCCAAACCTACTAAATGCCATGAATCTACATACCGCTTGATTAACTCCATTGCTGAATCTGGCGCAACAGGCAGTGCACCACCAGCCAGAGAGCCAAATCTATTTCTTGCATAAAAAATTGAAATGGTAATTGTGATCAAGATTCCAAAGAGCATCGGCTGCTTTGCTAATGATCTCAATTTTGAGAAGCTCTTAGTTGGTGCAAATTGCAACTCATCAAAGCTCTCATCAATTAAACCAATATCGGAGTAGCTCTTGGTCACTATTGCTTGGTCTTGATTTTTGCCAAATTTAAATGCATTAAAAATTGATGATGAGATTCGCTCAAGGGTCAATCGATATCTAACACTTCTTGAGGGAATAAAAGGTTTGATTACTCGGGCACTTAAATACTTGCCCTCTTTGCGATACCTTCTAGATTTAATTAAATCAGCGGGCTTAAAGATTAATAGCGCGATCGCAGCAATTTCATCTGCGGCATATCCTGGCAATTTTGCTAGTAAGTAAATTATGGAGCGCCCGATTGCAGTAAAGAGCAGTTGCACTGCAACCCATGGCAAAATCCATCGACTTGAATTTGCTAATAAAACAAAGGCTGCATTTCGGCGATCTAATAGCAATGGCCGGTGAAGTAGCGCATCCCGTACATCAACACTTCTGCGTTCAGATGCGGCGGCTTCTGCGTGATACAAAATCGCCTCTCCTACGCAAATTACAGAGTAGCCAGCGATATGAGCCCGCCAACCTAAATCCACATCATCTCTAAATAATTCAAGGCTTGGATCAAAACCACCAAGCTCCTCATATAGCGAGCGCTTAATCAACATTCCGGCTGTACTTACAGCCAGCACCATTTTGGTTTCATCATGTTGACCTTGATCATGTTCGCGCTCTTCTAAACCTGTCCAGCGAGAACCATTTTCAGTAATGCTGATGCCAGTTTCTAAAATATGTTTACGGTCATACCAACCTAGAATTTTCGGACCGGCAATTCCAACTTGTGGTCGTTCTAGGACAGCAGTTAATAATTGTTTTAACGCTTGTCGATCTGGTGCACAATCATCATGCAAAATCCACAGCCACTCATTGCTCTCCCCTTGTGCATTAATTTGTAATTTTGGAAGGGTTGCAACCGCCGCGGCAATCGCTGAACCAAAGCCAGCTTCACGATCTTGTTCAATTACCTTAATGCCGGCATTTCGCAATAATTTTGGCGAACCATCAATTGAGCCATTATCAACTGCGATTATCTGATCGATCTTTAATTTTTGTGAAGAGAGTGAGGCGACTACCTCGCTCAGCCAGGTAACTCCATCATGGGAAACAATGATGGCGGTGACATTTTGCTCAGTTAATTCGGCGCTCACTGAAACACCGTATTGCATCTATACATAACGTGAGAAGTTAGGTGTTTAACTGTATTGAAAAAACTTTTACGCAGCTTTACGCTGGACGACGCTTTAATCTGCGACGCTCGCGCTCAGATAAGCCGCCCCAAATACCGAATCGCTCATCATGGGCCAATGCGTACTCGAGGCACTCAGATCGAACATCACAGGAAAGGCAGACTCGCTTAGCCTCACGGGTGGAACCACCCTTTTCTGGGAAAAATGCTTCTGGATCGGTCTGCGCACATAAGGCGCGCTCCTGCCAAGAAAGGCCTTCCGAGGAGATGACTAGGGCTGGTAACTCTGCGCGTGCTTCGGACATAACGCTCCTTCTAATCTTTGTGGCCCCATTAATGGGTAACCGCTATAGGAGAATTACACGCATGTAAGTACTTTAAGTCAAGTTGGGAGGGGGTGGATTCTGAGCCTAATTTAAGAGTTAAAACCCCAAATAATTATTTACTACGACAGTTCCGGCTGGAATTTTACAATTTGGAGCAATAAAAGAATCAATTACTTTGCACCCCGCGCCAATTACTGCGCCCTCGCCAATAATTGAACCAGCGATCTCACTTTCACTCTCAACTACTACTTTAGGCTGAACAAATGAGCCATCAGAAATTATGCAGCCATCTGCCACTGTTGCATCTGCGCTAATTATTGAGTCACCGGCATGAGATGGAGTAGCTGGTGAAAAAACATTTCCGGTAATTAAATCCTTTGAGGCCTTAATCAAAGCGGCAGGAGTACCAATATCTAGCCAGTATGAAGAGTCAACAAAACCAAAAACTTTTTTGTCGGCAGCTAATAATTGCGGAAAGCTTTCGCGTTCAACTGAGACAACTCGCTCGGATGGAATCTCATCAATCACTGCACGATTAAACACATAGCAGCCAGCGTTAATTAAATTACTTGGTGGCGTATCTGATTTCTCGAGGAAGGATTTAACCCGATCACCTGGCAGTAATTCTACGCAACCATAAGCCCGAGCATCTGCAACCTGGGTTAAGTAAAGTGTTACATCTGCCTGCATCTGTTCGTGAAATCTGATTTGCGCACTTAGATCATGTGCACTTAGTACATCGCCATTAAAGATTACTACCTGATCCGCTGGTGATAACAGGCTAGCTGCATTTCGAATCGCACCACCTGTACCCAAAGCGACCTCTTCAACTGCATATTTAATTTTGATGCCAAATGCTGATCCATCACCAAAGTAAGGTTTGAATACCTCAGCCAAATATGAGGTAGCTAAAACAATTTCTGAAATACCTGCTGCTCGGGCTTTTGCTATTTGATGCTCGGTAAATGGAACACCCCCTACTGGCAGCATTGGTTTAGGTGTTTTATTTGTAATTGGTTGTAGTCGAGTTCCCATTCCCCCAACCAGTAAAATTGCAGCAGTTTTCATGCGCTGATCCGCTCTGCAACTGATTTGATGTTCTCATCACTTGCCGTCAATGCAATTCGAATAAAGCTCTTGTCCCCATAAAAACTTCCTGGTGTGACTAAAACACCAAGTGAGGCAAACCAATCAACACTTTGCCAACAATCCTCATTACGAGTGCACCAGATGTATAAACCAGCTTCACTGTATTTAATTGTGAAACCACTCTTTTCTAGCGCCGGCTTTAAAACCTTGCGACGATTTTGGTATCGAGCTGATTGCTCCTGAATATGGATCTCATCAGATAGGGCAGCTACCATCGCATTTTGAACTGGTAGCGGCACCATCATTCCTGCGTGCTTGCGAATCTGGCGGATTTCATCAATTAACAATGGATCTCCAACAATAAATGCTGCACGATAGCCGGCTAGGTTTGAACGTTTAGAGAGTGAGTGCACCGCAATCAAATTTTTGTTATCTCCATCAGCGAATGCCAAAATTGATTTGGCATCATTGCTGAAACTTAAATAGCACTCATCACTTGCAACCACTGCGTTATTGCGCCGAGCCCAGGCAATTACCGCTCTAAGTTGGTCCTCACTTTGTACCTGCCCCGTTGGATTAGATGGTGAGTTGATCCAAGCTAAATCTGCTGTGGGCCAAGTGCTGGCATCAATATCTACCGCCTGTGAATTACTTTTCGAAATTTTGCTGCCGACTAGGTATGTTGGATAGGCAACTGCTGGATACAAAACCATTTTACTTTCAAGAAAGGTTGGCAACCAGGCAACTAACTCCTTTGAACCAATTACTGGTAGAACATCAAACTCACCACTAACTCCTAAATTTGCTTTTGCCCACTTTGAAATCACTTCGCGAAGTTGCGGAGTGCCGGCGGTTAATGGATAACTTGGTGAGTTGGCTGATTTTATAAACGCATCTTGAATAAATTTTGGCGTGGCATCAACTGGTGTTCCTTGAGATAAATCAATAAATCCCGAGGGATGCTGTTTAGCTTTTTCACCGTAGGGTGCAAGTAGATCCCAGGGAAAATCTGGAAGATTCAGGGAGTTCTACTTTTCTTGTGGAGGAAGTGCGGTAACTGTTGGATGATCTTTTCCAACTGCGCCCATCTTTGCAGCTCCACCAGGTGAGCCGATTTCAACAAAAAATTTACTATTTACTTCACTGAAATCTTTCCATTGTGATGGCACATCATCTTCATAATAAATTGCTTCGACCGGACATACTGGTTCGCACGCACCGCAATCTACGCACTCATCAGGTTGGATATAAAGCATGCGATCGCCCTCATAAATACAATCTACGGGACACTCTTCAATGCAAGATTTATCCTTCACATCAACACATGGTTGAGCGATTATGTAAGTCATGTGCGCCTTTCACTCATAAACTCAGTTTTTAGTACCAGTAAGATACACAATACCGCCACTAAGCCTCATACTTTAGTTGAAGGAGCAGCATGCAGCCATCAGCGGCTCAAATCGGCCAGCGAGTAAGTATCCGCTTGCATGATCCAGAGGGTGGTTACCGTGATTTATTGGGCACCTTAGAAAGTGCCACACAGGTAAGAAAGAAAGATGGCTCTTTGGTTACCTTCGACCCAGCAAAGATCGCAATGTGGAAGGTCGTTCCACCAAAATGATTGAGACCAAAATTCAAGTATTTGATACTAAATCTCGAATGAATCAAAGCTTAAAAATCAGCAATGACAAATTCATTCGAATATATGGATGTGGACCTACCGTTTATCGAGATGCTCATGTTGGAAATATGCGCACCTTTTTGCTGGCTGATAACATAATTAGATTAAGTGATTTTTTAGGTTATGAAGTTAAGTTCATCCAAAACATTACAGATGTTGGACATATGTCCGAAGATTTCGCTGAGGACAAAATACTGGCACAGGCAAAGCTAGAGGCAAAAGATCCATTTGAAGTAGCAAAGATATATGAGGCTAGATTTCATCAAGATTTAAAAAATTTAAATATATTGCAAGCAGCCATGTATCCAAAGGCCAGTGAGTCGATTGATTTAATGATTGATTTGATTACCGTGTTAATTGATAAAGGCCATGCGTACTTAGCTGAAGATGATTGTGTGTATTTCTCTGCAGAATCTTTTCCATCTTATGGCGCAATAAGTGGAAATCGATTGACAGCGCTAAAGCCAGGTCATAAACATGATCACACCGAAGATGGAGCAAAGAGATTTCATGCAGATTGGGCCTTATGGAAAGCCGCTGCAGGAAGAACAGAGATGATTTGGCCTTCACCTTGGGGTCCAGGCTTTCCTGGTTGGCATATCGAGTGCTCGGCAATGTCACTTAAGTATTTAGAAAACTTTGTTGACCTACATCTAGGTGGAATTGATCTGCGTTTTCCACATCATGAAAATGAACGAGCCCAATCAAATGCTGCAATTAATGATGAAGCGGTGGCACTTTGGGTTCATGGTGAGCATCTGCTCTTTGAAGGACGCAAGATGTCAAAAAGTTCTCAAAATGTTGTTCTGGTAAAGGATTTAATTGAGAAAAATCTAGATCCGCTCGCGCTGCGCCTATGTTTTCTAGAAAATAGATATCGAAGCCAAATGGATCTAACCTGGCAATCAATTATTGCAGCCAATACATTATTAGAGCGTTGGCGAAATAAAATCATGCAATGGAGTACTGCTGCAGATGCTAACTCTGAAAATGTAAAATCCTACGTTGATGCGATCGTGCAGGATTTCACTTTAGATTTAGATACACCGCGCGCGTTGCAAAAATTACGAGAGCTCGAGAAATCAACGCAATTCTCCGATGGCAGTAAGTATGAAATTTTTATTCAGGTAGATCAATTATTTGGTTTAGATTTAAAACGCGCGCCTAAAGCGGTAGCGCAATTAACAGTTGAACAGGCAGGATTATTGGCAGATCGAGCTGCTGCTAGGGCCAGCGGGAATTTTGCAGAGAGTGATCGATTACGAGAAATGTTAAAGCTTGAGGGTATTGAGGTTAGAGATAATCCCGACGGGCAAAGCTGGACTTGGGCACTCTAGGAAGTAGAACCGCCAAAACAAGAGTTATAAAGCCTAGAAGTAAAAATAGGTTCCCATAAGTATTTCCATAAATTAACAATTCATCTCCTAGGCCAACTGTTGAGCCACGCAGAACAACTGCTAACCAAGAGATAGCGCAAAGCAATTTAAATCTTTTATAGTAATACTTAATTCCAAGCAGTTTAATTCCTAAATAAGTTACAACCAGAGATGCGATTAAACCTGCTGGTTGCCAAGCGTTATGTAAAAGTGTGGCGGTAAAGCCTAAGAATGCGCCAAATAATATTGAGTTTAAGTACCTCATTAATTTACCCCAGCAAATAAATCTAATTCGCGGCCATCTGAATCAAATGGCGCAGCGATTGTGCCCTTAACCAGGGTGTAATACTCATCAGCCCAAACTGAAAGTCCTAAGTTATCGGAGAGGGCAAAAAATGGACCATCTACTGAGATCTGAGTGGCGTGCGCCTTCATCGCCATCATTTTTTGTTCTACAAATTCTGGTGCGCTAACTAATGAGGTAACAAATTCATCTGCTTTGGCAAAAGGTAGATCATCAGCACTTTCTGCGCCAAAGAAATCTGAACCAACCTCTTTCATTTTATCTATGCCGCTTTGAATGACCGATCTTGGCATCGTGTTCCAATAAATTTTTGATATCTCCCAGCCACTTGCTTTCGCAAGCTCAGCAGCATGCATTGCAACCTGATGTGCTTTTATATGATCGGGATGGCCATAGCCACCAAAATCATCATAAGTAATCATTACCTGAGGTTCGATCTCTAAGATAATTTTTACCAACTCATTGGCTGCATCATCTAAATCAGCTTGCCAAAAAACTTGAGCGCCATTGTTTTGTTCAGCACCCATCATTCCACTATCGCGCCATTGTTTATTTGGAGCTCCTAAAAATCTAAAATCTGCAACTCCTAGCTCTGCCATCGCATTCTTTAATTCAGTTTCGCGATGCTGCCCTAACTTGTCATCTTTATTACTTGCTAAATCAGCTAGCGCAGGAATCAAAACTTCTCCCTCTTCACCTCTTGTACATGTCACAAGAGTTACCGATACACCTTCGGCTGCATACTTTGCCATTGTTGCACCATTATTAATCGTCTCATCATCTGGATGCGCATGAACTAATAGGAGGCGTTTTTCTGAACTCATGCGCTGAATATAACCTGAGATCATGGCAAATTCCCGTTAGATAAATCTGTCTATTAAGATAAGCAAATGAGTGAAGACAAGGTAAATCGGCTGCCTCGCGATGAGCGTCGAGCGCAATTACTTAGTGCTGCATTGGAAGTATTCACGGCTGCGGGATACCACTCAGCAGCGATGGATGAAATCGCAGATCGTGCAAAGGTAAGTAAGCCTGTTCTTTACCAACACTTTCCATCTAAATTAGAGTTGTACTTAGCAGTTCTAGATCTGCACATTGATTCATTGGTATTTGCAATTCAAAAAGCGATTGCAGAGCATCGCAGTAATGCTGATCGAGTTAAGGCAACAGTTGAGGCGTACTTTGGCTTTATTGATTCCGAAGGTGAAGCATTTCGACTTTTATTTGAAAGCGATATGAGTTTAGAGCCACAGGTACGCGAGCGATTAAATCGAATGACTTACGATTGTGCAGCAGCGGTCAGTGCAGTTATCTCTATTGATACCGGATTGGCAAAAGAGGAGTCAATGATGCTGGCGGTTGGTTTGATTGGAATTGTGCAAACAACTGCTCGCCACTGGTTAGATCGTGATGGCAAAATTGATCGCACTCGTGCAACTGAGTTAGTTATGAACTTAATCTGGCGCGGAATTTCTGGTTTCCCAAAATCTCAACAGTAATTTCAATTGGCAAGTAAGCCAGGAAGTAGATAAGGTTTAAGGATGGCAACAAGTAAAAAGAGCTCGGCTCACACCGAAGTAAAAATTGGAATCTCTGATAGCACCCACGAATTAACCTTCGAGTGTGCCAGCAGCCAGGCCGAGGTAATTGCAGCGGTTAACGCAGCGATTAAGGCCAATGCTGTGCTCTCACTAAGTGATACAAAAGGGCGTGAACTTTTAGTTCCTTACAACAAAATTAATTACGTCGAGGTTGGTGAATCCTCAGAGCGACGCGTTGGATTCGCTTCCGAGTAACTCCTCTAACAAAAAATAGGTCACATCGCGGTAGGCATCTGCTGTATCGCTAAGCTTTGCAAAACTCATTACAGATTTATTAGCAATCTGCGCTAGCAGCACATCTTCATTCTCCGGGATCACTGGATCAAGTACTTTAAAATCTGCACTGAGCGTTGAGATGGTTGAATTTTGCGTAAGAATTTTTTTAATTGGTAAAACTCCTACCTGGATTAGATTTCGGTAGAAATCACTCGCCTGCAGGACTCCTCTAACCGATGAAATTGAATCTGTTGTTGGATACAGAACCGCATCGCTGATCTCAGCAACTAGATTGTTGCGTTGATTTAATCCAGATGATGTATCAATTACAACTAGATCATAATTTGTTAATTTTGCCTTAATTGATACGGGATCTAATTGCAGATTATCCAGTGCAGTAACTCTTGGCGCAGATGCTAGAAAATCAATCCGCTCTGAGGTTCGAGTAATTGCTAGATCTAAACTGGCGTTATCTCTTGCTACCTCAAGCATAGTAAATCTTGGATTTTCAATCATAAATTGAAAGCTCAGGCCGGCACGTTCATCAAGATCAATTAATAAAACTTTTCGACCATACTCTGCAGCAGCAATGGCAATGCACATAGCGGTAGTTGATTTACCGGTACCACCACTTGAGTTAGCAATTGCTAATACTTTCATCTACTTCTTGCCTCTTTTAATTGAGGAGGTGATCGAAACGCCTCTGGTAATAATAAAAGTGAGGAGCGAAAAGCTTTTAATGCAATATCAGTTGCTAACTCTTGTCCCGGAAGTGTTGGTGCACCATAAAGATCTCTTGCCCATTTTGGAAGCGCCGCACCAGCCAGAGTTGAGATAGCGCCCCAGGTTGGTGCAAATGGAGTTGCAAATCTTATAATTTTTGGAAGTGGTGGAACGGTAATAAAGAGTGCGGCTCGTTTTGCATCATCACTTGCACGAAGTTCTGGCTTGATATCGGCAAAGTATTGTTGAGTCTGAGATAGTGAGTTAGGTACATCTGCTGGTGCAACACCAACTAACTCAGCAAACTTAACCATCTCTAGAAAATACTGATCTTGTTCTGCAACCGTTAACTTCAAACCAGATCGAACTGCAACATCTAAGAAAGCATCCACCATCGCCATATGAACCCACAGCAGTAGATGTGGATCATCTAGAGATAACTTTGCATGCACATTCCTTACTCTGGCTGCTAATTTATCTGCATCTGCTTTAGGTGAAAATGTAAGAATTCCAACGTAATCACCAGTTCTTTGTAATCTGCCCCAAGTGTCATCTCGAAAATTAGAGTGCGCACTTACTCCAGCCATCGCATCTGGTTGCAATGCTTGTTCCAAAAGCGCACGAAGTCCACCCACGACCATCGATGGATCAGAGTGAACCCGCCAAGTAATTGTTTCTGGTGAAAAGTATGAACTCATAAAGTTATAACTCGTCGCTGTGTTGCTAGCGCCTCTAATTTTTCCCACTGTTCTGGATTAGTTGTGTACTCAGCAAGTTGATTAAGTTTTCCATTGCCGTGGTAATCACTAGCTCCTGTCATCACTAGATTATTCTCTCGTGCTAATTCAATTAATGCATTTTTTTCATCCGGTGAATGATCTCTGTGATCAACCTCAACACCATCTAAACCAGCAGTAATCAAATCGCCAAAGCTCTCAAAAGAGATAGTTCTTCCTCTATGAGAAGCCATTGGATGCGCAATAACTGCAACACCGCCAGCTGCCTTTATTAATTTAATTGCCTCGACCGGCGTTGGTGAGTAGTGAGCCACATAAAACTTAGATTTATTGTGGAGCATTTGTGAAAATGCTTCATCGCGTGATTTAACTACCCCTTTTTTCACTAGCGCATCGGCTAAATGAGGTCTGCCCAATGTTGCGCCATCTGCTAACTCTGCTAAAACATCGTCGATTGAAATCTCAATGCCAGCCTCATTTATTTTCTCGATAATTCGCTGCATTCGACCGTGGCGATTCTCGCGCGTCTTCTCCATGGTTGAAATTAAATCTTGATTTGCTGTGTCAAAAAGTAAGCCCAACACATGAACGCTTACACCATCTTCACTTTGGCAGGAGATTTCAGCCCCTGGCACCAAAGAAATCCCAGGGCGAAGTGCTGCACTTGCCTGGGCGATACCTGCAACACTGTCATGATCAGTTAAAGCAATTATCTTTACGCCCGCAGCTAACGCCTTATTAATTAACTCAGCAGGTGAATCTGTGCCATCACTAAAGTTTGAGTGGGTATGTAAATCAATCATTGTTTAGACCTTACAACAAAAAAGCCACAACCGATTAACAAGCCAATAATTCCTGGAATTGTTCCTGCTGGCGGTGTTTGATCTAGCCAAAAATATGCAAGTATCGCACTTACTGGTACTTCAAAAAATACAACTAAGCCAACTATTGCCGGAGAGACTCGTTTTAAAGTTAGGTTAAACATTGTATGACCCATAATTTGAGCGGTAAGCACCAGTGCAATCAATAAAAACCATTCATAATTTGAAAATCCAATTAGATCATAGCCACCAATTACTGCAACTGGCAGGGCGGTTAATGCACATGAAAGATAACAAACAGTTGTAAAAGTAGATGTCGAGATTTCACGTTGCACATTTGATCCAATAATTATGTACAGCGCTGCAAGTGCTCCACCAATTACAGCAAGTAGATCACCTTGAAATGAGCGAAGCGACATACTTAGATCTACGCCGGTAATCAGCAGTACTGAAGCAAAAGCAATAAACATGCCGCTCCAAGCTCTGCGCGGAATATGCCCGCCACTGAACTTTATAAATAGGGCTGCAAAAATTGGTTGGGTAGCGGTTAGAGCGGTTCCAGTAGCAACACTGGTCATGCGCATTGCAAGAAAGAAACAGATGAAGTGCAATGCAAGTAAAGCTCCAGATATTGCTGACCACTTGATTGCATTTCGTTGAGCAGGTGTTTGCCACTCTCTGCGTTTTAATGCAAATGGCAGCATCACTAAACCACCAAGCAAATTACGCCACATAATCATGGTCGGCACAGGCATCAAGCTCTTTGCAATTATTGGACCGGATGCACCGATACCTAAAACTCCAGAAATCAAAAATGGGATATCGCGACCAGTTGGTAATTTGGTGTGATCCTGATCTTTCATGAAGCAAAACCTACCTGCATTTAAATATTCTGCTTAATTGCATTCCATACCAGTCCCTTGAATTTACGATTATGGGCGAATTAAAGGGTATTAAGTAGAAACTCCAAGTCGCACGCCAACCAATGATTTGGGGCGAATTATTACCTTATCCAAAATACTATTAAATGTGGCAAAGACTGATTCATCTGAAAGTACTAATGGATTGCCAGCATCTCCGCCTTCACGAAGTTGAGCATTAAATGCCACCTTTGCAAGTAATGGCACATTTGCGCCAACCAGCTCACTTAAACGCTTTGATGTTTCTTCACCGCCGCCGCTTCCAAAGATTGAAATAACCTCCCCACACTTGCCGCAAGTGGTGTCAGACATATTTTCAATTACACCAATTACTGGCTGTTTCATTTGGTGCGCAATTCTGCCAGCACGTTCGGCAACTTCAGCCGCTGCAATTTGTGGAGTAGTAACAACAACAATTTCACTAGTAGGAATTAGCTGACCTAATGAGATCGCAATGTCACCGGTGCCAGGTGGAAGATCAAGAAGAAGTAGATCTAAATCGCCCCAGTAGGCATCACTTAACAATTGCTCTAAAACTCGGTGCAGTAATGGTCCGCGGTATGCAACCGGATCTGATCGCTCTGGCTTAAACATCTCCATCGATACAACCTTCACGCCATATTTTTCAACTGGTATAAATGTTTGATCAATTGCAGTTGGTCTTTGACCAAGAATTCCCATTAATCTAGGAACCGAATGACCGTAGACATCGGCATCTAAAATACCGACCTTTAATCCACGTTTTGCTGCTGCCACAGCTAAATTAACGGTGACAGATGATTTTCCAACTCCACCTTTACCAGAGGCAATACCTAGAACTCTGGTCAATGAATCTGGTTGAGCAAATGGAATAAATTTTTCTCGACCACCTCGAATTAGCTTCTTTACATTATTTCGCTGTTCCTCACTCATTACACCAAAGATAATTTCAACTGATTTAACTTCAGAAATATCAGCCAGCGCACCAGAGATATCTGCTTGTAGTCGATCCTTCATTGGGCAGCCAACAATTGTTAGCAAAATTCCTAATTTAGCCACACCATCTTTAAACTCTACGCTTTCAACCATCCCAAGTTCAGTTAATGGTTTGTGCAGCTCTGGATCATTAACCTTTGATAATGCTTGATTTATATCCTCTATTATCTTCATAAGATATCTGGATCAATCTTGGGAGCTGGCTTCTCTTCTGTCTTATCCATTACATCCCCAATTGTTTTTTTGAGAAAAGTTCGTGGATTTAGATCCTTTACCTGTAAATCTTCATAACCTGGCCCTAGATTGCTCTTTAACTCATTGGTTGCATTTTGTGCCAAGTTTTTTAATTTATGTAAGTATCTTGCGGCATCTGCAGCGATTGATGGCAGGCGATCTGGGCCCATTAAAATTAAGCCAATTACTGCCAAGCCAAGAATTTCACCACCACCGATATTAAACATTTTCTACCTCTTCGATGCTATCAATGTAACAGTTACTTCACGGGTTACTGCATTACGTTTAAACTTTATTGTAACTTTATCGCCCACATTTTTAGAGCGGATTGCAACAATTAACTCATCTGAGCTTTGAACCTCTTTGCCATTGATCGCTATTATCAAATCGCCGGCCTTTAATCCTGCTTTATCGGCTGGACCATTTGGTGTAACGCCATTGCCTTCTGATGAAATTAAAGCTCCGACGCCGGTATATCTAGAATCAACAGAAATTCCCATAATTGGATAGGTAGCAGAACCAGTAGTAATTAATTGTTCAGCAGTTTTCTTTGCTTGATTAATTGGTATCGCAAAACCAAGACCGATTGATCCAGATTGTGTGCCAGTTGATCTTCCTAAAGTAGCGATCGCAGAGTTCACGCCAATTACCGCACCTGTTGCATCAACTAATGGTCCGCCCGAGTTTCCTGGATTGATTGCAGCATCAGTTTGTAATGCGTTAATAAATGAGCTATCTCCAAATCCAGAGCCAGTTGTTACAGCTCGATTCTTTGCGCTGAGAATTCCTGATGTCACAGTTCCGGCCAAGCCAAGTGGTGAGCCAATTGCAATTACCGCATCTCCAACCTGTGCTTTATCGCTATCACCTAACTGCAAGGTTGGCGCACCGGTTACCTCAATTTTTAATACCGCTAAATCATAAGAGCTATCACGACCAACAATTGTTGCGGTGTATTTAGCACCAGTTGAAATGGCAACTGTAATTTTGCCTCGATTAGCAGCTGCTTCCACCACATGGTTGTTGGTTAGCACAAAGCCATCATTGCTTAAGAAAAATCCAGAGCCAGTGCCAGAGTCTCCGCCAGCATCAACAGAGATTGAAACCACGCCAGGAATAACTCGAGATGCTAAATCAGCGATTGAACCAGGTGCTCGTTCTACAACATTTTCAGTACTGACAAAATTTCCAGAGATGTTTGATGAGGTTGTTCGACCAATTGTGGCGCCAACTCCGCCTGCGATTAAGGCAATAACAACAGAGGTGACAATAAAAAAAGAGTTGGTCTGATTTTTAACAGAGCGCTTTACAACAGAGGTAGTACCTGGCTGCCACCAAGGAACATCAGGTAGATCAGCAGGTGATGGTAGTTGAGAGCTCATTTAGGTAAGTTTATTGGCAAGTAATATACCGGCGCCAATTGGAATTACAGTTGAACTCCATCTGGCATCCTCTTTAATAACTTTGATTGCATCTCGGCGAGAAATACTCTCTGGATCGCGTTGCGTAGAGTCGGCAACTTTGCCAGCACTTAATGCATGATCAATTACTAGCAAGCCACCAGGTCTAAGTAAACGATGTGACTCTTGAACTACTTCAAATAGATCCATGCCATCTCTTGTGATAACTACTTCATAAGAGTTATCAGCCAACTTTCCAATAACATCAATTAGGTTCCCAGTTATAATTCGATACTTAGTTGATGGGATATCTGCCTCTTCAAAAACATTTCGTGCAATTTTTGAGTGCTCACGTTCAGCATCGATTGTTGTTAAAACTCCATCACTTGGTAAACCCTGCAGCACCCAAAGACCACTAACGCCAGAGCTAGTTCCTATTTCTACAACTGATTTAGCCCCCGTTAATTGGGTAAGAAATTTTAAAAAATTACCTACTGCTGCGGTTGGTTCAGCTGCGCCAACCTCTTCGCCATTCTTGCGCGCAAGTTGCATGAAGTAATCCTCATGAATAAAGTTCTCTGCGAAAGCACTCATGTCACCACGAGCTGGAATAAAGTTGTTCAAATTGAGACCAGCCAACCAATTAAGAGTCGAGTTGCAAATCCAGTGCCGCCTTTAATGTTCTCGCCTGCATCAACCTCGGATCTACCAGTACCTGCAATATCAAAGTGAACCCACTTACGTTTGCCAACAAACTTTTCTAAAAATAAAGCTGCAGTAACAGAGCCGGCTGAAAATGCATGTTTATCTGCAGTGTGGTTTAGATCTGCAACATCACTCGCAAGTGCTGGTTCGTAATCATCAATTAATGGCATGTGCCAAACCTTCTCGCCCACATCATTTCCAATCAAGTGCATCTTCCTAGCTAATGCGTTATCTCTGGTGTACATCGCTGCATATTGTCGTCCTAAACCTAGAGTTGCAGCCCCAGTTAATGTTGCGACATCTAATAAATAATCTGGATCTAACTTCTCGTCTGCATACGCCAGGCCATCAGCTAGCACCAGTCGCCCTTCGGCATCAGTATTGATCACTTCCACCGTTGTTCCACCGTAATGTTTAATAACATCCGATGGTCGTTGCGCGGTTGCACTCAAAGCATTTTCAGCACACATCAACAATGCTGTTACTTTAACTCTTGGTTTTAATTGCGCCACTGCGATTGTGGCAGAAAGAATGGCAGCAGCACCAGCCATGTCACTCTTCATACCAATCATTAAATCGTACGGACGTTTCAATGAAACACCGCCAGTATCAAAAGTAACGCCTTTACCCACCATAACAATGTGCGGCCAGTTACTGGAGCCTTTAGGTGCATAAGTTATTTCAACTAATCTTGGTCCAGGTTTTGGCGCTGAGTTTCCAACAGCTAACAATCCACCAAACTCTCGTAGCTCTCTGCCAGATTTAACCTTGATTGTTAATGCCGAGTTCTTCGTGGCAGCAACCATGGATTTGGCTTGTTCTGCAAACCATGATGGGTTTTTAATGTTGGATGGCGTATGAATTAAATCGCGAGTACGCCAAGTAGCTTTTGCATAAACAAGAGCAGCTTCAACCTCTTCTTTAAAATCTCCGTAGACCACAAAGCTTGGCTTCTTAGATTTTTTCTCAGATTTCATGCTGAATTGATAATTTGCTAACACCAAAGCAATTACCATGGTTTCAACAGTTTTTTTATCCTCAACAAGAGCTGATAAAACTTTTGCATCGGTGCCTTTAACTTTTCGGCTTAAGGCTGCGCTGGCTTTGCGAATATCATCTTGATTGGATTCGCCTATGCCTACTAAATAAATTCTGGTTAACTTCCCAACAGATAATGGGATTTCAATAATCTCACCGGCCTTGGCGGCGAATTCTGGCCAATTACTTAACTCAATATTTAAATCAATCTTGGTATAAATTGTCAGATTACTTGCAACTGCAGATTTAGTAATACTGGGTTTTTCATTTGCACTTACAGGAATAGCTACTGCAGTTACATCTTCAAATAATTTCTCATTTTTTAAATTGACACAGGTAATAGTGGGCTGGAAATCAATTAATTTGCTACTCAATTTGAACTCATTTATTAAAGATTACTTCAGAATTTAGTTATTTTTTAACTAATGCAACCGCTGCTTGAAGCACATTTCCTAAATTTGTTGCCTCTTCTACATTTAACTCAACTACCAAACGTCCGCCACCTTCAAGTGGGATTCGCATGACCATTGATCTTGCCTCTTTAGTAACCTCCATAGGCCCATCACCAGTGCGTGGTTTCATAGCAGCCATTTATGCGTCTCCCCTACTGAAAAGTCCTTAACTTAGAGGAGCAATTATCCCTCATCTAGGGGGTTGTGGGAAATTGGGTAAGAAAAACTTAAAAAATTGATGAAATCAAGCGGGATCTTCCACTTGCAATCACAGTTAATACTGCGCGTTCTGGCACACCAAGTTTTCCGGCAATTTCGGCAGCGCTAACTTGATAAACATAATGCATCGTCAAAATTAATCGCTCCTCTTCCGGCAAGCTTTCCAGAATTTCAGCGATACTTTTTTTCGGCGATTGATCTTCAGACACAGGATAAAGATTACTGCTAGCGAGCACTTCTCTCGACTAAGCGAGCAAATCTCCGTAAGGAGATACGCACGCCCAAGAGTATAAAAGGCTTAAGAATTGCTATGAATACTGCGGGAGCGATGATCTCCTCGCTCCAGTAAAAAGTTGTGCCACCTTTTTTGCTATCTGAATTACTTACTAATTCAAAACTGCCAGTGCCTCTAATTATTCGACCAATATGAAGCACATCGCACTTATATGGCGGATGCCAATTCACTACCTCCATGGTGTCTAAAACACCCAACTTTAATTTTGGATAAAGTTTTGGAAACAACCCAGTGAAGGCAAAAATTAAAACTCCCTTACCGTTTTTTACAGTTCGATCTTGGTCTAACTCTGACCAAACCTTAGTTTGCAACATCCAATCACTTTGCGAACGCCAATCAACTAAATGCTGCCAAACAATTTTGATCGGCTGGTTAATCTCAACTGTTAAAGCCAATTTGTTTTGATTTCTCATTTTTACCTTTTCCCAGGTGAGATTGCGCGAATTGCACTAGGTACATCTTCACACCAAGTCACGAGCTCTGCCTGTCCGGCTTTCATAAAATTCTGTTGTGCTAAATGATCAAGTGCGGTTTGCAGAGGTTTATAAACTCCCATGGGATCACATACCGCGATTGGCTTGTTATGAAATTTTAAGTACCTGCCGACCCAAATTTCAAAAAACTCTTCTAATGTGCCAAGTCCGCCAGGTAATGCAATAAAGGCATCAGATAACTCTTCTAACTTCGCCTTTCTTGTTCTCATGTTTTCAACAACATGCATTTCATGGGCTGCTTCATCTTCAAACTCAACATTTCGTAATGCTTGCGGAATAACTCCAATAGTTCTGCCACCAACTGATCTGGCACCCTGTGCAACCTTGCCCATCATTGATGCTTTACCGCCACCCCAAACTAACTCCCAACCCGCTTTACCGATCGCAACACCAACTTCAAAGGCAAGATCCAATGAATGTTGCGGAATATCTTTCGCAGATGAGCAATAAACACTTACACGCATTTAATTAGTCTATAACCTATGTTGAATTTTGATACCTTTGTCCTATGAGCACAGCCAATTCAGCACAACAAACTGCATTTGGAATTGGTATCGCGACCCAAAATCAGGCTGGTGAAATACTCGAGTGTTGGTTTCATACCTTAGGTATTGGTAGCAAAACTGGCGTCGATAAATTCCCAGAGCTTTTAACCACAGATGAAATTCGAAAGGTTAAGCGGGTTAACTTATCTCTTGAAATAGATTTAACTAAACCAGCTAAAGATGTGGCTGATGTTTATCTACGATTACAGTTACTCTCACATCGCATCGTAAAACCACATGGTCTAAATCTTGATGGCATCTTTGGAATTTTGCCCAATTTGGTCTGGAGTTCAGTTGGTCCATGCGAGGTAAGTACATTTAATGAAGTGCAGCCATTGCTACGGGCTAAGCATCAAAGTTTAGTTATCTACGGAGTAGATAAGTTTCCACGAATGATTGATTATGTGGTTCCCGAAGGTGTGCGCATCGCAGATGGAGATCGAGTTCGCCTTGGGGCTTACTTATCAAGTGGCACAACAGTTATGCATGAAGGTTTCATTAATTTTAATGCCGGAACATTAGGCAAATCGATGGTCGAAGGAAGAATTAGCGCAGGCGTTGTAGTTGGCGATGGAAGTGATATTGGTGGTGGCGCATCCATTATGGGAACTCTAAGTGGTGGTGGTAAAGAGATTGTTTCAATCGGAAAACGTACATTGCTGGGTGCCAACTCTGGAATTGGTATTTCACTAGGTGATGATTGCGTAGTTGAAGCTGGTGCTTACATTACGGCTGGCTCAAAAATCTCACTACCAGATGGAACAACTGTGAAAGCTAAAGAGTTAAGTGGTGCAAACAACCTACTGTTTCGTCGAAACTCCCAGAGTGGCGCCCTTGAAGCATTACCAAAAACTGGCGGATGGAATGGCTTGAACTCAGTTTTACACTCAAATTAATCTTGCAATAAATCTTTAGGGCTACTTAAGAAGCCTAATCCCCACGACATATGCATAGTTAGAAATACTGAAGGAAGCCGTAATTTTTCAAGCAAAGATTTGCCTTCGATTAATCCACCAATAATTAACAGCAACAGGTATGCCATTAAAATTGTGAAAAATATTGGATTAACTATTACTCCAAGAATTAGTGAGATCAAATTCAAAGTTAATGCAACAGGTGGTGCTAGGTAGCGAAAATTGACTGTGCCTGGATGCGCTCTTGAAACTGCACGGCGCCATCGACCATACTCAAAGTACTGCTTGGCTAATTTAATAAATGTTTCGCGAGGTCTGTAAGTAACAATTAACCTTGGATCAAACCAAATCACACCGCCCTTTAAACGTAGGCGATGATTTAACTCCCAATCTTGGGCCCTAATATACTTCTCATTAAAACCACCTGCTTGCAATACTGCACTCTTTAAAAATGTTCCTAGATACACGGTGTCGGCTGGACCTGCTTCACCACCAGTATGAAATTTAGATGCCCCTACTCCGAGTTTAGATTTCATAGCGCGTGCAACCACAGATTGAAATCCACTAGCTGCAGCAGCATTCATAACTCCGCCAACATTTACGGCGCCGGTTTTTTGCAGGATCTTTACAGCCGTATCAATATAAGTATCACTAATTTCAGCATGACCATCAATTCGGCAGATGATCTCATTTGCTGATGCAGCAATCGCCAGATTTAAGGCAGTCGCAGTTTTACCCGATGGGTTTTTTACTAACTTAATTCGCTTATCTTGCGCCGCTAATTTATCTGCAATTTCATCTGTTTTATCTGATGAAGGTCCAAGCGCCAGAATAACCTCAATCTCGCCATCGTACTTCTGCTGAAGGGTCGCTGAGATACATGCTGCTAGATCACGCTCTTCATTAAGAATTGGTAGAACAATTGATACCGAAGGATTCATACTTTGATTCATATTAGGCTCATCATAACTTTCTACGGAGAAATTACCGAGTTTTAATCTAGAATGCAGTAGTGAAATCCACCCGAAGTATCAAATTTTTGAGGATTGTTTCCTTTGCTACCTTGGGAGTTTCAGCAATAAGCGCACTTGCCTTTAGCAGTGTCTCTGCCTCGATTGAAAAGATTGATGCCTTTACCGGATTGAATAATCGTCCTGAAAAAGCCTCATCTGCCATTAACTATTTAATTGTTGGATCTGATACTAGAGAAGGATTGAGTAAGGCGGAGTTAAAGGCACTTCGAGTTGGATCTGTTAAAAGCGCGGCTGGTAAGCGATCTGACACGATGATGTTAATTCATATCTCAAAGGCTCGAGATAAAGCGGTGATTGTTTCCATACCCCGAGATTCTTTTGCATTGATTCCAGAGCATAAAAATAATCAAGGAAAATTAATTCCAGCGGCTTACTCAAAGATTAACTCCGCATACAACTGGGGTGGTGCCCCACTTTTAATTGAAGCCTTTGAAAATATGAGTGATTTAAAGATTGATCATTATGTTGAAGTAAATTTTGCCGGTTTTGCAGATGTTGTCGACTCTCTTGGCGGAATTCAAGTTTGTACGAAGAAGGATATTAATGATTCTAAAAGCCACCTAGTTTTGCCGGCTGGCGTGCACACTTTAAATGGAATTGACTCCTTAAAGTTTGTTCGTACTCGTGAGTTTGATGGACTTGGTGATATTGGCAGAATGCAACGTCAGCAACAATTTGTTAGTGCAGTACTTCGCAAGGCTACAAGTGCTGGCGTTCTTTTAAATCCTGTAACAATGGTTAACTTCATTAATACATCTTTATCAGCTGTAACAACCGACTCTGGTTTGCAAAGTGCGGATTTAATAACCTTAGCTAGACAGATGAAATCACTTTCGACTTCAAAGGTAAGAACTTTAACTGTGCCGCTCTCAAATCTTTATTACAACGCAAATGGAGTTACAGCATCTGTTTTATGGGATCCAGTATTGGCACCTGAACTATGGCAAAGATTAAAAGAGGATCGGGCGGTAATAGATGAAGTAACCCCTTCTCCTGCACCATCTGCAACCGCGGCTGCAACTCCAATAATTGTTGATAAGTTTAAAACCAAAACTGCAGCTGATGACCCTTGTAAGTAGATAGGCTGATCTCTATGAGTTTAAAGCTTTCAGTGATTGGTACCGGATACCTTGGTGCAACCCACGCCGCATGTATGGCCAGCTTAGGGTTTGAAGTTATTGGAGTTGATCTAGATCCAGCCAAGATTGATCTACTTTCGCAAGGCAAGGTTCCTTTTTATGAGCCTGATTTAGAGGATCTCCTTGCTGCACAAATTAAATCTGGCAGATTGAAATTTAGCAAAGATATATCTGATATTGCAGATTGTGATGTTCACTTTATTTGTGTTGGTACACCGCAAGTAAAAAATGGTATTGCAGCAGATTTAACATATGTAAATGGCGCAGTTGAAAGTATCGCCCCCATTATTAAATCAGGCTCCTTGGTTGTCGGAAAATCAACTGTGCCAGTTGGCACCGCCGCTAGATTGCGGGATCTATTAATTAAAGTTAACCCAACAACTGATCTAGCTTGGAATCCAGAGTTTTTGCGCGAGGGTTTTGCAGTTGAAGATACATTGCGGCCAAATCGCTTAGTGGTTGGTACAAATAGTGATCAGGCGGAGGCAACATTAAAGATGGTTTATGCACAAAATCTAAAGGATGGAACTCCTTGGGTTCGTGCAGATCTGCCAACCTCTGAGTTAGTTAAGGTGGCAGCTAATTCATTTTTAGCTACCAAGATCTCATTTATAAATGCCATGGCGGAGATCTGTGAGGCAGCTGGCGGTGATGTAACTGTGTTGGCAAAGGCGATTGGTTATGACCCTCGAATTGGAAATAGATTTTTACAAGCTGGTATTGGTTTTGGTGGTGGCTGTCTGCCAAAGGATATCCGTGCATTTATGGCAAGGGCTGAGGAGCTTGGTGCCCAGCAAGCACTTGAATTCTTAAAAGAGATTGATTCAATCAACTTAAGGGCAAGACAGCGCATCATCGAGTTAGTGCGTAAAGATTTAGCTGATGATTTAACTGGTAAAAAAGTTGCAATTTTAGGAGCAGCATTTAAACCAGATAGTGATGATGTGCGTGATTCACCGGCACTAGATATTGCAGCACAAATACAAGCAGCTGGCGCTGTTGTTACTGTTCATGATCCTAAAGCGATTGCAAATGCGCAAAAGCGTTTTCCAGCACTTAAATTTGCTGAAAGTATTGAGGCCACCTTCACGGATGCAGAGATTGTTTTGCATTTAACTGAGTGGAAAATTTACCGCGAGTTAGATCCGACCAAGATGAAGTCACTAGTGAAAAATCCAATCATGATCGATGGCCGTAATGCGCTAGACCGATCAGCCTGGCGAAAAGCTGGTTGGAAGTTTCGAGCCCTTGGTGTTTCAGAAAACGCACAAATTGCATGAGTGATCAAATAGATCAATTACTTGCATTAAAAACATGGGCAATTGTAGGTTTAAGCAATAACCCAGATCGTGCTGCCTTTGGTGTAGCTAAGTTGTTAATTGAAAAAGGCCACACCATAATCCCTATTCACCCTAAGGCTGAACAAGTGCATGGCCAGACTGGTTATGCCAAGTTAAGTCAGGTTCCAGTAAAGATTGATGTGGTTGATATTTTTGTAAACTCTGAATTAGCTGGCGCAGTTGTAAATGAAGCGATTGAAGTTGGCGCGCAAGGCGTTTGGTTGCAATTAGATGTAATTGATGAAGGCGCAATTGCCCGGGCCAAAGATGCTGGATTGTTAGCGGTTATGAATCGTTGCCCGGCGATTGAATACAAAAAGCGAGGTTAATCCTCGATCTCACCGCTGTAATACTGCTGTGCATGAATAATCTCAGTAAGAAGTGTCTCCAGTGAATCACCTGTTACTCCAACAATCTTTAATCTTTGGTCAAATTTCAATCTTGAATTACGTGCCATCAAGTGCAGATATGGCCGGTAATCATCACTACTTGGATCAGTATGTAATAACCCGGTTACAACATACTTATCATTTGAATTGCTCTGCCCTAATGGCAGATCTAAAACTGCACGCAGATACTGCTCGAAGTAATTGGTATTTGAATTAATCTCAGTTGCAAAAGAGGATTTTGGATTAAGCCAGTTTATGCCCTTTAATTTTTGATAATCATCGGCATCAACTATCAGTTCAATACCACCAGTTAATCCCAACTCCTCAATCAAATTTAATGCAGAAATAGCAATTGTGACCGCTTGCTCCTCAGTAACACCTGGAGCAGGTGAGATTAGTAAATCCTTACTTTGCAATGAGATTGGCCAGATTGCATGTTGGGCATGTGCACTTCTTGCCGCCAAAATTATTAACTGCTCTGATTTTTCTTCAGAGATTTCAATAGTTGAAATAGCGGCCAGGACCTTGCTAGATGGATAAATTGCTGCACCACTTTGTTCAGCTACCTTGATAGCTCCTTGCGAAACCATCGAAGGTTCGACACAAATTAACTGGCAATCTTTGCCAAATTCAATCAATTGCTCCGCTGAAAACTTCTCGTTGCTTGCCTTAATTGCAACACCTAGCCGACTTGCTGCTTCACTTAACTGTGAAATAGCCAGCGCCGGTGCAATTACGCCAATTACTGGGAAGGCCATGTAATAAGGTTACCCGCATAATGGCAAAGTTAATTCTGGCATCGTCATCACCTTCAAGGCTTCGGTTACTACAAAGCTCTGGCATCTCACCGCAAGTATTAGTCAGCGGGGTTGATGAAGAGTCTCCCGAGATAACTGCGCTCTCACCGAGTGAGATGGTCATTGCATTAGCTATTTTAAAAGCACATACCGTTAAGGAATTAGCACCAGAAAACTCATTGATACTTGGTTGTGATTCAACTTTCGAGTACAACGGTCAATCATTGGGTAAGCCAGAGAGCAAAGAGAATGCAATCACTAGATGTAAATTGCTAAGTGGTAAGTATGGCTATTTACACACTGGACATTGCCTAATTGATCTTAAGCAAGGTATTGAAGTTACGGAGCGATCAACAGCTAGAGTGCAATTTGCCCAGTTGAGTGATGCTGAGATTATTGATTATGTAGAAACGGATGAGCCACTTAACTTGGCTGGTGGTTTTTCATTAGATGGATTAAGTGCACCTTTTATTACAAGTATTGAGGGCGACCCCAGTGGAATAATTGGTTTATCACTTCCATTGCTACGAAAGATGATTATTTCACTCGGCTATACCTGGCCACAACTTAAAATAGCCAACCCGTTAGGATAAGTTTAAGACATGAGCGATCTTTATAAAGACCCGATTGGTACCGCCGAAGCAGCAGCAAAAGTAATCGCCAAGAAAACTGGTAAAGCAAAACATCAAGTTGCACTTGTAATGGGTTCGGGTTGGATTTCAGCAGCTGATGCACTTGGTAAGCCAACACATGAGTTTGCAGTAACAGAACTACCAGGCTTTCCTGCACCAACAGTTGTAGGGCATGGTGGAAAAGTTAGGTCTTATGAATTAGCTGGCGGCGTTAACGCACTAGTTTTTCTAGGTCGCACACATTTTTATGAGGGTTTAGGTATGGAGCCAGTAGCACACGCGGCTCGCACAGCGGTTAAAAGTGGCTGTAAGGCTGTTGTATTAACAAATGCATGTGGTGGAATAAATACTGAATACAAAGTAGGACAACCTGTCTTAATTAAAGATCACATCTCATTAACTGCTGCATCACCTTTGATTGGCGCTGATTTTGTGGACTTAACAGATTTGTATAGCAAGCGATTACGAGAGTTAGTTAAGGCAGCTGATCCTTCATTAGCTGAGGGCGTTTACGTGCATTGGCGTGGACCGTCATATGAAACACCAGCTGAGATTCGAATGATGCGAACACTTGGTGCAGATTTAGTTGGTATGTCCACTGTGCCTGAAGCAATTGCAGCACATGCATTAGGTGCTGAAATCTTAGGTATCTCACTTGTAACAAATGCTGCCGCTGGCGTAACTGGTGAAAAGTTAAATCATGAAGAGGTAATTGCAGCTGGTAAAGCAGCCGCAGATCGTATGGGTAAATTATTAGCCACCATCTTGCCTAAGTTGTGATCTCCGAAGATTTAAAGAAAGAGGTTACGGATTGGATTAAAAATGATCCAGATCCAAAGACTGCAGCACAGTTACAACAATGGCTAAGTGAAGGTAATGAAAATCAATTAAAACAATGCTTTAACGGCTTTTTACAATTTGGTACCGCTGGACTTCGTGGACCAATTGGTCCTGGCCCCTCTTGCATGAACCGTGCTGTAGTAAGCAGAACCGCAACTGGTATTGCTGAATTTATGAAGGCGCACAACATGTCATCGGTAGTAATTGGCCGGGATGCAAGGCATGGATCAGCTGATTTTGAAAAAGAGTCCGCTGAAATATTTGCAGGTGCTGGCTTGAAAACTTATGTTCTGCCTCGAGAGTTACCAACGCCAGTTTTAGCATACGCAGTTAAATCATTAAAGGTTGATGTTGGAGTCATAGTAACGGCTAGCCACAATCCAGCAACTGATAATGGCTACAAGGTTTATTTGGGTGGAAAAGTATCAGGCATAACTTTTAATGGCTCCCAATTACTCTCACCCGTTGATAATGAGATATCAGATTTCATTGCCAAGGCAGATTTAAATCCAAAACGAGATCAAAATTATCAGATCGCTTCCGAGTCGGTAATTGATGATTACATTAAATCTGTAGTTGCGTTATGCAGTACGCCAAATCAATTAAAGATTATCTACACCCCACTGCATGGAGTCGGTGCTGAAGTATTTCTTAAAATCTTTAAAGCGGCGGGTTTGGCACAGCCAATTGTGGTCACTGAACAAGCACAACCAGATCCAGATTTCCCGACTACACCTTTTCCAAATCCAGAAGAGGCGGGAGCTATTGATTTAGCGATTGCATACGCCAAGCGAGAAAATGCTGATTTAGTAATTGCCAATGACCCCGATGCGGATCGATGTGCAATCGCAGTTAATGATGGTGGCTGGCGCATGCTTCGCGGTGATGAGGTAGGCGCCCTGATTGGTAGGTACTTACTTGATAAGAGTGGTGCCAATAATCAAGTCTTTGCCAACTCTTTAGTTTCATCATCTTTACTTAGTGAAATTGCGAAAAGTTCTGGTATTAAATTCGCGCAAACTTTGACGGGTTTTAAGTGGATATCAAAGGTTTCAAATCTAACCTTTGGTTACGAAGAGGCGCTTGGTTACTGCATTGATCCAAAAAATGTAAATGATAAGGATGGAATAAGTGCGGCTCTATTACTTGCTCAAATCGCTGGTGAGTTGAAATCAGCTGGATCTAGTATTGCGAATTACCTAGATCAAATCGGCCAAAAGTATGGATTTCACGTTACCGAGCAGATTTCAATTCGCGTAAGTGATTTAGCTGTGATTGATCAGTTATTAAATAAATTCAGCACAAACCCACCACAGATAATTGGTGGATCAACTTTAATTTCCAGTGAGGATTTATCTAAATCACCAGATTTTGCAACTGCTGGGGTTCGATCTTTTTATGAGGATGGAGTTCGAGTTATTGTGCGACCAAGTGGTACTGAACCAAAACTAAAGTGCTATATCGAAGTAGTTGATAAAGTTAAAGCAACAGCGCAGCTTCGATGTGCGCAGATTAAAGAGGAGCTAACCGCTACTCTGCGGAGATAGTTGCGTACGCGGGCTTTACAATTTTTTCAATGATTTCAAGGCGTTCTTCAAATGGAATAAATGAGCTCTTCAAAGCATTAACTGTAACCCGCTGTAAATCTATGAACTTCCAATCAAATGCTTCAACACATTGATTCATCTCATGCGTCATTGAGGTATTGCTCATTAATCGATTATCGGTATTTAGGGTTACTCGAAAACGTAACTTGGCTAGAACACCAATCGGATGCTCTTTATAGTTTTTTGCAGCCCCGGTTTGTAAATTAGAGGTTGGACAAAGTTCAAGTGGAATTCGACGATCACGAACATAAGAGGCTAACCTGCCCAGCTTCGGCGTTGCGCCACTGAAATCAATATCATCAATAATTCGAACGCCATGACCTAATCGCTCTGCACCACAAATTTGAATTGCTTCCCAAATTGATGGCAGGCCATAAGCCTCACCTGCGTGAATCGTAAAGTGTGCATTTTCTCGACGCAGATACTCAAAAGTTTCTAATTGTTTAGTTGGTGGAAAACCATCCTCAGGACCTGCAATATCAAAACCAACAACACCTTTATCTCTGTACTTAATTACCGCCTCTGCCGCTTCTTGTGATCTACCCGCTTGGCGCATTCCACAAAGTAAAGATTCAACCCGAATTGAGTTGCCTTCTTTGGCAGCCTCAGCCATACCTTGTTTGTAGCCCTCAATCGTTGCTTCAACAACCTGATTAATGCTTAATCCTTGTTCGGTAAATAATTCAGGTGCACCACGCACCTCTGCATATACAACACCATCACGAGCTAAATCAATCGCACATTCGCGGGCAATCTGAGTAATTGAGTCTTGAGTTTGCATTACGGCGACTGTGTGCGAAAAGGTTTCTAGGTAACGAACTAATGAGTGGGAGTTACAGGACTCTTCAAACCATTTTCCTAGTTCAATCGGATCATGAGTGGGAAGTTTTTTATAATTAATTTTTTCGGCAATTTCAATGATGCTTTGTGGGCGTAAGCCACCATCCAAGTGATCATGCAAGAGCGCCTTTGGAACTCGCTTGACCTGATCTTTACTTGGCTTATTACTTAATGACATTTATTCCTAAACCCCTCAATTAACTCTTTCTACCACCAATGGTAGGCGATTTATTTTTTCATCATTACCACCAATTGAAAATGAATCCATTAATGCATCTTTGGCTCGTTCAAACCTGGCACTTTCATCAGTATGTAATGTTAAAACTGGTTGGCCAGCCTTTACTAAATCTCCTGGCTTGGCGTGAATTTCAATGCCAGCACCTGCTTGAACAACCTCTCCTTGCTTGGAACGACCGGCACCCAAGCGCCAGGCTGCAACTCCTACTTTCATTGCATCCAATGTTAAAAGCTGTCCATCTTGTTGGGCGGTGATTTCTATGCTCTCTTTTGCAACTGGAAGCGGTGCATCATTATCGCCACCTTGCGCTGCCACCATTTTGCGCCAAGCATCCATTGCCATTCCATTTTTCAAAGCGGTTGCAGGATCTACCTTGGGTTTAATTCCAACTGCATCTAGCATCTCAGTTGCAAGTAAAACAGTTAGCTCAACAACATCTGCTGGTCCACCACCAGATAAAACTTCTAATGTTTCGCGCACTTCAAGGGCATTTCCAGCGGTTAAACCAAGCGGTACATCCATTGCAGTAACTAAGGCACGGGTGTTAACTCCTGCTCGTTTTCCTAATTCGACCATGGTTCTGGCAAGTAAGCCAGCATCCTTTGGATCACTCATGAAGGCACCGGAGCCAGTTTTAACATCGAGAATTAATGCACTAGTTCCTTCGGCAATCTTCTTGCTCATAATTGAAGATGCAATTAATGGAATTGATTCAACAGTTGCAGTTACATCACGTAGTGCGTAAAGTTTTTTATCAGCTGGTGCCAAACCTGCACCTGCTGCACAAATAACAGCGCCACAATCTTGCAAAACTTTTAACATCTCAGCATTACTTAATGAAGCTCGCCAGCCTTTAATCGACTCCATCTTGTCTAAGGTGCCGCCAGTATGGCCAAGGCCGCGACCAGAAAGTTGTGGAACTGCTGCGCCACATGCTGCAACTAATGGTGCTAATGGCAAAGTAATTTTGTCGCCAACACCGCCAGTTGAATGTTTATCAACTGTTGGCCGATCCAACATAGACCAATTCATTTTTTCACCACTCAAGATCATGGCATCGGTCCAGCGCGAGATTTCGCGGTTGTTCATACCATTTAACAAAATAGCCATTAGCAAAGCTGACATCTGCTCATCAGCAATTACACCGCGGGTATAAGCGTTTATCGTCCAATCAATTTGCGCATCACTTAATTCAAATTTGTCTCGCTTAGCCGAAATAATTTCAACCGCTGCAAAGGGCTCTATCACTTATTTAAATCCTCTGGTCCAAACGCCCATGGCAAGATGTATGACATTGGCTTTGGTCCATCTGGAGTCATAAGTAGCATCTCATTTCCACCATGCTCAAATAAAAGTTGCCGGCAGCGACCACATGGCGATAAATAATTTCCTTCACCATCTACACATACAACTGCAATTAATCTGCCACCACCAGTGGCGGTTAATGATGAGATCAAGCCACACTCTGCACATAATCCAACACCGTAACTGGCATTCTCGCTGTTGCAACCAACAACTACTCGACCATCATCTACTAATGCTGCAACGCCAACTTTAAAGTTTGAGTAAGGGGCGTAGGCTTTTTTCATTACCTCTTTTGCGGATATGTGTAGGGAGTCCCAATTAATTTCCATGGAGCAATTCTCCTACGAAATTAAATTATTTATTACCGCGAGAGTATGGGATTCCATCAGCCGCTGGGGCGCGAACCCGTCCAACTACGCCAGAGACAGCGATAATGGTTGCTAGATAAGGAATCATCAACATGAATTCAGATGGAATAGCGGTACCAATTATTGAGAGAGTGCCCTGCAGATTATTAGCAAAACCAAAGAATAATGCAGCCATGATCGCACCCTTTGGTGTCCACTTTCCAAATATCAAACATGCCAAGGCAATGAAACCAGCTCCTGCAGTCATCTCCTTCGAGAATGGGCCTACTGCACCAACCGTAAAGTAAGCACCGCCAGTGCCAGCAACTAAGCCAGCAAACATTACATTTTTAAACCGAAGTCGATTTACATCAATTCCTACGCTATCTGCCGCAATAGGTAGTTCACCGATAGCACGAGTTCGAAGGCCCCACCGGCTCTTAAACAATGCAACCTGAATAAAAATTACAAATGCGTACATCAAATAAACAATGATCGTTTGATTAAATAATGTTGGCCCAATTACTGGGATCTTTGAAAGGAGTGGAATTGGAATGGTTGAGAAGCTGCCTCCAGCATTCCAGGTTTGCTCATTTGGGATAAGAAGTTTGGTATAGAAAAATCCCGTCAATCCTAAAACTAAAACATTAATTACAAATCCTAAAATAACCTGATCTACTTGGTACTTAATTGAGAAGTAAGCCAAAATTAAAGATATTAGTGCGCCCGCTAATGGTGCAACCAATAGTCCCATAATTATATTTTGAGTCACGCTGGCAATTACAGCTGATACGAAGGCGGCAAAGAGAAGTTGGCCCTCTATTGCAATGTTAATTACACCAGATTTTTCACACAACAAGCCTGACATAGAACCAAATATCAGTGGCACCGAAAGCATGATGGCTCCCTGTAGCAAACCAGTAAATGGAATGAATTTTCCAGCAGCCGCCCAACAAAGGAAGGCCATGATCGTGCCGAAACCAAAGAAAAATGAACCAATATTTAAGCTTTTCTCCTGACGAAAACGCAGGTAGCCAATCGCAATTCCAATTGCTGCAATTGCTAGAAACAAAATCGCACCGGATCTGGAAGCAATAGTCCACTCATTAATTAATTTCCACTCCTCACCTAAAATGAAGCCAAAGGTTATGTTCTCCTGGCTATCAGAGTTGAGGTAGAAGAGATAGAGAAAGCCGATTAGTAAAAGAGTCATGGTGGTCAAGCCTCTTACTTGTCGGCGCTGTTGATTACTTAGATTTTTCATTAGCCATTCCAACCTTTGGCCGCCATTGAACTTTGATTTATAGATTTTTTAATTCTAAAAATTCCTTTCATCAATGCTGGCGCAGCAATAAATAGGACAATTAATGCTTGAATAATTTGAACAATCTCAAGTGGAGTTCCTGTATTTGATTGCAATGTCCGGCCACCTGTTTGAAGGGCGCCAAATAAAAAAGCCGCAAATACAGTACCAATTGGCGTTGCTTGACCAAGTAAGGCAACGGTTATGGCATCAAAACCGAATGAGCCAGCTACGCCAGCGGTTAATGCGTATTCAGTTCCTAAAACATGGAGTGCACCACCTAGACCAGCAAGGGCCCCGCAGATGAACATAGTTGCTGTCGTAACAAATGCAATTGAGATACCTGCTGATTTTGCAGCATTTGCGTTTGCACCAACTGCCCGGAATTTAAATCCTAAAGTGCTTCGATTAAGCAACCACCAAACCAGAACTACAGCAGCTAATGAGATAAAAATACCTATGTGAACCCGTTGATCAATTCCGAAGAGTTTGGGTAATCGTGCACTTGGATTTACCTCTGGGGCAATTGGATCAAATCGTTCAGGCCGCAAAAAAGTTTTTGTCTTTAGTAACCATAAAATAAATAACGCAGCTACATAATTAAGCATAATGGTGACAATAACTTCATGTGCACCAGTTTTTGCTTTCAGCAAACCAACTACACCGCCAAATAAGCCAGCTAAAATGATTCCAGTTAGCAAAGCTATGATCACATGCAACACTGGATTAAACTCATATCTAAATCCGACATAAGAAGCACCAATTGCACCAAATATAAATTGACCTTGTGCACCAATATTAAACAAACCTGATTTAAATGCTAAAGCTACTGATAGACCAGCCAAGATTAATGGAGTAGTTGTAACGATGGTCTCTGACATTGGGTAAAAGCCTTGTTCCCAACCGGACTCTCGAGCTAAGTTGATATCAAATATCGAGCCTTGAAAGATTGCTAGATAGGAATTTGCAATTTTAGCTCCTGCAGCAGTTAAAAACTTACCAGGTGATTTAATTTGATTCATTAGCTCTGAATCAGTTAAGACAATTACAACACCACCTAGAAAGAAGGCAGAAATAAATGCTAAAACTGGCAGCAGTACTTTGCCTTGAATACTTGCAAAGAATTTATTTATCACTTTACACCAGCCATCATTAATCCTAATTTTTCTCTGGTTACATCTGACTTTACAATCCCAACAATCTCACCTTTGTAAACAACGGCTATGCGATCTGCTAGTGCGATAACCTCATCGAGCTCGGTGCTAATTAACAAAATTGCTTTGTTAGCGGCGCGCTCGGCCAATAATCGGTTGTAAACAAACTCAATTGAACCTACATCTAAACCGCGGGTTGGTTGTGAGGCTATAACTAGTTTTACTGACCTTGAAAGCTCTCTAGCTAAAACTACTTTTTGCTTGTTACCGCCGGATAAAGAGGAGGCGGTGTCATAAATGCTTTGGGTGCGAACATCAAACTCTTTAATCAACTTTTGAGCGTTATCTCTTATGTACCCCATATCCATTACCCCTCGTGATGCAACAGGGGATAAATCATGAGTATCTAGGATCAAATTTTCAGCAATACTAAAGGAGCCAATTAAGCCATCTAGCTCTCTTGATTCGGGGATGTAAGCGATACCAGAATGAAGTGTGTCATTTACATTTTTACCAACTATTTCAACTGAATCTAATTTGATGGAACCAGTTACATGGGCCTCTAAATTCATGATTGCTCTGGCTATCTCAGACTGACCATTACCTTGCACACCGGCAATTGCTAATATCTCTCCCGCCATTATTTCAAAGGATAAATCCTTAACTATTTTGCGACCGGTAGTATCAAATATATTTAGGTTAGATATTGCAAGGATATTATTTCCAGCAGTTACCGCAGATTTATCTGGGACTAAATCAACATCTCGGCCAACCATCAAGCTGGCAAGCTCTTCCTGCGAAGTTGTGGGCGCAACTGATCCAACAACTTTTCCGCGGCGAATAATTGTGATCTTATTTGCAACCTCTTTTACCTCACGCAATTTGTGAGTGATAAATATTATGGATCTTCCCTTGGCCCGTAATGCCCTCATCATATTTAAAAGTTCATCAGTTTCTTGTGGTGTCAAAACCGCAGTAGGTTCATCTAAAATTAAAACCTTTGCGTCATACATAAGAGCGCGAATAATTTCTACCCGTTGTTGAATTCCTACTGGAATCTCTTCGATTAATGCATCTGGATCAATTTCAAATTTAAACTCATCGGCGATCTCTTTAATCTTTGACTTTGCTTGATCAAGCGTCAAAATTCCGCGCTTTGTTTGTTCATGCCCCAAGACAATATTTTCAGCAACTGTGAAAACTGGTACCAACATAAAGTGTTGATGCACCATGCCTATACCTAAATTAAGGGCGTCGGCTGGTTGCAAAATTTTTACAACCTTTTGATCAATTGAAATGCTGCCTGAGTCTGGTTGCAATAAACCGTAGACGATGTTCATTAAGGTGGATTTACCAGCACCATTTTCACCAAGAATTGCGTGGATCTCACCATCTGCAACCTTTAAATCTATTGCATCATTAGCTAAAAAGGTTCCAAAAGATTTGGTAATCCCCTTTAACTCTAATGACATTTCTTCTCCTATTAATTTGCAGTCAAATAGAAACTGGGTGAGTTAGATTTCTAACTCACCCAGCGATACTACTGACTGATCAACTTTTAGTCGATCAATTAACTGACTGGAACCCAGCCACCTGCAATATCTGTTCCTAGATCTCTTACTTCTTTTTGAAGTGATGCAGGAATCTTCTTGCTCCATGAAGGAGTAATTAGATATCCAACACCCTTATTCTTCAATGTTCCAACATACGCTGTATTTTTGAACTTGCCATCAAAGGCCTCTTTCACAGTTGCAAGTACGCCTTCATTTAGACCCTTTAGTGCAGATACTGGTGTAACTGAAGCAAACTTAGCTCCAGTTGCCATAACGGCAGCATCAACCCAAATTACATTGGACTTCTTGCTCTTAACGCTATTACCAGCAGTTACTTCCTGCATTCCACCAGACACTGGGAAAATTACATCTGCTCCCTGTTGCTCAAATCCAATTGAAGTTGCAAGTGCCTTAGTCGAATCAACAAATGAACCAAGGAAGGTACCGGTCTTAGTTGCAGTATTCCAACCAAGAACTTGAACATTCTTACTCTTTACATCGTTGTAGTACTCAACACCTCTTGCGTAACCATCCATGAAGATTGTTACAGTTGGAAGTTGAATTCCACCGTATGTAGCAACTTTGCCTGTCTTTGACATGCCAGCTGCAAGGTAACCAATCAAGAATGAGTTCTCATCTGTCTTGAAGGTAATTCCCTTAACATTTGCTGCACCTGAAATGTCATCAACAATTGCATACTTAATTCCTGGGTTTGCTGCTGCAGAGGTTTTAATTGCATCGGATAATGTGTATCCAACACCGATGATCAAAGTACATTTCTTATCTACAAAGTTCTTTAGATTCGGCACGTAATCTGCAGGAGATTTAGCAGGTAAGTACTCAACAGTAGATGCATATCCCTTTGCTTTAGCAGCTAATGCACCTGCATATGAGGTTTGGTTAAATGATTTGTCGTTGATGCCGCCAGTATCTAGCGCAACACAAACTTTTTGCTTAGTTCCGGCTGCTTGTGCAGCTGGAGCAACAGCAACGCCAGCAACAAGTGTTGATGCGGCGATGATGCTTAAAACACGTAGTTTCTTGCTCAATTGGCCCTCCTAGGTAGGGTGTGTAGGTTGTGGGCTGACCCTATATGCAAGATCGAAAACAACTGGCGCAACGCCATTGGCTGATTATTACAATTTAGATTCTCAGTAGTAAACCCTAAATTAAGAGTTTAAAGTTTTATGCGCAGGAATTCCTTTAGGGCTTAATTTTCCCAGACTTTATCGCAGCTGAAATTGCCTGCACTCCTGACGGAAGTCCTTTTCCTGAAACTAAGGCCACCGCAAGCCCACCCTCATTGATGCCATATCTTCGACCGTAAATTCCCTTACTGGCATCTAAAATATCTAATATATTTTTATTTGCTAGCTCGGTTGCAATTATCTGCTCGACTACAAAATCATATCTTTTCTTAACAACCAAGTACTGATTCTTTTTTCCAGCAGAAATATTTAAGAAAAACTGATCTGGCAGCACACCTGAAATCAATGCTTTTCGGCCCCTATTATTTAAACCAGCAATCGTGGAAATAACTAAATCAGATTTACTCCAAGTTGAAAAAATTTGATCATTGCCCGCTACAACTAATGCCTGTATATCTGCACCACTTGATTGATCAATTAACGCACTGCTTACTCTGATCTTTGAGTTAACACTCTTTGCGCCTCTGGTGAACACGGCAAGATTTACAGTTGCTACTGAGTCTGTCTTATCAGCTATAAAGGCAATTTTGCCACTCTTTGAGGCAGCAGCAAGTGCTGCACCGGCTAGATAAAGACCCTGAGAGAGTACAAATGAGAGGTTTGAAACATTTGTAAGTGCAACTGATTCATCATCGATGATGGCAAATTGTGTGTTTGGGTACTCATTTGCAATTCGTTTCACCGTATCCGCATACGCTGCGCCAATACAAATTATTAACTTGTAATTGTTTTTTGCTAGAAATCGGACCCTGGTGATGCGATCGCCCAATGTGCCATTAGTAATCTGCTCTCGGATATCTAGTGGATTAAGATTATTTTTCTTGATTGCTCGTGCAATTCCAAGCGCAGCAAGATCATTAACTCCGTTATCACCACGACCACCCTCTGCATAGACGATGGCAATTTTGATTGGTGCTGCCTGCGCGGAGTTAATTGGTGAAAGTATGGAGAGTAAAAGAACCAGGCTGATGAAAACTTTTTGGGTTTGCTTAGCCATTTGAAATCAGACCTAAAGCTGCATATGTATCAGCTAGTGTCTTACTTGCAACCGCTTCAGCTTTTTCAGCACCACTCTTTAGAATCTGAAGTAGTTGCGCTTTATCACTCATTAACTCCTCGGTCTTCTTACGGATCGGATCAAGGGCTGCGATCACAACTTCGGCCACTGAAACTTTAAAATCGCCATAACCTTTTCCAGCAAATTCTGCCTCTAAATCAGCGATTGATTTTCCAGAAAAAGCAGAGTGAATTGTTAGTAAGTTTGAGATTCCACTCTTCTCGACTGGATCAAATTTAACCTCGCGGCCCGTATCTGTTACTGAAGATTTAAACTTTTTCAAAGTCACATCCGGAGTATCTAATAACTCAATTACCCCAGCCATTGAGTTAGCGGATTTACTCATCTTGGCAGTTGGTTCTTGCAGATCATTGATCTTCGCCATTGATTTAATTATGTGCGCTTCTGGAATTGTAAAAACTTCTTTGTACTTACTATTAAAGCGTTGTCCTAAATCTCTGGTTAATTCAATATGCTGTCTTTGGTCCTCTCCTACCGGCACATTATTTGCTTGATACAACAAGATGTCTGCTGCTTGCAAAATTGGGTAGGTAAATAAACCAACATTTGTTCGATCAGCGCCACCCTTTTGTGATTTATCTTTAAATTGCGTCATTCGGCCCGCTTCACCAAAGCCGGTTAAACATTCAAGTACCCAAGCTAATTGGTTATGTGCTGGTACATGAGACTGAACAAATAAGGTACATAACTTTGGATCGACGCCAACTGCAATCAACTGGGCGGCAGAAAGCAGGGTTCGCTTTGCAAGTAATTTTGGATCAGTTTCAACAGTTAAGGCATGAAGATCTACAACACAATAAAAAGCATCATGGCTTTGTTGTAGATCAACCCATTGTTTAATCGCACCTAAGTAATTGCCAAGATGAAAGGAGTCATGGGTTGGTTGAATTCCAGATAAAACACGTTTCTTAGTCATATTAAATCTCATCTCGGGCGGCTAAAACTTGACCTACACGTTTTCCACTCATGGAGATAACTGTAAATCTAGCGCCATTGACGCGAACAACATCATGCTCTACTGCGATTCGTCCCAAGAAATGCATTATGAAACCACTTAGCGTTTCATAAGGTCCCTCTGGTAGTACAACACCAATGCTTTCCTGTAACTCTTCTAGTGAAATTAAGCCATCAAGTTCTAAATCGCCAGTGCGTGGTGAAATCTCAATCTCACCTTCATGTGCGTCATATTCATCATGTATTTCACCAATTAAACATTCAACTAGATCTTCCAATGTAACAATTCCATCTGTACCACCATACTCATCTAAAACAATTGCAATATGTTGACGTTTAGATCGCATCTCTGTCAGTGCTGGCAATACACCCTTTGTGCCAGGCAAAAACTGCACACTTCGAACTAATTCAATAATTGTGATCTCAGAATCATCTAACTTTGGATTAAGTAAATCACGCACATGCAAAAAACCAATTACCTCATCACTAGTACCTCGAATTACCGGATAACGAGAGTGAGTCATTTCAACTGCAACTTTGCGGGCCTGTGCAATCGGCAAAGATGCATCAAGAAAATCAACCTCGGTGCGCGGCACCATCACTTCATGAATTAATCGATCACTTGCGTTAAACACCTCTTCGACAATCTCGCGCTCTTCCACCGTCAGATCTGAGTGGCCAGAAACTAAATCCATTAATTCAGCCTCTGAGATTTGGTCCTTAACGCTTTTAGCGTCAACACCAAAGAGTCGAACAATCATGTTAGTTGAATGCGAAAGTAGCCAAATGACTGGCGCAAAAAACTTTGCAACTAAATCGATTACATTTGATGAGGCGAGCGCAATTGGTTCTGCACGATGCAAAGCAAGTCGCTTTGGTACTAACTCACCAAATACCAATGAGATATAAGCAATCACTAAGGTAATACCGACTAAGGAGATAATCTCACTGGCACTTTGAGAAATACCAATCTCAACCAACTCTGGAATTACATACTTACCTAATTGTTCAGCTCCCAATGCGGCAGATAAAAATCCACAAAGAGTTACCCCAATTTGGACCGCTGCTAAAAATCGGTTTGGGTTCTTTGTTAAAAAGGCTACCTTGGCACCACGTTTGCCCCGAAGTGAGATCTGTTTGACCTGGCTATCGCGCAGTGAGATTAGGGCGATTTCAGCGGCCACGAAAAAAGCGCCCAGCCCAATTAGGCCAAGGACGATTGCAATGCTTTTCAAAAGCTCGTAAGCCATATCTCTAATGGTATCGGGGATGAACTGCCCCAGGCCCACCTGCTGAGATAGCGCTCCAGCCCCTTCACAATTTCCGGGTAAGTGTCGTAACCTTTGCCAACTCTCACAACCGTGAGACCTTCATCCAACGGATCGTCGGGCACGTACCTGCCCGGAGAAGGAGTAAAGAAATGGCATCAGTTGTCTTTGATAAGGCATCCCGTATCTACCCAGGAACTACAAAACCTGCAGTAGATAAATTAGATCTCACTGTAAATGATGGTGAGTTCTTAGTTCTAGTTGGTCCATCTGGTTGCGGTAAGTCAACATCACTTCGTATGTTGGCCGGATTAGAAGAGATTGATACTGGATCAATTCGCATTGGCGATAAGGATGTAACAAATGTTGCACCTAAAGATCGTGATATTGCGATGGTATTCCAGTCCTACGCACTTTATCCTCACATGTCAGTTGCCGAGAACATGGGCTTCGCACTAAAGATTGCTGGCATTGATAAGGCAGAGCGTGATCGTCGCGTAACTGAAGCGGCAAAATTATTGGATCTAGTTGATTACTTAGATCGCAAACCAAAAGCGTTATCAGGCGGACAACGTCAACGTGTTGCAATGGGTCGTGCGATTGTTCGCGAGCCACAGGTCTTCTTAATGGATGAGCCATTATCAAACCTTGATGCAAAGTTACGTGTTGCTACACGTACTCAGATTGCAGCTCTACAACGTCGTTTAGGTATTACAACTGTTTATGTAACACATGATCAGGTTGAAGCTATGACCATGGGAGATCGCGTAGCAGTTCTTAAAGATGGTTTACTACAACAAGTAGATACGCCACGCAATCTTTACGAAAAGCCACAAAATGCTTTCGTTGCTGGCTTTATTGGTTCACCAGCTATGAATCTACTTACTGCACCAGTATCAGGTGGCAAAGCGATGCTTGGCGGACTTGGAATTGCAGTTCCAGCAAGTGCTAGCGCAGCTATCACGGTCGGTGTTCGTCCAGAAGGTTTCTCACCATCATCAACTGGTTTTGAAGTTGCAGTTGAAGTTGTTGAAGAGCTTGGCGCAGATGCATTTGTTTACGGAAAGCCAGTTGATAAGGCGTTGAAGTTTGCAAATGCTAGCGAGGAGCTTGGTCAAGTAATTGTTCGTTGGGATCCAAAGAGCCCACCTAAGGTTGGACAAACTGTAACTGTTACAGCAAACCCAGATGCAGTTCACTTATTTGATGCTAATTCAGGCAAGCGCCTAAATTAAGTAAAGATTAAAAAAGGCCCACTCAAACCGAGTGGGCCTTTTTTATTTAATTAATTTAGTGTTAAAAAAATTAAGCCATTGCCTTCTTTAAGTTCTCATCAATTGAAGCTAGGAACTCTTGAGTGTTTTGCCAAGGCGCATCATTGCTAATTAGAAGTGCAAGATCCTTTGTCATCTTGCCACTTTCAACTGTTTCAATACAGATTCGCTCTAGGCTCTTTGCAAACTCTGCAACCTTTGGCGTGTTATCTAATTTGGCGCGATGTTCTAATCCTTGTGTCCATGCAAAGATGGATGCAATTGGATTTGTTGATGTGGCTTTACCAGCTTGGTGATCACGGAAGTGGCGCGTAACTGTCCCGTGTGCAGCTTCTGCTTCAACGGTACGACCATCTGGTGATAACAAAACTGAGGTCATTAAACCAAGTGAGCCATAACCTTGTGCCACCGTATCTGATTGCACATCGCCATCATAATTTTTACAAGCCCAGATGTAGCCGCCCTCCCAACGAAGTGAGGTAGCAACCATGTCATCAATTAATCGGTGGTCGTACTCAAGATTTGCTTTTTCAAATTGAGTTTTAAACTCCTTCTCAAATACTTCAGCAAAGATATCTTTGAAGCGACCATCGTATGCTTTAAGAATTGTGTTCTTAGTTGATAAGAAGACAGGGTAATTTCTAGCCAAACCATAATTAAATGAGGCACGCGCAAAGTCACGAATAGAATCATCTAAGTTGTACATTGCCATCGCCACACCTGATGATGGAAAATCAAAGACATTAAACTCCATTGGCTTTGAGCCATCTGTTGGTGTGAAAGTAACAGTTAACTTTCCTGGGCCAGGTACTAGAAAATCTGTTGCCTTATATTGATCACCAAAGGCGTGACGACCAATCACAATTGGTTTAGTCCAGTGTGGAATTAACCTTGGTACATTTTTAATGATAATTGGTTCGCGGAAAATTACGCCACCTAAAATATTGCGAATTGTGCCATTTGGAGATTTCCACATTTGCTTTAAATTGAACTCTTTCACGCGAGCTTCATCAGGGGTAATAGTTGCGCACTTAACTCCAACACCATGCTTTTGAATAGCGCGCGCTGAATCAATAGTTACTTGATCATTTGTAGCATCACGGTGCTCGATACCAAGATCGTAATACTCAAGATTTACATCCAGATAAGGCAGAATTAATGAGTCTTTAATAAATTTCCAGATAATTCTGGTCATTTCATCGCCATCTAACTCAACAACGGTGCCTTCGACCTTGATCTTATTCATCTATTCCCTTTTCTCTAATTAGCTTACTTTTTAAAGATTAACTCTTAAAGACTCTGTACATCCGCCTGTTTAGCGCGTACTGCTTCAGCTGCCACCTTTAGTGAAGCAAGTTCATCTGCAGTTAAGTTTGTCTCTACAACTTTGATTACACCGCTCTTACCAATTTGTGCTTCCACACCAAGGTATACGCCGCTGATTCCATACTGGCCATCAACCCAAGCACATACAGGCATTACCGCTTTTGAATCTTCAATTACCGCTTTTGCCATTCTGGCTGCGGCAGCTGATGGTGCGTAATAAGCAGAGCCAGTTTTTAATAGGCCAACAATTTCTGCGCCACCATTTCGAGTTCGATCTACAAGATCAGCAATCTCATCAGCTTTTAAAAAATCTGAAAGTGGCTTGCCATTAACTGTGCATCGACTTGGAACTGGCACCATAGTTTCACCGTGTGAACCTAGGGTTAAAGTTTTTACCGCTGAAACTGGGACGCCAACTTTCTCAGCTACGAAGTTAGTAAAACGAGCTGTGTCTAACATGCCAGCTTGTCCCATAACTCTATTTTGTGGAAAGTTAGTTGCAATCTGAGCTAACGCAGTCATCTCATCAAGCGGATTTGAAACCACAATGATTACTGCATTTGGTGAATGCTTTGCAATATTTTCAGCAACGCCTCGAACAATTCCTGCGTTCACGCCAATTAAATCCATTCGGCTCATGCCTGGCTTGCGTGGTAGTCCAGCTGTAATCACAACAACATCGGAGTTTGCAGTTTTCTCATAGCCGCCACCTTCGGCGGTAGTAGTTGCACCAATAACTTTTGTTTCAAATCCTTCAACAGAACGGGATTGATTAATATCTAATGCCAAGCCTTCAGGCTTTCCTTCAACAATGTCAGTTAAAACTACTGTTTCAAATATGTTGTACTCGGCTAATCGAAGGGCGGTAGTTGATCCGTAAAATCCAGCGCCAACAACAGTTACTTTTCCAGATCTGCTCATTTAATCTCCTATGTTCGGGCGCAATATTACCGAGCATCTGGCAGTGATAATGCCAAGATAAAAAGCAGTGCGCAGATCGTGATCGGTAAAACTAGCTCGATTCCACGCTTAACCTGAGATTGCGAGTATCTGGCCAAGATAAAAATGCTGGCACTCAGGGAAATGATGATTGATCCAGTTCGAACAGCACCACTAATTCCAATCACAACACCAATTACAACAGCGATTAAAGCAAACCTGCGGATCTGATCTAATGTAAAACTCTCTCTCATGCCTGCGCCAACTCAAGTAAATTACTTAACAACATTGCTCTAGTCATTGGACCTACTCCACCTGGCATAGGCGCAAAGTATCCAGCTACCGATGTAATTGCTGGATCAACATCTCCTAGCAACTGTGACTCAATTCTGGTGATTCCTACATCAATAACAACAGCGCCAGCTTTAATCATTTGCGGTTTTATAAAATGTGCTTTTCCAATCGCAGCAATTATTACATCCGCACTCTTTAATATCTCATCTAAATTTGTAGTTGCTGTGTGTGCCAATGTGACAGTTGCATTAACTGATTTTTGGGATAGCAAAATTGAAAGTGGTCTACCGACGGTAGTACCGCGACCAATAATTAATACAGATTTTCCACTTAAGTTAATTTGATACTCATTTAATAATCTAAGAATTGCTTTTGGTGTGCATGGCACAATGGTTTTCGAATCCAATACCAACTTGCCTAAATTATTAGGGTGTAAACCATCGGCATCTTTCTTTGGATCAACCGCTGCTAAAACTTTTTGTGCATCAACACCTGCTGGTAGTGGCAGTTGGACAATAAAACCAGTGCAATTGGCATCATTATTTAATTGAGCTACCGCCGCTAATATCTCATTTTCACTGGCAGTTGCCGGCAAATCTATTCGAATTGAAGCGATTCCAACCTCTGCACAATCACGATGCTTACCAGCAACATATGAGAGTGAACCTGGATCGGTACCTACCAAGATGGTGCCCAAGCCTGGCGGCCGCGATAATTTCTTAACCTTTGCCGCAATCTCAGATTTAATCTTAAGTGCTAAAGCTTTGCCATCTAATATTTGCGCACTCATGAGGCAACTCTACCTTTACTACTAAGAGAGCTGATTAATTTTGGCAAGAGAATTTGAAGCAATAAAACAAGTATTAATTGAGCGGTGATTATTAGGCAGGCAGCAGCAATATTTACGCCAACTGGTGACATATTTGCTGTTATTAATGATCCAGAACTGAGTACGCCCAATGCAGCGAAGCCACCGATTGAGATTACTAGAAAGCGCAAAATGCTCTGTCGCTTAATCTTTATAAAAGCTGTTGACTTTAATAGGTACTTAAAATTTAGCCAGCCAAAAATAAAGATCATCAAGGTTGGAGCAATCAACCATGGCATCTGACCAGTTGGTAGGGCTGCTAATACTGGAACTGCTGGAATCTCGCGGAGATTGAAACTCAATGGTGAGATCTCAGTATTTGAGCCCAAAAAGATTCCGGCGCCAAAGATGTAACTTAAGGTTGCAATAAAGATATTTGGTAAGTACGCCAATTGCAAAAGTAATAGTAGCGCTCCACCAATTATGCCTGGTTGCAGTACAACAGTTAAATTTTTTGCAGTTTCAAAGTTAATTGCTAATGCGGTTGTAAAAATCAGTCCGGCAATACCGAGCATGATCAAGAAAAGATTAAAAGGAAGATGTAAAGCCTTAGTTGCTTTTAAGGAGAAGATGGCTAAAACAAGAATTACAACAACTGTGGCTGGTCCCCGTTTCCAATCAATACTGGCTTGTGCATTTCCGGCGACCAGTGCCAATCCGCAGTAAATAATTAAGTACCATAGTAAAAAATATGTTCTGGTGGATTTTGCATCACCAACTCTTTCAACAGATCGCCGATACCCAATTCGAATTGCAAGCACTGGCAAAAGCAGAGCGCCTAATGGCAACAATGAAAGGTAGCCAGTTATGGCTTCACCTGAAATATTAAATGGTGTGAGATGGGCGCCAAGCCAGAGCCAGAGCGCGGCTCGAATTGGATCCGATGTACTTCCTGAAGTGCTGCCAGCAGTTGCCCAAGCAAACAAAGTAATGAAAGCGAGTGGAAATAAAATTAAAGTGATTGATCTGATTACCTGTTGTAGCGTTACCGTAATTGCACGCGCTACCAACATTGAGTTCCTATCTGCTTTAGCTACCCGTTCAAAATCTTGCGCATCAAGTTAGCGGTTTCACTTGGTGTTTTACCAACCGCAACACCGACCGCCTCTAAAGCTTCTTTCTTTGCCGCTGCAGTTCCAGATGATCCTGAAACAATTGCGCCAGCATGTCCCATTGTTTTGCCCTCTGGAGCGGTAAATCCAGCAACATAACCAACTACAGGTTTTGTTACATACTCTTTAATAAATGCAGCTGCTCGCTCTTCAGCATCGCCACCGATCTCACCGATCATCACAATCGCCTCTGTCTCGGGATCATCCTGAAATGCGCGTAAGCAATCAATGTGTGTTGTTCCAATAATTGGATCGCCACCAATTCCAACCGCAGTCGTGAATCCAAAATCACGTAATTCATACATCATCTGATAGGTCAATGTGCCAGATTTAGAAACTAATCCAATCTTGCCAGGGCCAGTGATATCAGATGGAATAATTCCAATGTTTGATTTTCCAGGACTAATAATTCCTGGACAGTTAGGACCTAAAATTCGAGTTGTGCCTTTACTCTCTGCATAGGCATAAAAAGCTGCGGCATCGTGAACCGGAATTCCCTCAGTTATTACAACTACAAATGGCATCTTTGCATCTACAGCATCAATTACCGCAGCCTTTGCAAATTTAGGTGGCACAAAAACAACAGATGCATTTGCACCAGTTGCCGCCATTGCTTCAGCTACTGAATTAAAGACCGGGATTTGTACGCCATCCATATCAACTGATTGACCACCTTTTCCAGGTGTTACACCGCCAACAATTTTGGTACCTGCTTTTAGCATGCGCTTAGTGTGTTTAGTACCTTCAGAGCCAGTCATGCCCTGCACAAGGACTTTGCTATTTTCGTTAATAAAAATTGCCATTATTTGGCCGCCAACTCTGCCGCTTTTGCAGCTGCGCCATCCATGGTGTCTAATTGTTGAACAAGTGGGTGCGCTGCATCATTAAGAATCTTGCGTCCTTCAATCACATTATTACCATCGAGTCGAACCACAATTGGTTTAGTTGCTTTGCTTCCTAAAATTTCTAATGCTGCCACGATGCCATTTGCAACTGCATCACATGCAGTTATGCCACCAAATACATTAACAAATACGCTGCGCACATCGGGGTCACCCAAGATGATTGATAATCCATTTGCCATTACTTCAGCTGATGCGCCGCCTCCAATATCTAGGAAGTTAGCGGGCTTTACGCCGTACTTCTCGCCAGCATAGGCAACTACATCTAGAGTGCTCATTACTAGGCCTGCACCATTTCCAATGATGCCAACTTCACCATCTAACTTCACATAATTTAAGTTTTTCTCTTTTGCTAAAGCTTCAAGTGGATTTGTAGATGCATGATCAACTAGTGATTCATGTTTTGGTTGTCTAAAATCCGCATTCTCATCCAATGTAACTTTGCCATCAAGGGCTACTACTTTGCCATCCTGCGTTTTAACGAGTGGATTGATCTCCATCAATGTTGCATCTTCAGCAACAAATGCTGCCCATAATTTCACCAAGACATTAGCTACTTGCTCCTGCACATCGGCTGGAAATTGGCCGCTCTTTGCAATCTCTAATGCTTTTGCTTTGCTAACTCCTTGATTTGGATCAATTCCAACTCGGGCCAACTTCTCTGGCGTCTTATGTGCAACCTCTTCAATTTCCATTCCACCAGCAACTGATGCCATTACTAAAAAGTTTCGATTAGCACGATCTAATAAAATTGCCATGTAGTACTCAGCAGCAATCGGTGCGGCTTGAGCGATCATCACTTGATGAACAGTGTGACCCTTAATGTCCATTCCCAAAATTGCTTTTGCTTTCTCTTTTGCATCGGCTGCATTTTCAGCAAGCTTTACACCGCCCGCTTTACCGCGGCCACCAATCTTTACTTGCGCTTTAACAACAACTTTGCCACCCATTTTTGCTGCAGCTGCTTCAGCTGCTTCTGGGGTTTCGGCAACAGCGCCGGCCAATACCGGAATTTGATGGGCTTCAAATAAATCGCGCGCTTGGTACTCAAATAAATCCACGGCGTGATCTTAATGAATAAAGTTAGATATTTATAATTTCTCGACTGGCGCATACCGAAGAAGTAAGCGTTTCTCACCGAATGAGCCAAAATCAATAGTTGCTTCGGCTCGATCACCTTCACCGGTAACAGCAACAACTGTGCCTAAACCAAAAGTGTCATGAGACACTCGCTCACCAATTTCTAATTCCATTGTATTGCTAGAACTTTTTCCAGTTGCTCTTGGTGCTGCAAAACTTCGATTTCTACTGATAGTACTTTTAATTGGTGAAGTTTTTTCAGCAACCTCGTTCCATTCAATAACTGAATCTGGAATCTCAGATAAAAATCTTGAGGCTGGGTTGTAATTTGGCGCACCCCATGCCGAGCGGTATTCCGCTCGAGTTATAAATAAATTCTCGCGCGCTCTTGTTAAGCCAACATAGGCAAGCCGCCGTTCCTCCTGCAGCTCCTCTGGATCACCAAGTGTTCGTGAGTGTGGAAAAACTCCTTCTTCCATGCCAGTTAAGAAAACAGTTGGAAACTCTAATCCCTTAGCAGTGTGCAGTGTCATCATTGTTACTACACCACCGTGATCCTCACCATCTGGTATTTGATCAGCATCTGCAACTAAAGAAACATCCTCGAGAAAGCCAAGCAGTGAATTCTCATCCCCTTCATCAACTTCACCCTCTTCATACTCAGTTGCAACAGCAACTAACTCTTCTAGGTTTTCTACTCGCACTTCATCTTGTGGATTAATACTTTCTGCAAGCTCTGTTAACAAACCAGATTGTTCAAGTACGGCTTGGGCAATTACAGATGGTCTTGTCTTGGCCTCTACTAATGTCTGTAATGATTGAATCAACTTAACAAACTCAATAATTGATGCGCTAGCGCGGGCAGCAATCTCTTGATTTTTCTCAACTTCACAAAGTGATTGCCAGAAAGTTAGATTGTGATTGATTGCATGTAGATCAATTAAATCTAAGGCACGATCTCCGATTCCCCGCTTTGGCGTATTGATAATGCGTCGCAGAGAAACTTCATCCTCAGGATTTACTAAAACTCGCAGGTAAGCTAGAAAATCCTTTACTTCGCGCCGTTCATAAAATCGAACGCCACCAACTACTTTGTACGCAAGTGAGCTGCGAAGAAATACCTCTTCAAATACTCGAGATTGTGCATTGGTTCGATAAAAAATTGCAGTATCACCCGGATTTGATCGACCGGCATCTCGCAGCTTTGCAATCTCATTAACTACAAACTGCGCCTCATCATGTTCACTTTCTGCAACATAGCCAACAATGGTTGCACCAGCGCCTGCCTCAGACCAAAGATTCTTCTCCTTTCGATTCTCATTATTGGAGATAACTGCATTTGCAGCGGAGAGAATATTTTGGGTGGAGCGATAATTTTGTTCAAGCAGAATAGTTTTTGCATCTGGGTAATCTGCTTCAAATTGCATGATGTTTCTAATATTCGCACCACGGAATGCATAAATAGATTGATCGGCATCTCCCACTACACAAAGTTCGGCTAGGGCAAATCCATCCCGAACATCTCCAACTAGCTCTTTAATCAATATGTACTGCGCATGGTTTGTATCCTGATACTCATCCACCAAAATATGCCGAAAGCGCGACCGGTACTTTGCTCTAGCCTCTGGATAACGTTGTAGCACCTCAACTGTTTTTGAGATTAAATCATCAAAATCCATAGAGTTGGCAGCGATTAGCCGTTTTTGATAGACGCTATAAACATCTGCAACTATTTGATCAAATTGATTTTTACTTTGATTTAAAAAATCAGCTGGTCCCATTAACTCATTTTTGGCAGAGGAGATGATTGATTGAACAGCGCGCGGTGCATATCGCTTTGCATCTAAATTCATATCGCGCATAACTAGAGTAATTAATCGCAATGAATCACTTTGATCATAAATAGTAAATGAGTTTGAGTAACCAAGAAGCTGCGCCTCTTTACGCAAAATCCGCACACATGCTGAGTGGAAGGTTGATACCCACATACTTCTAGCGCGATCACCAACCAGTTCTGCTACTCGCTCCTTCATCTCACCAGCTGCTTTATTAGTAAATGTAATTGCCAGAACTTCATATGGCGCCACATTGCGCTCTGCTAGTAAGTATGCAATTCGACGGGTTAGCACTCTTGTTTTTCCAGATCCAGCGCCAGCTACAACCAATAAAGCAGAGCCGATATGAGTAACCGCTGCTAATTGTTGTGGATTTAAACCGCCAGTTAAAGGTTGGATTAGCGGATCTGATTGTGCGGACATATCCATAATCCTATCTTCGGTTCTGACACTTCAATGAGTGCGGTAATCTTTCGCAAATGGAACCAATTGCCGATAGTGAGATTGAGCGAGTTTTAGTTGTAACCGCTCACCCAGATGATTGTGATTTTGGCGCAGCAGGAACTATTGCAAAGTGGAGCGCTGCTGGAATTAAGGTCTCCTACTGTATTTGTACAAATGGCGATCAAGGCGGGGAGGATCCATCCGTACCCCGGGAAGAGATGCCAAAAATTCGCCAGCGCGAACAACGTGATGCGGGCAAGGTCGTCGGAGTTGAAGATATAACCTTTTTAAATTACCGAGATGGTTGGTTGGTACCAACAATTGAATTGCGAAAAGATATTGTTCGCCAGATTCGAATTACCCGGCCACAACGAATGTTAATTCAATCCCCTGATCGCAATTGGGATCGCTTATTTGCATCCCATCCAGATCACATGGCAGCTGGTGAAGCAGCAATACAGGCGGTGTATCCAGACTCTCGAAATCCATTTGCATTTGAAGATTTACTTAAGGATGAAGGACTTGAGCCTTGGCGCGTCCAAGAGGTTTGGGTTATGTCTACTCAAAATCCAGATCATTATGTAGATATCACCGATGTTTTTGATAAAAAGATGAAGGCGTTAGATGCCCATGTAAGTCAGACTGCACACAATCCAAATTTAGAAAAGATGGTTCGCGAATGGGGCGAAAAAAATGCTGCTGCGAATAATCTAGCCGAAGGAAGTATTGCTGAAGTTTTTAAGATTATAAATACAAATTAACGAACTGTTGCTTTTTCAATTGCAATTTTAACTTTAGGCCGACCAACCTCACCACCTTCAAGAGTGCCAGTCGCAACTACCGCTTTTACAATCTCAAGTCCTTTAGTAACTCTGCCCCATACTGTGTAATAAGGATCAAGGGTTGTGTTCTCTGCCATGATGAAAAATTGAGAGCCGTTAGTGTTTGGACCAGAGTTAGCCATTGCAACTGTGCCAGCTGGATAATTACTCATAATAGGTTTTGGTAAATTCTCATCATTAAATTGAAAAGCTGGGCCGCCATATCCAGAATCGGTTGGATCACCGCATTGCAAAAGTGCAGCAGTTGTTGAGTTGATCATACGATGACAAATTGATTGGTCATAAAACCTTGCACTTATTAAACCAGTTAGCATTGAGATTGTTATCGGTGCTTTTTTAGCAAATGTTTCAATCACAATATCGCCACAGTTAGTGGTGAATGTAATCACTCTATTTTTATTAAACTTCTGTAATTTTGGGATCGTCACCTTAACTTCGCGATGTGCAACCGCAGTTGTAGGCTTGCAGGTAACTTTGACCTCTTTGTTATTTGCAACTGGCTTGGGTGTCGGCTTAGGTGCGGCAGTTGCAACATTTGCCAATAAGGAGGAGGCAAGAAATACCACAACACTTATTGCGGTAATTTTTCGAGGAAAATGCATAGGTAAAGTTTAAGTGAAATTTTTATATAAATTACCAAACTGCCGCTATAAAGGCGTATCCAAGCAATACTTTAAGTTGGTTTTAAGGTTGAACAACTATTTCTACTCGCTGGAACTCCTTTAAATCTGAATAACCAGTCGTAGCCATTGATCGTCGAAGGGCGCCAAACAAATTCATGGTGCCATCAGAGGTATGTGAAGGGCCATTTAATACTTGTTCTAATGAACCAATTGTTCCAACATGAACTCGATTTCCTCTTGGCAGTTGGGCATGGTGGGCTTCTAGTCCCCAGTGCCATCCTTTGCCAGGTGCTTGTGTTGAACGAGCAAGCGGAGATCCCATCATTACTGCATCTGCGCCACATGCAATTGCTTTAGCAATCTCACCACTGTTACCAACGGATCCATCAGCAATTACATGAACATAACGGCCACCGGACTCTTCTAAATACTCCCGGCGAGCTGATGCCACCTCTGCAACGGCAGATGCCATTGGAACTGAAATTCCTAAAACTGTTTTTGTGGTGTGTGCTGAACCGCCACCAAAACCAACTAATACTCCGGCAGCACCAGATCGCATTAGATGCAGCGCACCTTGAGCAGTTGCAACACCACCCACAATTACTGGTACATCAAGTTCATAAATAAATTTCTTTAAATTAAGTGGCGCAGTTGCTGCAGATACATGTTCTGCTGAAACTGTAGTTCCACGAATTACAAATATATCTACGCCCGCTTTAATTACCGCTTCATGGAATTCGGCAGTGCGTTGTGGTGATAGAGCGCCAGCAACGCTCACACCGGCTTCACGAATCTGGGCAATCCGCTCTTTAATCAATGTTGGTTGAATTGGAGCTGCATAAATCTCCTGCATTTTTTTAATTGCTTCTGGCTCAGATAACTTTGCCATTTCAGCTAACTTCTTTTCAGCATCCTCATATCTAGTCCAAATACCTTCTAGATTTAAAACACCTAAGCCACCAGCTTTACCAATTTCAATTGCAGTTTGTGGTGAGACAACTGAATCCATTGGCGCTGCTAAAAATGGAAGTTCAAATTTATATGCATCAATTTGCCATGTGATGGAGACCTCATGTGGGTCACGAGTACGTCTGCTTGGAACTATCGCAATTTCATCAAATGAGTATGCGGCACGAGCGCGCTTACCAGGACCGATTTCAATTTCAGACACGTGCCTAAGAGTATCGGGAATAAAGCGTTAGCCATAAAGGTTGTTGCATGTATGAGTGAGAATTCAAAAGCCTTACGCCCTATAGCCTCTTCCTGGGAGTGGCAATTCTCTGCTGCCTGTAAGAATCTGCCATCTGAAACATTTTTTCATCCAGATGGAGAGCGTGGACCATCTCGCAAAAACAGAATTAAAAGCGCTAAAACAATCTGTGGTGGCTGCCCAGTAAAAAAAGAGTGTCTTGATCATGCATTAAGTGTGCAAGAGCCATTTGGTATTTGGGGCGGTAAGAGTGAAGAGGAACGTGCTGAACTTTTATCTACTCGTAAATATAATCCTGGTTTAGCTTCTTAACTCCCAGGCTTTAACCCCTCCTGAAACACCTGCACTATTTGGAATAATCGTTACCTTGTAATCAAAACTTTTTAACGCACTCTTGCTAATTCTTTGCGCATTACCGCCACCTATGTACAGCCGATCCCAGACAATCATTGGGTATAACTCTTGAATCAAACTCTTTACTCGCCTAGACCACAATTGATTTCCCATACGTTTACGAGTCTGCTCACCGATCCAGGCATCGATAGTTTTTCCAACTCTAATTGTTGTATGTGAAATCTCTAGGTGTGGTGCTAATTGACCATTATTGAAAATGGCAGAACCAAGTCCTGTACCAAAGGTAAATACCGTTTCTAATCCTTTGCCAGAAATTACTGCTGCGCCATGAACCTCAGCATCATTTAAAACTATTACTGGCAACTTTAATTTTTTCAGTAAAGCACCTTGCATATCAAAACCAAACCACTTATTTTTTAAACCCGGATCCACCAACGTTCTGGGACCACCAGCATTTATGTAATGTGGAATAACAACTACCTTGCCATCGCGAATCATTCCGGGCAGGCCAACCGTTACTCGATTTATCTTTGGACCAACCTTAATAAATCCTTCGATAATTGAGATCAACCGATTTGGTGAAAGCGGATAAGGAGTTTTTAAATATGGATACTCAATTAAAACTTTTCCGGTATTAGAAAGCACTGAGGCTTTGATTCCAGTACCACCGCAATCTACTGACAACGTATTAATCGCTGTCCGAGCGGTAGCCTTCATAGAATCAAAGCCTAGTGTTAATTGTGTACTGCTTATTAATTAGTGAGAGTGTCCGCCAGCGCCATGTGAGTGGCCATGTCCGGCTGCTTCCTCTTTCTTATCCTCTGGTGTTTCAAATACCAAAGCTTCAGTTGTAATAAACATTGCTGCGATTGAAGCGGCATTTGCTAGCGCTGATCTAGTTACCTTAACTGGATCAATTACACCCTCTTTTACAAGATCGGTGTAAGTGTCAGAGTATGCGTTGTAACCCTCATTTGGTTTCATTGCGCGAACCTTTGAGACAACAACGTAGCCCTCTTGACCAGCATTTTCAGCGATCCAACGAAGTGGCTCATCGCATGCTTTACGAACTAAGCGAACACCAACTGCACGATCGCCTTCAAAACCTAAATCATTTTCAAGTGCTGATGCAGCATGAACTAATGCAGCGCCACCACCGACAACAATTCCCTCTTCAACTGCGGCGCGAGTAGCAGAGATAGCATCTTCAAGACGATGCTTCTTCTCTTTTAACTCAACCTCAGTATGTGCTCCTACTTTGATAACGCAAACACCACCAGCAAGTTTTGCAACTCGCTCCTGTAATTTTTCGCGATCCCAATCAGAGTCGGTGTTTTCAATCTCGCGACGAATCTCAGTTACTCGAGAGGCAACCTCTGCCTTATCGCCAGCGCCATCAATGATTGTGGTGTTGTCCTTAGTGATTACTACACGACGAGCCTTACCCAGCATTGAGATATCAATTTGCTCAAGCTTTAAGCCAACTTCAGCTGAGATAACTTGTCCACCAGTAAGAATTGCAATGTCTTGCAACATTGATTTACGTCGATCACCAAAGCCAGGTGCTTTAACGGCAGCCGATGCAAAGGTGCCGCGCATGCGGTTAACTACTAAAGTCGAAAGTGCTTCACCATCAACATCTTCAGCAATAATTAAAAGTGGCTTGCTTGCTTGTGCCACCTTCTCAAGAACTGGAAGTACTTCAGATAGCGCTGAAATCTTTTGACCAGAGATCAAAATGTAAGCATCTTCTAGGACAGTCTCCATGCGATCAGCATCGGTAACAAAGTAAGGCGAGATGTAACCCTTATCAAATTGCATACCTTCAGTGAAATCTAATTCAAGGCCAGTTGTTGATGACTCCTCTACTGTGATTACGCCATCCTTGCCAACCTTGTCCATTGCTTCAGCGATTAAATCACCAATTGCTTTGTCCTGTGCTGAAATAGTTGCCACATCTGCAATCTGAGCTTTACCACTTACTGCAGTTGAGTTTTTGCGAAGCTCCTCAGTTAATGCTGAAACCGCTTGTTCAATTCCGTACTTAAGCTCCATTGGTTGTGCACCTGCTGCAAGATTTCGAAGTCCCTCTTTCACCATAGCTTGGGCTAAAACCGTAGCTGTAGTTGTTCCATCACCGGCGACATCATTGGTCTTTTCTGCAACCTGCTTTACAAGTTGAGCACCCATGTTCTCGGCTGGATCTGATAACTCAATCTCTTTTGCAATAGTGACACCATCATTTGTAATTAAAGGTGCACCGTAGCTTTTTGCGATAACAACATTTCGACCCTTTGGCCCAAGTGTTACCTTTACTGTGTCAGCAAGAATGTTGACACCGCGCTCCATAGCGCGACGAGCTGCTTCATCAAATTGAAGTGATTTACCCACGATTACTTCTTCTCAATAATTGCTAGTACATCACGGGATGAAAGTACTAAGTACTCCTCGTTGTTGTACTTAACTTCTGTGCCGCCGTACTTGCTGTAAAGAACAACATCGCCAGCTTTAATATCTAGTGGAATTCGATTTCCATTTTCAAAACGTCCTGGGCCAACTGAAATCACAGTTCCCTCTTGTGGTTTTTCTTTTGCAGTGTCTGGAATTACTAAACCAGATGCAGTTTTTTGCTCGGCTTCATTAGCCTTAACAACAATTCGATCTTCTAGTGGCTTAATTGAAATTGCCATGGTGGTATCTCCCTTTGCTTGCATATCTCGTTGGACCGCTCTCAGCTACCTTCGAGTTGAATTAGCACACGAGGCCTGAGAGTGCTAAAGCCAACTTTAAAGGGGGATGGTGCCCCCTGCAACTTGTAGCCCAGCTACCAGATCACTTGGGAGATCTGCGCTGCCGAATCGGCTGATATGCCGGTTTTAGAGGGCATAACCGCTTCACTGACCGCAAGACTTCCCAGCGCCGCCACCATCGCTCCATTGTCGGTGCAAAGTGCGGTGGGTGGAATTCGAAGCCTGATCTTGGCAACTTCACATCGCTGCTGGGCTAACTCTCGAAGTCTGCTATTCGCAGCTACACCTCCAGCAATTACTAAATTCTCAATACCGCTCTCTTTACATGCAGCAATAGATTTTTGCAGAAGAACATCAACTACCGCCTCTTGAAATGATGCTGCAACATCAGCTTTTTTGTAATCAGGAGTTTGTTGTAAATATCTAGATACGGCAGTTTTTAAACCAGAGAATGAGAAATCATATTGATGCGCGGCTAAATCATTTGCATGTGTTAGGCCTCTTGGAAAAGATATTGCATCTTGATTGCCAGATTTAGCTTCTCGATCAATAACTGGTCCGCCAGGAAATCCCAACCCCATAATTCTGGCTATCTTGTCGAAGGCTTCCCCTGCTGCATCATCAATTGTTGCACCCTTTACTATCACATCACTTGCTAAATTATTCACCTGCAAAATTGAACTATGCCCACCGCTTACCAAAAGGGCGATACTAGGTTGAATCTTTTCATCATTATCTAATGCATCAACTGCAATATGTGCGGATAGGTGATTAACTCCGTATAAGGGTTTATTTAAACCAAGTGCTAAACCTGAAGCACTGCTTACACCAACTAGTAATGCGCCAATTAATCCTGGACCAGCAGTTACTGCTAGCGCGTCAAGATCGGTTAACTTCACTTTAGCCTCTGATAATGCTTTTGCAATAACTTGTTGAATCGCTTCTAGGTGCGCACGGCTTGCAATTTCGGGAACAACACCGCCAAATCGAGCATGCAGATCAACACTTGATGAGATTACATTTGCCAGCAGTTTGCGACCATGCACAATTCCAACTGCAGTTTCATCACAGGATGTTTCAATTCCTAAAACTAATGGCTGCATCACAACTCTTTTCGCATAATGATCGCAGTTAGCCCAGGCCCGTAATAATTTTGCCGGCGGGAAATCTCTGTAAAACCATTTTCTAAGTACAGCGGTAGCGCTTCTTCATTTCCTGCCCGAACCTCAAGCATGATCGCTGCAGCTTTTTTAACTCTAGCCCAATTAATTAAACGCTTTAAAAATTCACGACCGATGCCCTTGCGGCGATGATCAGCAGCAACGGTAATCGTGTGTACATCGGCAAACTCTGATAAGTAATAAATTCCGGCGTATCCAATTAATTCACCATTAAATTCAGCCGCAATGTAATAAGCATTTTTTGGTGCCTTAGCAAACTCCTCTTTAAATTGTTCAGCTGTCCAGCCAGATTTTCCATAGACCACTTTCTCCATGGCAATTGCTGGTACTAAATCAATTGATATGAACTCGCGAAACTTCACATTCTCTGGAAGTGGATGTGCATCTGGTTTTCTAACATAAATAGGTTGGTCAACTGATGGCTGGCTTAAGGCAATTCTGGCTATTGCAATTGGATCCGGGTAGTAGTCGCCCTCATTAAAAACCTTTACGCCAAATTTTTCAATTTCAACTGATTTACCAACTTGTGGTTCATTAACTCTTTTTCCATTTTCATACCTTGCCCAAAATCGCTCTTTACGTCTGGCATCGGTTGAAACAATAAAATCTCTCTCTTCTTTTTGCTCAGCTAGATTAAAGGCCATCGCATCAAGGGAACAAACTCCATGCCATTTTACATTCATACCAAGTGCCAAACTTTGGGCAAAGGCAATACCTACTCGCAACCCAGTAAAGGGTCCTGGCCCCATTCCAACTGCGATTAAATCAATTCCTACATTTAACTTTAAAGCCTTTTCTACCAATACTGGAAGTACTTCACCATGGGCTAGTGGATCTTCATGAAACTCATTAAACAAAACTTTATCGCCAGCCATTAAGGCAACTGATGTTCGTGCGGTTGATGTATCAATTGCTAATACAGTGGTCATAACTTAAAACCACTCCAACGCTGGCCTACGCCAGTAATTTCTACACTTCTTTCGCCCTCGTTATCGGTTAAGGATATTTTGACATCAAGATACTGATCACTTAATGCAGAGATAAAATCTTTGCCCCATTCAATTACAAACACGCTATTAGGCAAGTAGCTTTCAAAATCTAAATCTGCAAATGCATTCACGCCGCTGTCCAATAATCGATATGCGTCGATATGAATAAAGTTTGGATCTCCTTTGTGGACTCGACTAATTGCAAAGGTTGGTGAAGTAACATTTTCAACGCCAAGGGCAGTTGCAATTCCTTGAGTCAAGACAGTCTTGCCGGCACCGAGTTCGCCAGTTAAAACAACTAGATCACCACTTTTTAATTGCTTGCCAATTTGATTGCCTAATTGCTGCATCGAATCAACGCCGTCAGTAATCAGTTTCATTAGAGGCCTAGTCATTAGAGGCTAAGTTTATCGAGAAAGAAAAAGGGCCCCGATTTCTCGAGGCCCTTTTAACTTAACTATTGATTATTGACGGAACTTGAGCAATGGTGGCTCAAAGTTTGGATCAATAAATAGGTTGTCATCATTCTTGATAGCAGTCTTAGCTGTTGTCATTGAAGGAAGCTTTCCTGTTCTAGCAGCTGTTGCAGCCAATCTAGCCACAGCAAGAACCTGTGAGGCTGTGTAGTTACAGTGCCCAACTCCATTTGGAGCAAAAGCTGGTGTAACTGCGCCAGCAGCATCAAATGTTGTGTAGGTATCTGCTGGCTTGTTCCAGACATTTAGCAACATATTAGCTTTTGCAGTACCAGCGGATAATGCTGCTGCGTACTGATTGTTTAGATATGTTACTGCGCCACCCGGTGTGATGTGATCAGCTGCGGCCGCAAGAGTAATTGTTGGAACCTCAATCTTGCCTTGCAATTGATACATGGTATTTAACTTAGCAACAGCTGCAGGGTTTGCAGTTACCTTTGGTGCTAAGAATTGCAAATAACCAATCATGCCAGTTGTTGCAGTTCCACCTGAAAGTGCTGCTGCATAAATCTGTGCATCATCACCTAGGCGGGCTGAGAAGTTGGTTTTGCTATTGTCATAGACAACTCCACCTGCACGAACCTCCATGTCGTAATTTGCAAGAACAGCTAGCGCTGCAGCCTCTGCACCGTTTTCAAGAACAGCAAGTGCTGGGCTGATTGCCAGACCAAATGTTGTCTCGAGTGCTCCAGCTGGACCAGATGATGCATCGTAAGTCTTGGACTGAGTTGAGATTCCAGAAACTAAGCCAAGAAGCAAAATTGCACTTCGTACTGGAATAGCTTTCAAGGAATCTGGAACTGTTGAGGTTGCTGGCCAAGCAGGTTGAACTGGATTGGCTTTAATAGCCGCCTGAAGTGCAAGCAATGTTGTTAACACTGTTCCTAGATCAGTAAGCATTTCTACGTAACCCGTTTGACCGGCAGAGTAACCAGTTCCCTTAATTGCTGGGTTGAAGAATGTTTTCATTCCCCAAAGGAAATCACCAGCCATTGTGATCTGTGATTGTGCAGAGTCAGCAATACACATTGGAAGGACTGCATCAATTGCACCTGAGTATTGCTCAGCAAATGCTTGTGCAGTTAAGCCACCAAGTGAGTTACCCCAGGCAACAACTTTGCTTACCTTTGAGTACTTATCTTTAGCTGCTTGTAGAACTTGGAATGCTCCGTCTACACCCTCTTCTAGGCTCCAACCTTGTGCGCTTGCACCAGAACCAGCAAGAGCATAGCCCTGCTTAAGTAGTGCATTTGCAACTGTTAAGGATGGTGCAACCTCTGGTGAGTAATCAATACGTGATCCTGCTGGTGCAACTACTGGAATTGGAGGCAGGTTTACGTTGTTACGGATACCGTGAGAGTAGATATAGAGAGTGCCGTTAAAGTTTGCTGGCATTCTGATTTCAAACTTTGCGCCATTGTCATCAGTACCTGTGCAAGTCTCAACCTTAGTTGCCGCCTTGGTACAAGTAAGTGTTGCAGCTTGCGCTGCAGATGGTGCAGTAACAGCGAGTGCAGTTGCTAGTGCAGATGAAATAAGAGCGACTAAGCCCTTCTTAACAAATGTGTTTTTCATTAGTTATTTGGTATCCCGTTCTTTGGAATTGATTTACGGACAAAGGTTGACGCTGTAACAACACCTGCTGTTGAATCAGTTGTGTAAAGCGTTAACTTTCCGCCAAATGGCTTTAGCTCACCTTTGGCATTTAATTGACCAAGCCAGTAGCCGTTGTAACCAACACGACTAGTTGCTGAGTAATTAAGTGGCACAAGTCCTGCACTGGCAAAGGTTGAACCCTTTGTGTCGATAGCTCTCATTAATCCAGTACGAGTTAAGTTCTTTCCTGCTGCACGAAGTGCTTGAACTGTAAGCATCGCTGAGTTCATACCTTGTAGAACGGTGTTATCAAATGTAACACCCTTGTTGTACTGGGTATTGATCTCTGTAAACTGCTTTACATATGGATCAGTTACATCTTTAGCATCTGGGAAGAATGATGCTGAGATAACTCCATCAACAGTCGTGGCTTTAACACCAAGAGCTAATAATGTATTGGCATCGGCGCCAACTGAGCCTCCCATAAATGTGAACTTAGTAGTCAAAGATAACTTCTCGGCAGCTTTCAAGATTGTTGCTGTCGTATCAGTTGTACCAAAGAGAATTAAAATTGGCTTTCCTGGAACAGCGCTTAATCTAGTTAGCGCACCTTCAGCAAGTGCTGCAGTTAATCCACCTTGTGGGTACAAGGTTGGAGCAGCAGAGAATGTGTGGCCAGCAGATTTAAATCCACCAACGCCATCAATACCAAACTCATCATCTTGAGCGATTAGGAATGAGGCTTGTGGTGCAAGTGCTGGAGTGTCCTTGATGAACTTAGCCATGATCTTTGCTTCCATGGCATAGCTAGGAAGAACCATAAATGCAGTTGGGTACTTAGCCTTATTTGCAAAGCCGCTAAATCCGGTATTAACAAATAGTGAAGGAACATTGTTCTTGGCTAATTTTGCAGCGTTATATGCATTTGAGTGTGTTGCGGTACCAAGTGCACCAACGATTGCGAATACTTTGTCATTCAAAACTAATTTTGTGGTCTGAGTAGCAGCAAGTCTTGGTAGGTACTTGTCATCATGAGAAATTAAGGTGATCTTTCGACCATTTACGCCACCATTTGCATTGATGTAATCAAAGTAGGCCTTCATTGCGCCCGGAACTTTTCCGTACACAAGACCGGCAGAACCTGTCTTAGGTGATGAGATACCCAACTTAATTGAGGTAGCCGTTACACCAGTTGTTTCAGTCGCTTGTGCTGGAACAGTGCTTAGCACCATCGCACCTGCGGCGATTAACGCTGAAGCGATAACAGCTCGCTTCGTACGTGTATTTCTGATCATTTATTTCCTTCCCTAGTGTTTTCTTTTAAAAATATGTTCTGGACCATTTGGAGTAAACATCACCGCCAAAATTAGCAGTGCGCTCACCAAGAATCCAGGTAAGGAGATGGCTAAGTTCTCAGAGCCACCGATACGCGTTACTAGCGACTCGGCGATTTCTGGGATCACAACCAGGACCAACCCGCCAAGGATCACACCTTTTAGGTTATACAGTCCAGTAACCACGGCTCCTGAGAGTAAAAGAAGTGAAAGACTGAGCGGGAATGCGCTGGGTGATACGCCTGTTATCAGCATTACCAGCAATCCCCCAGATAATCCTGCAGCTCCAGAACTAATGGCAAAAGCGATGACCTTTTGACGAGCCACATTTACGCCACAGAGTTGGGCGGCAATTGGATTATCTCTCATCGCTCTAAATGTTCTGCCAAATCTAGATGCTGCAATATTTGCAACAAACCAAATAATTATTAATGCTGCAAGAGCTGCTATCCAAAAGAACCATTTATAAGGTGAGAAGTCTTCGCCGAATCTGGCAGGGGTGGCTCCGACATCAAAGATTAAACCTTGCTGACCGCCAAGTATTGGAAATTGATTTGCAAGGGATGGCAATGAAATTGCAAGTGCCAAAGTTGTTCCAGCTAGGTATGGTCCACTAAATCTTGCAACCGCCGCACCTAGAAGCAGGCCAAATAAGCCAGAAATTAATGTTGCCATAACTAATGCCACAACTGGATGCCATTGCAAAGAATTTATTGTGAGCGCTCCAGCATAGGCGCCGACCGCCATTAAAGCACCGTGTCCTAATGAAAGTTGTCCGCTATAGCCAGTTAATAAAATTATTGAGGCAATTCCAACAGCGTATGTGGCAACAAAGGCGCCTTGATAAAGTGAGAACTCATCTACCTGGTTACTTAGTAATAGAAGTAACCAACCACCAAGAATAAACAAAAACAATCTCTTTCTCGGTGAATCAATTGATGAATGAACCTTTTTTGAGTGTTTGCTCTTGGAATGTTTTAGCATTTATGCACTCCTGCCTTTCTTGCCAGCAAATAGGCCAGAAGGTCGCACCAATAAAACTAAAATTAAAACTACGAAAGCGGTTGGAAATACCAGTGTTGTACTTACATAAGTTGTTACGAAGTTAATTGCAAAGCCAAGCACCATTGCGCCTGCTACAGCGCCAACCATGCTTTCTAAGCCACCGATTACTGCAGCGATAAAACCGAAGACTAATAAAATGTCCATTGCATTTGGGAAAAGATAAGTGCTTGGCACATAAAGCATTCCCGCTAAGCCACCAGCTGCTCCTGATATTGCCCAGCCAAGTGTTCGAACTGCATCCACTTTAATTCCAGATAGCTTTGAGATCTCCGGTGAGTATGCAGAGGCGCGAAGTGCTAATCCAATATTGGTCTTTTGAAATAGCAAAGTTAATAAGATCATAGCAATTGCAACAGATCCAAGGACAAATGCATTAAAGAGGCTGAAGGCAATAACCGTTCCATTTACATTAAAGCCAGCATTGGACACTGGTGGTTCAATTGATTGATTATTTAATCCCCAAACAACTCCGATGATTGCCTCGATAATTCCTAGTAATCCTAAGGTTGCTACAACTGGTGCAATCAAAACAATTGGTCCAGATGTAACGCGCTTAAAGATTGGCCGCATAAAAAATCTATCAATAAAGGCGCCAATAATCGCACCGCTAATAATGGCTGCAACAAGTGCTATCCAGTACGAGCCAGTTCTTTGAATCACTTCATAACCTATGTAAGTAGTCAGAACTGCTTGACCAGCTTGAGCAAAGTTAACTACTCGAGTAGATCGCCAAACTAAAACCAACGCTAATGCCATTAGTGCATAGATCGCACCTGATGATAATGAGGTAAGAACTGCTGTAATAAATTGTGTCATCTTAAATACCGCATCCTAAATTCCTAAATAAGCAGCGCGCACTGCCGGGTCATTGAGCAAAGTTTGCGCATGATCAACTGCAACAACTGTTCCTAAATTTAAAACTACGCCGATATCGGCAATCTTTAATGCACCCATTGCATTTTGTTCTACTAGAACTACCGTTAAATCCATTTTTGCAGTCAGTGTTTTTATTGTCTGAAAAATTTGTTCCACAATTAATGGCGCTAACCCCAAAGATGGCTCATCAAGTAATAGTAATTTTGGCCTGGCAATAAGTGCGCGACCAATAGCCAACATTTGTCGCTCACCACCAGATAAAGAGCCAGCATTTTGTTTTATACGTTCACCTAAGATTGGGAAAAGTTCAATTACCTCTGCCGTTGCCGCGGCAACATCTTTTTTATCTTTTCGCCATAATCCGGCGAGCGCTAAATTATCTTTGACTGATAACTCAGTGATTACTGATTTTCCATCTGAAACATGCATGATGCCACTGCGGGCTAAATTCTCTGGCCGAGTATTTAAAATTGATTTGCCATTCCAACTAGCGCTGCCGTTTTTAACCTCTTTCAAGCCAGATAATGCACGAAGCAAAGTAGTTTTACCGGCACCATTTGAACCAATAATCGCAGTGAGCTTTCCTCTTGGAACAAGAAAAGAAAGGTTGTTGATTGCGCGGATTGCGCCATGATCAACCGTTAGATTGTTAACAATTAAGCCGTTCAATTGTTTACTCCAAGGTAGGCAGCGATAACCGCTGGATCATTACGAACGCTTGCAACCTGGCCACTTGAAATTACCTCGCCAAAATTTAAAACATACAACCTGGAACAAACTGACATCACAACATCCATATGGTGCTCTACAAGAAGGACTGAACAGCTAGAGGCCAAGTTATGAATCAGGCTATTCATCCACTCAATATCTTGCGCACCCAACCCACCTGCCGGCTCATCCAGTAGAAGAATCTTTGGTTCACTGACCAGAGCGCGAGCAATTGCAACCCGCTTAGTGACTGGGTAAGGAAGGGAGTCGGCTCTGCGATCTGCAATTCCTGATGCATAAACTCGTTCAAGTGCAACCATTGCCCGCTCACGTAAGCGTTTTTCATCTCGCCCACTTAAACCAAGAGCGCTACTAATCAAGCCACCTTTTGCAAATTTTGTCGCACCAATCATTACATTCTCAAGAACTGTTAACTCTGGAAATAAACCCACACCTTGTAATGTTCTGGCAATTCCTAAATCAATTAACTCGTGGGGTTTTGGCCACTTATGGCTCTTGCCATTTATTTCTAATTCACCAGAATCAACACCAACAACTCCACTAAGGGCATTAAACAAAGTTGTTTTGCCCGCACCGTTTGGTCCTATTAATCCGACTACCTCATTAGTGTGTAGTTCAAGATAAATATCAGAGAGCGCCTTTAGGCCACCAAATGAAACGGAGAGGTTTTTTATCGACAGTAAATCAGAGCTGTTACCCACGAGGGTAGATTCTAGGCACGCGTGGGCCGATTCGGGTAACAATCTCATAATTTATGGTGCCGGATGCGCTCGCCCAATCATCAACTGTGTATTCACCGAGAGCACCATCGCCAAAAATCACAACCTCATCCCCAGTTTTCGCATTTGAGTTCGCGCCAAGATTTACAACAAATTGATCCATTGAAACCCGTCCTAATAACGGTGCGCGGTGGCCAGCTACAAATACACCAGCTAAATCACTTGCATTCCGCGGAATACCATCTGCATATCCCATTGCAACGATGCCAATTTTTGTATCTTTAGCAACTGTTGCAGTTCCGCCATAACCAACTTTAGCGCCAGCTTCTGCATCCTTTACTAAGTGTAATTTAGCTTTTAATTTCATAGCTGGCTTTAAATTAAACTTCTTTGAATCTCCTAAAGTATTTACATCTGGAGATAATCCATACAAACCGATACCCCAGCGCACGATATTTTTAACCGCGTCATTATTTGTCAGAGCAGCAGCTGAGTTAGCAATATGTACAAATTGCGGATTTATGCCTTGCGCAATCAAAGTTGCTAGCCGCTTATGAAAAGTGTCTAATTGTTGTTGATTAAAACTTTGATCGGGCTCATCGGCTCGAGCAAAATGTGACCACAAGCCAACTACTTCAACTCCATTATCTTTTACTGCTTTAGCAATTTGTGAAACAAACTCTGGCCATTCACTTCGCACACCGCCTCGAGTCATTCCAGTATCAACCTCTAGATGAATTCTTGGCACAATATTTGCAGCTCTGCCAGCATCGATTACCTCTTCAAGTAATTCGACGGAGGAAACAGAGAGATCGATATTGTTTTTAATGGCAATCTTTAGATCCTCACCAAGTGGTGTCAGCCAGCAAATTAAAGGTGCCTTAACGCTGGCTGCTCGTAGTGCAATTCCTTCTTCTAAGAGAGCTGTGCCTAACCAATCTGCTCCGGCAGCAACTGCAGCTTTTGCAACTGGGATTAAGCCATGACCATATGCATCTGCTTTAACAACCGCTAAGACTTGAACCTTTGTCTTGTCCTTTATTAATTTTAAATTATGTGCAATTGCATTTAAATCTACCTCTGCAACAGCACGTGACATGAAATAACCTTATCGCTTACTGTTTATGAAGGCTGGCGAGCAGAGGGAATACTGCGATCAACTGCAATTATTGCAACCAATAATGAGGCACCAATGAATAAGCCACCCAACAAGTCTGAGAACCAATGGGTATTTCGATAAAGTGAAACTAAACAGACCGCCACTGTAATTATTGAAACTAGCCAGGTTAATCTGAAACCTTCAAATGGACCTTTATGTGAGTAGCGGTAGATTAAATAAGCGAATATGCCCCATGTAAGAACTGCATTTGCCGCATGACCGCTGGGGTAGGAAAGTCCACTATCTGTAAAAAATAAATCAAAACCGGAGTGCGGTTTGGTTCTGCCAAAAAGTAATTTAGATGCACCAACTAATAAATTTAAAACTAGTAACGAAAGTAGTGAAAGGTTTAGGGGGCGCCAAGATCTATATCTGCGGCTGATTAAGCCAGCGGTAATCAATAAGACAATTGCAGTAACACTTCGAAGCCCTAGATCATCAATTAAAATAATATATAGCGGGGTTTGATCTGGCGACACTAAAAGGATGTCTCGCTCATAGATCAACTCATCTAATCTGCGCAGCCAACCATTTGCCAAGACTTGTTGTGTGATTAGTAGGTAAGTTGCAAAAAAAAGTATTGACAGTTTGATGGCAGTATTCATCTGCTTTCTTCTTACTTCAGGCATTTATCTGACTACTCCACCGTTACTGATTTTGCTAAATTTCTTGGCTGATCTACATCATTGCCGCGAGCAATTGCCATTTCATAAGCAATTACTTGCAACGGTACAACTGAAAGTACTGGTTGTAAAAATTGATCTACCTGCGGAATTCTGATCAGGTGATCTGCATCCTTAAACTCAAACTCACTGATCGCAATTACAATCGCACCTCTTGCTTTGACCTCTTGAATATTACTAGCCATCTTCTGGGCCAAGATTGATCCCTCTGGTGGCATGATGGCAACTACTGGTGTTCCGATATCAATTAATGCAATCGGTCCGTGCTTAAGTTCACCACCAGCAAATCCTTCGGCGTGCATGTAAGCCAATTCTTTTAACTTTAACGCGCCTTCAAGTGCGGTTGGATAACCAACATGTCTACCCAAAAATAAAATTGATTGCGAATCTTTAAGAGTTCTAGTTAAGGCTCTAAGTGGTTCTACCGTTTCTAGTACCTGCTCTACCTTCGCTGGTAGCTGCGATAATTCAGCAGAGATTTCATTAAATAATTTTTTGTCTATTACCTTTAATTGTTGGCCGATATGTAAACCAATTAAATACATCGCGATAAGTTGAGTAGCAAATGCTTTAGTTGACGCAACAGCTATCTCGGGACCTGCGTGGGTATAAAGAACCGCATCTGACTCTCGCGGAATTGTTGAGCCATTTGTGTTGCAAACTGAAAAAATAGTTGCACCTTGCTCTTTGGCGTGACGCATTGCCATTAACGTATCCATCGTCTCACCTGATTGTGAAATTGGAATTACTAATGTTTTCTTATCAATACTTGGTTCGCGATAACGGTACTCAGAGGCCAGTTCAACATCTACCGGTATGCCTGACCACTTTTCAATTGCATACTTGCCAACTAATCCTGCGTTATAGGCAGTACCACACCCGATAATTACAATTTTATTAAACCGCTTAAATTTTAATTTAACATCTAAACCAGATAAGCGGCCAATCAAAGTATCAGCGATGGCCTTTGGTTGTTCATAAATCTCTTTCAACATAAAGTGTGGGTAACCACCGCGCTCAGCAGCGCCAGCATCCCAAGAGATTTCATACTCCTTTGGTTTGACTACTTTGCCAGTTAAATCTGTGACAACTACACCATCTGGTGAGATCTCAACTATTTGATCCTGATCTAATTCAAGTGCCACTTTTGTGTATGAAATAAAAGCAGAGACATCTGATGCTAAGAAGTTTTCACCCTTACCCACGCCAACTACCAGAGGTGAGTTGCGTCTGGCGCCAACAATTATCTTTGGATTATCTGCGTGCAAGGCTAGTAATGTAAAGGAGCCACGTAATTTTTTACAAACATCCCGCATGGCTGCTGCTAAATCACCATTGTGCATCTTGCGCGCATCACTTAATAAGTGCACGACCGATTCAGTATCAGTCTCGGAATTAAATTTATGGCCGCGTTTTTCTAATTCAGCACGAAGCTCAACATAATTTTCAATAATCCCATTGTGAATCAAAGCCAACTTACCTTCATTATCTAAATGTGGATGCGCATTGGTATCTGTTGGTCCACCATGCGTTGCCCAACGGGTATGTCCTACACCGCTTGTAGTTACCGGAGTATTTTTCAGTGCTTCCTCAAGATTTATTAATTTTCCGGCACGTTTTTCAACAAATAAAGGTTTTCCGATTTGTGTTGGTAATGCGATTCCAGCGGAGTCATACCCGCGGTACTCAAGGCGACGTAATCCTTCGATTACCGGCTTAAGAGCGGAGCTGCTTCCGGTATAGCCAACTATGCCGCACATTTGGAAAACTCCTTAAAAGAGTTACTTGAGTTCTGATCTTACTAGTTCAGCTAATGAATCTGCGATCTTTTGCGCGGTTTGCATCTCTTTTGCTTCCACCATAACTCGGATTAATGATTCAGTGCCAGATGCTCGTACCAAGATTCGGCCATTACTACCCAAAGTTTTCTCTTGATCTGCGATGTAATCACTAATTTTATTTGATGCCGCTAATTTTTCTCGCTTAACATCTTTTACATTTATTAATACTTGTGGATACTTCTGCATCTTTGATGCAAGTTCACTTAGAGATTTCTTAGATTTTGCCACGACCTGCATGACTTGAAGCGCTGTTAATAAACCATCACCAGTATTTGAGAATTCTCGCAAGATAACATGGCCAGATTGTTCACCGCCCAGTGAGTAATTATTAACCAGCATATTCTCTAGGACATATCGATCACCTACCGCTGTCTTAACTACTGCAACTCCATCTGCCTCCATGGCATTTACAAAACCAAGATTGCTCATCACGGTGCCTACTACCGTTTTTTTATTTAACTTATTCTCACTCATTAATGCATTGGCTAAAATCATTAATATGTAATCACCATCGATAACCTGACCTTGATGGTCGATTAATAAACAACGGTCAGCGTCGCCATCATGAGCAACACCCAAATCAGCACCTGTTTTCTTCACTTCAGAAATTAGATTTTCAAGGTGGGTCGATCCGCAATTCTCATTTATATTCCAGCCAGTTGGCGTTGCTGAAATCGCGGTCACTTTCGCACCTGCTTTTTCATATGCAAGGGGTGCAACAAATGAGGCTGCGCCATTTGCGCAATCAACAACAACTTTCAGGCCTGCCAAATCGGTATTAATTGTTGCAAGTAGGTGGGAAAGATATTTTTGTTTTGCTGAATCATCATTAATTATTCGACCAACATCTTTGCCAGTTGGGCGATCCCATGGCTCACCTAAATGCGCTTCAATTTGTGCCTCAACCGAATCAGCTAATTTATCGCCACCTCGCGCAAAAAACTTAATTCCATTATCTGGCATTGGATTATGGGATGCGCTGATCATGACGCCAAGATCTGCGCCAGACTCTTTTACTAAGTATGAGATTGCAGGAGTTGGTAGAACTCCGACCCGATAAACATCAACACCAGCACTAGTTAAGCCAGCAACAACGGCGGCTTCTAGAAAATCACCAGATGCACGAGAATCTTGTCCAACAATTGCTTTTGGACGATGACCAGCGAATGCACCAATTTCGCCAAGAATATGTGCAGCAGCAATTGCTAAATCAACAGCAAGTTCTGCGGTGAGATCTTTATTTGCAACACCTCGTACACCATCGGTGCCGAAGAGGGCCATAGATTTATAAAGTAAGGTTAAATTAACGCTTGCTGTATTGAGAACGCTTACGGGCTTTCTTAAGTCCGTACTTCTTACGTTCAATCACACGAGCATCGCGAGTTAAGAATCCTGCCTTCTTAAGTGAAGGACGGTTTGCATCAGTATCAATTTCATTTAATGCACGTGCTACACCAAGTCGAAGTGCACCAGCTTGGCCAGATGTTCCGCCACCTTGAATACGTGCAAAAACATCATAAGTATTCTCAGCACCAATTGTGCGGAATGGTTCAGAGACAGCTTGTTGGTGAACCTTGTTTGGGAAGTAAACCTCAAGTGCTTTGCCATTAACAACCCAGCGACCTGAACCAGGAACTAAACGAACACGAGCAACCGCCTCTTTACGACGACCAACGCCACCACCAGGTGCGGTGATTGCCTTACGGTTTGTAGCTGCAGCAGGAGTGCTAGAGCTGTAAGAGGTTGGTTCTGCTTCGGTATCGAAGTTCTCGTTAGACATTTATCTCCTATATATTCTTCGCGATTTACTTGCTGATTTGTGAAACTTGTTTGAATACAAATGGTTGTGGATTTTGTGCAGCGTGAGGATGCTCAGCACCTGCATAAACCTTTAGCTTTGTGATTGCAGCGCGACCAACATGATTCTTTGGCAACATGCCACGAATTGCTTTCTCGACAGCGCGAGTTGGAAACTTCTCAAATAGATCTGCGTAAACAGTTGAAGTCATACCACCTGGATAACCAGAGTGTTGGTGAGCAAATTTTTGTGTGCTCTTTGATCCAGTAAGTGCAACCTTGTCAGCGTTGATGATGACTACGAAGTCACCCATATCCATGTGAGGTGCAAATGTTGTTTTATGTTTTCCGCGCAATAAAGTTGCAGCGTGAGTAGCAAGACGACCAAGTACAACATCTTGTGCATCGATGATGTGCCAATTACGAGTGATATCACCGGCTTTAGGTGAAAAAGTGCGCACGAGGTTCTCGCTTTCTTAAGTAAGGATTGTCCCGAAGCGGGTCATTTCCAGAAGACGTAGATTACCTTCGACCCTATCTTCGGGTCAAAACCGAGCCTGAAAAATCAGGATTCTGGCTCCTCGGAGGCGGTGCTATTCAAGTAATTGTTGTAGCGGGTTAAGTACTCAGATTCACTTGGGTAATCCACCTGAATTAAGGACAATCCCTTTGCCGGAAAGACATAACTATCTGGAATTCGCACCTTATCTTTTAAGGTTTTTAACATCCATTGGGGTTCAAAACGCTTTTCGCCTACACAGACCGCTGCACCAACAAGATTACGCACCATGTTGTATCTAAATGACTCAGCTTTAATTGTTGCTACTGCATAACCCTTTTCATCACGAACCCACTCAAATTGCAATAGATTTCTAACAGTTGTGCCGCCCTCTCGAAACTTACAAAATGCAAAGAAATCATGTTCGCCAAGCACAAGTGAACTTGCCTGGTTCATTAGATCAATATCTAACTCTCGAAACCAATCAGCGCTGTCATGTCGATCTAGTGGTGGCGTGATTCGAGCGCCATCAATAATTTTATATTTATAAATACGTGCGCTAGCCGTAAATCTGGCATGGAAATTAACTGGCGCATAGGCAAGAGATTTAATACGAATATCATCATCTAGCAATTGATTTAATCTAAAGGCCAAGTTTGAGATATCTGTTTTTTCTGGAACATCTACATGAATAACCTGGTGTTCGGCATGCACGCCAGCATCGGTGCGGCCAGCAACAATTGTGCTTAGCTGGCTCTGCGTTAAAACAGTTAATGCTTTTTCAATCTCTGCTTGTAAGGTCCGTTGATCTGGCTGTTTTGCCCAGCCAGCAAAGTTTGTTCCGTCATATGAAAGATCAATTCTTAAACGAAGAAACCCACTCTCGGGATTGAGAGTGGGTTCTTTCATAATCTTTCTTAGGTATTTTTGGTTGGTAAATTACTCAGCTTTCGCTGCCGCTTTTTTCGCAACCTTTTTAGCTGGTGTTCCTGCTTCAACCATTTCGATCACTGCCA